>CAZASK010000001.1:0-125135 GCA_964487845.1 uncultured bacterium
ATGATCTAGGAATCCAGCTTTCATTTTTACATATCGCTCACAGTCAGGGAGGAGCGATTACTCAAGTGGCGTTGAAAGCTTCTAATCGCGCGATTAAGGAAAATATGTCAGTTCTTACTTTTGGTACAGCGAGCGTTATTTTAAAAAGTGAAACTGGGGTAGCTTATGCCAAGAATTATGTACATAAAACAGATGGTGTTACTCAATGTATGGATCCCTTAGGGCTGATCCAAGGTTGGCAAACAAATGAGGTAGAATTTGTTGGATCTTTCATTTCAATACCCTTTGCGAATCACGGATTTATGAGTCCTGATTATCAATCGGCATTATCACGAGGTGTTGGTCAAGTTATAGAACGGAGTTTACGATGAAATATGTGAGAAAAACAATATATATGTGTGTGATGATGTTACTTTTTTCCTGTTGTCAAAATAAAAAAAACAGAGACTATATTTCAATCATCCGTATAGCGGAAAAAAGAGCGAATGATTACATCACAAGTCAAGGGTATGCGTATTCTGGTACAGGGAGTACTTGTTATAATGATTTGCACGACATCGATAGAAGTTATATCTCACAAAAAGACAAATTTACAACGGTTACGGCGACGAGAATCTTTGTGGTAGAAAAATTTATTGGCTACTTAAAAATTTTCAATAGTTGTAAAGAGGTAAGACCCTATTTGAATAATTATCCATTTACAGAGAAAAATTTGTATATGCGCTTTTCATTTCATGATGCAAATAATCAAAAACTTAAGCCGCCCTATATTTGCACCGTTACGCTATTTCGGGGGAAAGTTTCCTTTGAAGAATGGAATAATGATCCATATTGTCCGACTAAAGTTGTCCATACAGAAAATTTTGAGGAATCTTTAGCTATTTACAATCAGTACTTACGGAATCATGTAGAAGAGGGTGAAAAATGATTAAGGGCTGTGTGTTTTATAAAATTTTACTAATGATTTTTATGGCAGCTTTTTTGCTTTCATGTGCAAGGATGCGTGTTTGTCCTCAAACATCAATGGAATATGCCATCTATCGCTATGGGTTGAATGTCGCAAAAACCAATGATATGAAGCTTCTTATTGTTGGCGATGTAACTGAACCCAAGCCTGTTGGAAAGGGGGACTATCCTGTTTATTGTATGTCTTTTTCTAGCTTAGAGAATCATACACTGGATAAGGCAAGAGTATTTGCAACAAATCTGGTAAATCAATTTGAGCATCAACTGAAACAAGAGCCTACAGTCAGAGTGTATGCAAAATCTATTCAAGAGTTTGTGGACGATTTTCCTCTAGAGCCTGAATTAAGGTTGGTTGGTTATAAGATTGCGTATTGGGATGAAAATTTTGAGCGTAGGCAAGCGCCACTGATGGCGGAAATGCAGTTTTATCATGAAAAATTTCATTACTACCAAGCAGATCCAAAGACGCAAGCGCTTCACCTGGTATTCGAAGAATCGTATGAAGATGCGCTTCAGTTTCTCAGAGAGCAATCGAAGGAAAAAGGAGAGAGATGATTCGTTTTTTCATGGTGTTCTTCACTGGGTTATTCACCGCCTGTGTCTAGGAGATTTAGTTGTGAGAAATGAAGCAGATCTCCTAGAACAACAAAAAGTAACCAAGCGATGGATTTGGATAATGACGTTGTTTGATGCGATTCTTTTTCCATTTTTCTTATACGCTTCTCTCTTTCAATCACTTGAGTATGCAATTTTGTTCTTTATGGAGCAGAGGGATCTACGGAGCTCTCATGGATATCCGCAAATAGCTGTTTCATTTCGAAGTCATCATCTCTTGCTACAACAGCCAGCTGCCCTTGGTGACGTACGGTCTCATCATCGAAAATTTCTCTTGGCAGGTGGGTAAGGCCTAATCGGATAAGAGCACATTCTGCAATGAGCAGTGCATCGACTATACCCTCATCAAGTAGCTGGAGGCGTTTGTGGATGGCTCCTCTCACATCATAAAAACGAAGATCGGAGCGCCTCTTGGAGATGAGCTCTTGCCTTCTACGAGATGAAGTCCCGATGATTGCTTGTGAGGGCAGGCTGTCTAAGGTGTGCGGAGTTCTGAAAACAAGCGCATCTCGAGGGTCAAGGCCTTTTGTAATGGCAACAATCTGCAATCCTTTTGGAAGTGGAGAGGGGAGATCTTTTGCTGAATGAATGGCGATGCGGCATTGTCGATCAATAACCATGTCATCGAGTTCTTTGGTGAAAAAATTACTTTTCTCTAGATCCATGAGCGATGTTTTCTGGTCTTTGTCACCCGTTGTGCTCACCCAAATGGGCTCGAATCGGATATGAGGATGAAAATTCTGTAGCTCGTGGAGTACTTCCGCAACTTGTATTCTGGAAAGTGGAGATGTGCGTGCGCAGGTGATTATTGTATCAGCGCTTTGAGAGCCTCGTCTATCCACTCAATGCCTATAATTTGAATTTTTTCCTTCAAAGAATTTTCTGTAATGCCCTTCACATTGCGCTTGGGGATCAAACACTTTGTAAAGCCCATCTGAATGCCTTCTTTAATACGGCTTTCAATACGGCTTACAGCGCGAATTTCTCCGCCCAGCCCCACCTCGCCAACGACCAGCGTTTCAGGGTCAATGGCTCTATTATGAAATGATGACGCAATAGCCGCGATTATTCCTAAGTCGGCAGCAGGCTCTTTGATAGAAAAGCCTCCTGTCACCGATACAAAAACGTCACTTCCATGCATTCTGTAGCTCGCCTTTTTTTCTAATACCGCAAGCATAAGAGCAAGCCTGTTGCTATCAAGACCAGTTGCCCTCCTTGAGGGGGTTGTGTAAAAGGTGTCTGTTACCAGAGACTGTACTTCGAGTAAGATAGGCCTGGTGCCTTCAAGTGCAGGGATCACACACGAGCCTATCGAGCCACGACTTCTCTCTTGTAGAAATATCTGTGAAGGATTGGCGATTTCATGAAGGCCATTAGAGGCCATCTGAAAAACAGCAATTTCATCTGTTGGCCCAAAGCGATTTTTACAGATACGCAAGAGTCTAAAATTTTGCTGCTTGTCTCCTTCAAAGTATAAGACGGTGTCTACTAAGTGCTCTAAAATTTTAGGGCCCGCAATGTCTCCTCCTTTGGTGACATGGCCAATAAGCACAGTAGCCACTTTTTGTGTTTTTGCAAGCTCCATAAAAGTAGCAGCCGAATCGCGGATCTGAGAGACAGAGCCTGGAGCTGAGACAAGTTCTTGTTTGTATACGATCTGGATAGAGTCGATGATCAGAAGCTTAGGCTGTAGCTCGGTAACATGACGCACGATTTCAGTGACTTCTACCTCAGCAAAAAACAAGATATTATCGCTCTCGATGCCCAAGCGTCTTGCTCGAAGAGAGGTCTGCTCGAGCGATTCCTCGCCAGATACATACAAGACAAGATGGCCTTGATTGGCATAGCTTTTGGCAAGCTGCAGCGCAATTGTTGATTTTCCAATTCCTGGGTCACCACCTATGAGGGTAAGAGATCCTGGGACAAAGCCACCTCCTATGGCACGATCAAATTCCTTTAAGTCAGTGGTATAACGGGTAACTTCACAGCTTGCGATGTCTTGTAATTTTACAGGTTTGGAAGGCTCCTTGAGACGTGTCACCCGCGGATGATTTTTTATTTCACGCTCTATTTCTTCATTCATGGTATTCCACGCCATACACGTAGCACACTGGCCAGTCCATTTGCTTTGCTTATGACCGCATTCTGCGCAGTACCATACACTTTTTTGTTTGCTCATGTCTGTTTTTCCTTCAGCTGCGTGAGTGCAGATAGAGCAGCTTTTTGCTCAGCTTCCTTTTTTGAGCTTCCTTGCCCAGTGCCGAGAAGTGTTTTTGCAAGAAAAACACCCACCTCGAAGCATTTATGATGATCAGGGCCCGTTTCGCTTAATACACTATATGTTGGCATGCCTTGTTTTGACTTCTGAAGCATCTCCTGCAACTCTGCCTTCCAGTTTGAATCAGGCTCTTGCAGCTTTCCTCGGATTTCTGGAAGAAGATTTTTATAAATTAATTTTTTTACAACTTCAATGCCAGCATCGAGGTAGAGCGCGCCAATAATTGCTTCAAAGAAGTCTGCAAGGATCGATGTCCGTATTTTTTGACGATTCAACAACTCTCCTCTTCCTACAAGGAGAAATGGTGTCAGCTGTAGCTTTTCTGCAAATTCTGTACAAGACTGTGCTGAAACAAGAGCTGCTCGTAATTGTGATAGTTTCCCTTCTTGTACTTCGGGGAAGGTGATATAGAGATACTCTGTGATAATAAGGTTGAAGACAGAGTCGCCAAGGAATTCAAGTCTCTCATTGCAGACAAGCAGAGATTCTGTGTATTCATTGATATATGATGAGTGAGTACAGGCTGTTTCCAAATAGTTTTTATTATGAAAATGGTGTCCCAATATCTGCTCTAGATGTGAAAGACTGAGCTTCCAGCTCTCAAAAGTATTCATCATAATGCTCTATAGATTCCAATTTGAGTGAAGATAGGTTATACTACATTCAACCCTTTTCCCAATAGGTTACTATGAAATATTCTGTTACTGGTCAGCAAGTTTTCTTTTTCAATAAGTTTGGATTTATTGAATTTGAGCAAGTCCTTGATGAAAAAGAAGTGCAAACCTTATGCATGGCCGCAAAAAATATGAAAAAAAGAAATTTGTCTCATCACTTTAGTGAAGTACAAAAAATACTTTTTTCGAGGTCTCTCGCTGCTTTAGCAAGTGGATTGAGCTCAAAAAGACAGCTGCGCTTTGCCTTTGATCAAGTCATTGCACAATATCCTATCAAAGAGGGGTTTACTATTGGCGGAATCAGTTGTATTGCTCCTCTTGCAGTGTGTGTAATGCTCTGTGTAGATGGTGCTGTTGAAGCTCGTCCCTCAGCAGCTGATGGCATGATCAATCCGTTTGCGACAAAAGCAGGAAACGCGATATTTTTTCGACCAAACGCAGCTTGGGATCCTGCTTGCATGCATGCGCATGATGCACAAACACATATTTTATTGGCCTATGGCGAAGAGCGTCAGCAATATCTTTTTTGCTTAGAAGATCCGTATTTACACGATCTAAAAAAAGAAGGACTGGTCTTTGGAGATCGCATTCCAGAAAAAAGCCATCCAATTTTGTGCCGATGAAAAAAGAAGATGCAGGCGCAGGCAGTGCGCAATATCATATGCAGCGAGATCGTGCTCTTTTGGAAGGCCTGGGCGATGCTGCTCTGGATGCGCGATTGATATGGTATGAATGGCTGCGCCCTAGCATCACATATGGTCACTTCATCCACCCTGAGAGGCTCCTCTATCTTGAAAAAACAGCAGCGCATGGAATTGATATCGCTCGTAGGCCAACTGGAGGAGGGCTTCTCTTTCATATGGATGATTGTGTATTTACGCTTGTGATTCCAAAGAATCATCCTCGCTACACAGATAATGTACGAGAGAATTATCGATGGATTAATGAAGCGGTAGCGCGTGCTTGTGGCACCTCTGAAGAGCTTCTTCTAGAAAGAGCTATAGAGACAAGCAAGGTATATGATTCTTATTGTATGGCAACACCTACGATCTATGATATTATGCTTGATGGGAAAAAGGTAGGTGGCTCTGCCCAGAGAAAAACAAAAAATGGGTATATCCATCAAGCAAGTCTTTTTATAGGAGAGCCGAATTGGGATATCATCGATGAGGTCATGATTGACAAAGAGGCGGTTCAAATGATGCGCAAAAAAAGTGGGTGGATAGAACACCTGTCCAAAGCAGAGCTGCGAAGAGCTATTGCAAGGGAGCTCGAAAATCGAGCTCGAAAATGAGATTCCAAAAAAATAGGCGCCTTCTCTACACTTAGCCCCATGAATACCTTTCAGAGAATACTTGTATCTCCTCTATCTGTCGTCCTGCGCCTAGCGGCGCAATAATATTTCTTTTTGTCTACATATTTTCTTTTTTAAATTTTTATAAAGTATTTCAGCAAAGGTATATATATGTCTTCACCTATTACAAACAATTCTTCGTGGGTTGATAATCCAGCGATATCTTGTGTAGTCAATATTGGATCAGCAGGAACAGCAATTGTTCCAACAGGAGCCGGCTTTGTGATGAAAAGCCTTCAGCAGATTCATGGAAACCAACAAAAATTCCCCTTTCAGACGGTGAAAGATTTTTTGCTTCCAGGAGTGAAAGCTGCTCCTACAATTGGGTGTATTATCGGCGTGCAAATAGTGGCTCAAAACACATTTGAAAAACAGTTTGCTCATTATTTTATGGCTCAAGAGCATCAAACTGCGCAGTTATTGAATACTATCGTGACCTCATGTGGGGTGGGATTGGTATCTTCATATCCACTGGCTGTATTTAATGGACAGTCAACTGGTTTGTCTATTATAGAGGCAATGAAGAGCTTTTCGCCTAAAATTATGGGACTCATTGGTGCTCGAGAGTGCAGCTTTTTATGCGCGATTACTTTGAGTGATCCTTTAATTAAGCTGTTAAACAGTGAGTATGGTGAAACAGCCTATGTAAAATATGGGACGATTATCGGATCAAGCATTCTTGGAAGCGCTTGCGGACAGGGTTTTGATACTATGCTTACATGTGCTCAGCAAAAGATCGAAGCTCCCTCTCTCATTGAGTGTTGGAAGAGAGGTTTGCGCACAAGAGGCTGTGCAGTAGTGGCGTTTTCTGTACTTTTTCATGAAGTAAAAGATGTCGTCACGACAGGAATACAGTATTTAGAAAAAAAATAAGGCATCCGAAGCTTTAAGTAAAATGGTCTGTTCCGATGTATGAGAGCACTCCACCTTTTTGTAGAGTGCGCATGACGTCGGGACGGACCTCTATAATGGTAAGCTGTACCCCATCTTTTGTGCATTTATCATAAAATGTTTTCAAAGCTTGCATGCCAGAGCTATCAATAAGAGGAACCGTTTTCATCTTGAGGATAATGTGTCTCGGCTTTTCTTGAAGCTGGCGATAACTTTCGCTGAGCATATCAGATACTCCAAAGAAAAATGGACCTTCTACTTCGAAAATTTGAGTTCCTTGGGGAATCGATACGTTTTCTGATGAACCGTTTGTATCAGATTCCGTACTCTCTTGAAGCATTTGGTATACAGTAGTCGTTGTCTTTTCAGCCATGTGTTTTAAAAATAAAAATGCCGAGAGGAGAATGCCTGCTTGGGCAGCGACTGTGAGATCGAAAAATACAGTCATGAAATAGGTGGTGATAAGAACTGCACGGTCACTTCTTGGTCCTCTTAAAATAGTATGGAACCGCTCTATTTCGCTCATATTGTAGGCGATAAATATCAAGATAGCCGCAAGTGAAGCTAAAGGTATCTTCCCGCAAAACGGCGCCAGAAAAACCATCAGGAGCAAAATAGTGATAGCATGTATGATTGCAGCAAAAGGGGTTTTAGCATGTAGTTGAACATTCGTTGTAGTGCGGGCAATAGCTCCTGTTGCAGGAATGCCTCCAAATAAGACAGCCGTGCAGTTTCCAATGCCTTGCGCTAAAAGTTCCAAATTGGAAGAGTGCTTTTTACCAGTCATAGTGTCAGCGATCATGCATGAAAGAAGGGATTCTATGGCTCCCAAAAGGGCAATAGCAATAGCATCGGGAAAGAGAGTGCGCACTTTAGTGAGCGATATTTCTGGGAAATGGGGGTCAGGTAGCTCATGTGGTATCGGCCCAAACATCGACTCTATTGTTTCAACAGGTAGCTCAAAGAGATACACAAGAGTGCTAGTAACGATAATAGCAAGAACAGCGCCAGGAATTTTTCTGTAGACCTTGCGGAAATAGACAATGAGGAGAAGTGTGATAATCCCAAGCGCGCAAGCAAAAAAATTGATAGAGCCAATTGCCTGCCAGTATTCAGTAATTTTTTCAGTAAATTCGGCAGAGGGATGGTCGATATGAAGACCTAAAAAATCGCGCAGCTGGGCTGTAAACAGCACAGTAGCAATTCCAGATATAAAGCCAGTAGTCACTGGATAGGGAATAAAGCGAATAAAAGTCCCGCACTTGAAAATTCCCATGAGGCATAAGAGGAAGCCAGCGAGAAAAGTAGCGAGAGCAAGATCCTCAAATCCATGTCTTTGGATGATGCTGTAGACAATCACAACAAAAGTCCCGGTTGGTCCTGAAATTTGATAGCGGCTACCACTGAGCAGAGCCGCCACTATTCCCGCAGTAATGGCTGTATATAAGCCATGTTCTGGAGCGACGCCTGCACTGATAGCAAAAGCCATAACAAGGGGAAGCGAGATAATACCGACACTTATTCCAGCGCTCAGGTCACTGAAAAAGGTAGATACAGTATATCCTTCTTGAAGACAGACGATAGACTTGGGGGTGAACTGGCGCAGGTGAGAAGAGAGTGTCTGAAAGAACTTTGTAAACATATTTGTCTACTACTTACATTGTCTTGTAGCTCACATCACGAGCTAGAAGCACTAAGGCAAGCATATAATGTGAAGGGAAAAAAAGCAAAAACTTTGCGTAAAAGCAAAGCGATTTGTTACGATCGAGAACTTGAAACTTGAGGGAACGCCACTAACTAGGAATAACTATGCTCTCTTTTTTACGACGCCATCAAAGAATTCTTTTCGCATGCATCACTGTTGTGATTGTCATTTCCTTTTCATTTTTTGGAACATATAGCGCGTTTGTTTCGCAGCCGACTCGGGATGGGCTTGCCTTTGTAGCTGTCGACGGCAGTCGAGTATATCACTCAGAGCTGCAGGATCTTATGTCGTTTATTTCCACAGATTCACTCGATGAAAGAATGGCCTCGCAGCCCTATTCTGGTAATGGATTAAATGATGGAGTCTTCGCTCAAGATATATGTGGAAACAATTTAGCGACAGTGATTGCCAAGCCATTTTTGCAACAGCTTTCCTCTGATTTGAACACGCGATTTGAGCGTGAAAAGGCATACGTTCCCTATAAACATCCACATGCTCCTTTCATTAATGCAGAATTGGTGTGGAATTATTTTGCGCCAGACATAAAAAAACATTTTGACGCGCTTCGCGGAGTAGAAAACCCACTTATAGAAAATGCATTTACTAGTCGAGTACAGCTTTTTTTAGCAGAAAGACAATTTCCTGCACTCTATCTCAAGCAGCTGATTCGCTATCAGGAAGCACAACAAAAATCAGTTCAGCAAGACGATCAATTGCTTTCTAGAGATCTTTCGTTATTCGGCTATCATCAAGCGCAAGATTGGTTTGGAAAAACGTATCTTGAGCTTGTAGCAAAATATATTATCAATGTGGCAAAGCAAGCAGAGTCAGAAGGATGCTTAGTCACGAAAGAAGAAGCACTTGCTTCACTTTTTGCAAATGCACGTGAGACATTTACTGAAAGTAAGCTGAATCAGTACTACGGAATCATTGGTCCTGGGGAATATTTACAAACAACTGTGCATCGTTTAGGGATGGATCAAGGGCGTGCTGTTCATGTATGGCGATGGGTGCTGACGTTTAGACGATATATTGCAGAAAAAAAGGGATCTATCCTTCTTGATAACCTTGCATTCCGAGATTTCTATAACCATAGAAATGAATTTGTAGATGTAGAGGTATATACGCTTCCACAAGAGCTGAGTATACGAAACATCGAGGATATGGAAAAATTTGATTTGTATGTAAAAGCGGTAACACATTCAAAAAATAGAGATTCGACGCAGCCATTTGTAGTCCCTGATAAGATGCTTCCTCCAAGTGAAGTGAAAAAGCTCTATCCAGATTTGGTAAAACGCTCATTCAAGCTGCAATATGCTCTGGTTAAAAAGCAGGAAATAGAGGGGAAAATCGGGCTTTTAAAAACTTGGCAGTGGCAGGTAGGGGAAAATAATTGGAAAGTTTTGCAAGCTCATTTTGCAGAGCTAGCACAAGTGAAGGCACCAACAGAGGAAGCAAGGCATGCAGCCTTAGATGCACTTGATGAAAAAGTGCGCACAAAAATAGATGCATTTTCAAGATCAGAGATTGTCGATCAGCATCCTGAGTGGATACAAGAGGCACTTTCACAAGCCGCAATGAAAGAAGTAGAGCTATCACTGCGTGAGCAAGGAGGAGCCTTCCCATTTACAGGAATTACGGATAGACATGCCTTTTTTGCTCTCTTAGATGAAGCGAAGTTAGGTGAGCAATCCGAGGCTTTGAATATGTATTCTCAAGACGGATCGACCTATTATCGATTCGTGGTACAGGAGCGAGGCGATGAGAGCGTTCTTTCATATGAGGAGGCTCTTCGTGATGCGACCCTTGAGCGATTGCTCAATACGGTGCTCGACCTGACCTACCAAAGAGTTCGCAAGGAAAAGCCGAGTCGTTATTTGGCTGAAAATGGCGAATGGAAGCCTTTGGCTGTTGTAAAGTCAGAAATCGCGTCTGTCTACTTTGATGAGCAGTATATGTCTCTGGATATGGAAGTTGAAAAATTCAAAAAAGCACTCCCTCATCTTACTTCATGGGAAGATCGCCAGAAGGCGAGAGTAGCATGTCGTCTTGCTACCTATATGCAAAACGCACAAGAGGCTATAAAGCAAGATTCAGAGTCATTTGCAAAGTGGAAACTTGTGAAAAATGAAAAGAGGGTGCTACGGAATACCCCAGATGCAGATATAGATTCTATAGAGGCATTTTCTCTGCCGAAGCATAGCTGGTCGAAATTGCAGTTTATGGGAACGTCAGGTCTTGTATTTTATAAAGTAGTCGAAAAAGGGATTGCTGATGCGAACGAGGAAGTTCGTGCGCGAGTGTTGCAAGCAAAAGAGCTCCTTGGACATGCAGCTATTGTAGAGCTGGGGACAAGACTACTTGAAGTCATGCAGCAAAAGGATGCAATCCAGATAGAAAAGCCGCAGGATCTATCATCATGATATATGAGAAGGTGCCTCACGAGCTTTTATTTACTTTTGAAATAGAATGTTTTCGAGGACCTTTCAATAAAAACGCGTGTACTCCATGGCAGCTACCATCTTTTGAAAAAAAAGCTAAGATCGATGGTTCTGCTCGAGTGCATATGGCATGGGATATGCAGGGGCTGTCATTTCGTTTTCAAGTGCCCTATGAAGGGACTTTTCGTTGTGTCCATCCCAATATTCAAGAGGGTGATTCTATAGAGCTATTTATTGATACAAGAAATGTGAAGACATCGCGTTCTACACATCGCTTTTTTCACCACTTTTTTTTCTTACCAGAGCGTATTGATGGGATCCAATGTGGTGAAATAACTAAGTTTCGTAGTCTGGATACACACCCACTTGCACCACAAAAGGAATTTGGCCTCGCTATAATCACTCAAGACGGTCAATATGTCATGGATATACATATCCCTTCACATTGTTTGCACGGCTATCACCCAGAAGTTGGAGAGCAGTTAGGGCTTTGTTATACGATCAATCGATATCAAAAAAGACCATATAGTTGGCCATTTTCAGAAGAGCAAGCCTCTTTGTGCTATCAACCCCATCTTTTCCCTACCATTACACTACAGGAGACATTATGAAAAAATATACTGAAAGTCATGAGTGGGTAGAGGTTCAAGCATCCATTGCAACGATTGGAATTACACAATTCGCAGCAGAGGAGATTGGAGAGGTTGCCTTTGTAGAGCTTCCCCATGTAGGTGAAGTATTACAAAAAGAGGATATGGGCGCTGTTATTGAATCTTCAAAGGCTGCGATTGATATTGCAAATCCTATTTCCGGAGTAGTTGTAGAGGTGAATGAAGCACTTGGCAAGCAGCCTCAGCTTGTTCATGCATCTGCTGAAGATAAGGGGTGGCTCTATCGTATTCAACTCTCAACGCCCGAAGAATTACGCGATCTTCTTGACAAGCCGATGAGAGTATAGCTGGACTTTTGACAAAAAACCGGCCATCCTTTTTTCAGTAGATTCTATTTTGATACACGTTATTCCAATACTCATGCATGTTATTATAGTATTGACGTGCCCAATCCTGAGGGGTGTATACTTTATAGTTATTGATTAAGTCATCACTTTCATCAGGAAACATGTGATCGTGCGGTGGTTGAATATATTTTTGAAGGGGTTTTATGCAATTTTTATAAAATCCCTTACCTTTGCAGCATGCTTTACATCCGGTGAATAATTTTTTCACGCCTACAACAGTAATTCCACGGATTAATTTATTGCCACTCACAAACATCAATGCGGCATCTCTTGCATCTTCGCAATATCCAGCACATTTTTCATAACTTTGGTATTTGTGCTTTGGTAGTAGCTCTACCTTTTTTTACTGATTCAGCACAATCATTGCAGCATGGATCTTCTTGCTTTATTTTTAGTCTTACTTTTCCATTTTCATATGACACATGATTCTTAGATTCTATGAGGTTTTTTGCTATCAATTCTTCGGTAAATTGGTCAACCTCTTCTTCATTTAAGCCATCCATATTTTCAAGGATAGTGTAATCACCTTCATCAACAGCTCTTATTGTTGATTCGTCAAGTTTATCTAATATTTTTCTCTCTCTAATATGGTCAGGACTAACCTTGCCAAGGTGGGATAGAGAAGTAAGTCGTCCATGCCATGCCTCTAGAAAGATTTTTTTCTGCTCAATCGACATCTCTTGAAATACTTGCTCAACTTCCTGAATTTCAGGGCACATTTCAAAGCATATTTGGTTGTATCGAATTAAAGCGCTTCCGTATAGACCCTTTTCATATAGATCATGGGCCTCGATACTAATTTCATGTACATGAGTGATATCAGAAGCAGTTAAAGATCCTAAGAACAATAGACAGGCAAGAACAAGTTTCATGCGCTTCCTTTTTTGACAGGACTTATATGCTATTAGGAAGATAACGTATAGCGTTTTTTGCTGTTGATCGGTCGCTTTTTAAGCGAGTAGAATTTTATGAAGAGCAATTTGAATAAGCCTGTAGAGTATTCCACAGGCTTATGAACGAAGCGTTATCCGTTTCTGAGGGATTCAGCTTTTTGGAATAAAAATACAGCTGTAGCGGCGCTCAATACAGCTCCGATAGCCATCACTGGATTTCCTGTGAGCCCAAAGAGAATAGCATCTTTAACGACTTCTGCTGTTGCCCCAAAGGCGAAACCTTGTACAATGGTCTGCTGAAGTTCTACAGGTACATTGATCACTTCTGCTTTATGGAGAGCATACGCGCTGAGTGCTGTAACAGCCGTTGTAATTGGGAAGAAGAGATAGCCTAGAGCATAAGGTAAAGCATAAAAGGCATCTTGTACTATTTGAGCGATTCTTGGATCAAAATTATCATCACTCCAATCTGCAACTTCTCTTCCTAGCCAGTTATATGTTTCAATGACTTCATCAGTAACGTCTTGGATGAGGAGGAGTGTTGGCTCCATTATTTTTTGTATTTCAGGAGGTAGTTTTTCGAGTAGGCAGGTCATGGCTTGATTCCTTTTTTTATTCTGTTTTAATGTCTCACTTTAACCTTGCATAATACTGTGGGATTGTTTCTTAAGTCTTGTATACTCAAGATATTTCAACCCTTAGCATGACAAGCATGAAGGTGAGTTATCAGGAATTGTTGTTCAATTTCCTGACGGTTATATATACCTGTCTCGACAGCTGAGTGAGGTATATTGCCTTTAGACGATACACTAGTGCATGGTTATTAATAAAATGTTAAGGAATAATGAAGTGTTTATGAAGTGTCTATAGCCACACATAGTCCATATATTCTTTTTGGGTTTCCATTCAATAGTGCGTACGCACAGCATTCAAGAGTGCGTCCGCTTTTCATAAAGTCGTCGATTACGAGTATGTTGGCGCCTTCAAGAGTGGACTTGTGTGATGCAAGAGAAAATGTATGAAGAGGAAGTTGTGTGCGCTCGCATGTAGGAAGGTTGGTTTGTTTCATATGAAGCAATTGTTTGTCTAAAAGAGCAAGTACTGGGATGTGAAGGAGCTTCCCTAACTCTTGAGCTAAAAGTTGTGAGGCTTGTGGTCTCGCCCACTTTGAGTAGGGAGGGACAAAGGTGATGTAGTCTGGTGTAGGCCAGCCGAGAGCTTCGAGTTGAATCAGAAGATATGACGCTAGACCGGATGCTAGGTAGGGAGTTGTATGAGAAAGAGAAGAAAGGAGAGATTGAATGGGTGGTGATAGCTCGAACGCGGAGGCTTTATAGTCACAAAAACGCGCTTGTCCTCTGCAATGCTGGCAATTTTGGCTTTCTTTCATCTGAAAGCAGAATCCACATCGATTTTTATAATCGAGCAGGGCCAAGTCTTCCTGGCACAGCTTGCATAGAGTAGAGTGTCTTTTTGTGAGCGGATGTGTGCAATGAAGACAGATTGGGGGGTAGCAGAAGTGGAGAAGAGACTTGAATAAAGAAAAAATCATGTTTTACTGTTGACTTTTGATCATTTTCTGATAGGGTTTGAGAAAACATTTGTATATAAGACCTCTTGCGTAATTAAGGTTCTGTCGATTTTCGGGTTCTTTTGAGCCGCTTTTCGATTCGAATTACAGGGATTATATCCGTTGATATTACCCCTGTAATTCGAATCGAAAATCGGCCAAAATAATCCCAAAAAGCGACGAACCCTTCATTACGCAAGAGGTCTATAGATAACGGATCAAGGATTTTCATGCTTCGCAAATTTCTCGATATTCAACTGAAGATGACAGAAAAAGGAAGTCGTTTAGAAAGATTCAGGCCTCTTATAGCGGCGCTAGATACTTTTTTATATGAACCGAAGTGTGCGACAAAAGGAGCGCCACATATCCGAGATGCTGTGGATCTCAAACGATGGATGATCATTGTCGTCTTCGCTTTGCTTCCCTGCATACTTGTAACTGTATGGAATACAGGTATACAAAAGTTTGTCTATGCAAGCGGCAGCCTTCCTCTTATGAAGGAGTTTTATGCAAGTTGTCATTCACTATCGGCCTATTATGCATTTTCTATGAAAGATGGTCGCATCTGGACGATTTTAGAATATGGACTTGCAGCATTTTTGCCAGTTGTCATCATTTCGTATATGGTAGGGGGCTTATGTGAGGCCATCTTTGCTGTAGTTCGCAAGCATGAGATCGCAGAAGGATTTTTAGTCACAGGGATACTCTATGCGTTGATTTTACCTCCTACGATCCCTTATTGGATGGTAGCAGTAGGCGTGGCAGCAGGAGTCGTCTTATCAAAAGAGCTGTTTGGCGGCACTGGCATGAACATCATGAATCCAGCGCTCTGTTGTAGAGCACTACTTTTCTTTACTTTCCCAGGACAGATGTCTGGAGATGTGTGGGTGGGAACAAATCCGACAGTAGTAAGAGAAAGTTTAAGACAGATCAATCAACAAGCAAGTTTAGGCCCTATTGATGGCTATACGCAAGCTACAAGTCTTGCTCAATGCAATATAGGCATGGATATTAAGCGCGTACATATAGAAGCAATTGGTATGCATAGTGGGGTAGAAGTGCCTACACATGAGCTCGTGCAGAACCATTTTGCAGCGTGGTCTGAGCAAAGTCAGTCACATATTGCATTCACTGATCTCAATGTGGATCAATTAAAAGATTTTGTGACTTCTTCGTTGGATACGGGAGGTCTTGGGCTGTCATCCGATAATTTTGAAAGAGCGTGTCATTTCGCTTCGGTTCAATTTGAGCAAGGGCTGCACACGGACTGGAATTTTTTCTTGGGAAATAAGCTTGGTTGTTTCGGAGAGACGTCTGTTTTGGCTTGTCTTTTAGGTGCAGCACTTTTGATATACACTCGTGTCGGCTCTTGGAGAACGATGATGGGGGTGGTTGTAGGGGCATTTGGGATGGCCTCGATGTTGTGGCTCTTTTCTCGATATATGGGAGTAGATCATGGTGCTTGGAATCCTGCTGTCTTTGGTTTGCCTCCATATAAGCATTTACTGTTGGGAGGACTTGCGTTCGGGTGTGTCTTTATGGCAACAGATCCTGTCTCATCAGCGACGCTCAAGCTGTCGAAGTGGATATATGGGATATTTATCGGAGTTATTACCATCGTTATCCGCACAATCAACCCTGCCTATCCAGAAGGGGTGATGCTTGCTATACTAACGGGGAATGTCTTTGCTCCATTGATTGATCATTATGTAGCCAAAACATACAGGAGGCATAATCGTGTCACAGCCAAGTAGTACTGCCTTTTCGAATAGAAGAACGCTTGTATTTATGCTGGTGCTAAGCTTTGTCTGTGCATTTGTGCTCTCTGTGTTAGCAAGCGCTCTTGATATTCTCAAAAGCGAAGCGAAAGAACTTGACCGCAGTAAGGAGATGCTCGTAGCGGGAAGAATCTATGATAATGCAAGAGGATGCTTTCTCATCTTCGAAAATGGTTCATATATACCCGCAAGGCACGTAGGAAATGGTCGTCTTGTCGCGTCGAAGGATATAGAGAAGCCCTCTTCTTCGGATATTTTGGCTGTAGTACGGGCGCGTACATCGGCTTTGCTAGTAGATGATGCTGGTAATAGGACCACTTTTGAAAAAGAAAAAATCGATGAAAAAGAGTACATTGCAACGAATAAGAAAAAGGGATATGCCAACCTGCAGCTTAAGTTAGCGTATGAGCTCTATGCGAATCCTTCATCTGATCAGAAAGTCACGCGTCAAGTAGAAGGATATATTATCCCGGTATCTGGATTTGGTCTTTGGGATTATATCTATGGCTATATTGCAGTGCGTCCTGACGGCGATGAGGTGATTGGAATTTCTTGGTATGAGCAAAAAGAGACGCCAGGGCTAGGAGCGAATATTGCAGAAACGCCGTGGCAGAGTCAATTTTCTGGAAAGGTGATCTTTCAGCCAGATTCACAAGGAAAAGTAGATATGAAAAGAAGCTCTCTTGGGATTACTGTAGTACGCGGCAAAGTAAAAGAGGTGATTGGTGATAGCCCGAGAAGTGCAAATTTCGTCGACGGTATGGCGGGAGCTACACTTACTGGAAATGGCGTTACAAAAGCCTATAAAGATACTTTGGGACCATATCGTCCATTTTTTTGTAAGCTTCATGATCAAGCGAAAAAGGGTAAGTAATGACAACAGAAGAAAATGTGAAACATTATTTTACAGATCAGATTTTGAAAGGCAACCAAGTTCTGGTGGCTATTTTGGGTATTTGCTCAGCACTTGGTGTGACGAATCGATTGTCGATTGCGATTACAATGGGGCTGTCCGTTACTTTTGTGACTGGATTTAGCTCTTTATTTGTATCTCTTTTTAGACGAGTGACTCCAGATAGTGTGCGCATGATCACACAGTTGGCTATCATCTCTCTTTTTGTGATCATCATCGACCAACTGTTGCAGGCCTATTTCTTTAGTATCTCAAAGGTGCTGAGTGTATTTGTGGGACTGATTATCACAAATTGTATTGTGATGGGAAGGACTGAGGGGATGGCTAAAAATGTAACGCCACTTGCTGCCTTTTTAGATGGCATAGGAGCAGGCCTTGGCTATGCAATTGTTTTGTGTATTATTGGCGCTGTGCGAGAGCTATTTGGATTTGGAGAAATCTTCCACATGCGCGTGATTCCTGAATCATGGTATGCAACGGCAGAAAATCCTGATGGATATCAAAATTTTGGTTTGATGGTATCGCCGCCAGCTGCTTTTTTCATTATAGGCGTGCTCGTCTGTCTTTCAAATATGTACATGAATAAAAAGAAAGGATAAGGCTGTATGTGGATGGGTAATTATGAGGCTATAAACCTTGTTGGTCTTTTTATACAAGCCGTGTTCATCGAGAACTTCTTATTGGCAAACTTTCTTGGGATGTGTACCTACCTTGCCTGTTCTACAAAGCTGAAGACTGCCAATGGCCTTGGGGTTGCTGTCGTAATCGTGTTGACAGTATCGGGCGTGTTAAACTGGTGCGTCCATCGCTTTATCACCTCTGCTGGCGCTCTTTCTTGGCTTTCTGTAATCGGAATAGATGCGTCCAAAATTGATCTTGGGTTTTTAGAATTTTTGTTGTTCATATCTGTGATTGCTGCCTTTACACAGATGCTGGAGATTATTTTAGAAAAAGTGTCTCAGCCGCTGTATCGTGCGCTTGGTATTTATTTACCTCTTATTGCGGTAAACTGTGCTATTTTAGGAGCGTGTCTTTTCGCTGTCATGCGTGATTATCCTTTTATCCCGAACTTAGTGTATGTAGCGGGATCTGGTTTTGGCTGGTGGCTCGCAATTGCTCTCATGGCGGCCATTCGTGAAAAATTGGCCTCGAGTCACATCGTTCCTGGCTTTCAAGGAATGGGGATCACTTTCATCATGACGGGGCTGATGTCGATGGCTTTCATGGGCTTTACAGGAATTAACCTTGCTCGTCCTACTGGTGTAGAGCATGTCCCAGTAGAAAAAAAGATCCCAGTTGCCGTAGAGATGAATCAATAGTAGTTTCTTACATATTTAAATTGCGTCTGACCATCTCTATTTGACGGCGCAGAGTCTCATTCTCTTTCATCTTTTTCTCTACGTGTTTGACAGCATGAAGAATAGTAGAGTGTGTTTTCCCAAAAGAGTTTCCTATCATGACGAGTGATTCATTGATGAGCTCTTTTGCTAAAAACATAGCTACCTGTCTTGGAAGAGCTACATTTTTTGTCCTGGAGTTTCCTTTGAGATCGGATACTTTCACCTGGAAAATGCAGGCCACGCTTTTCAAAATATTGTCGATAGAGAGTTTTTCTTTGGGAACTAACTGGAACATATCTCTCAATAGTTTTTCTACGATATCTTCAGTGATCGATATGTTGAGCAGACGTGAATAGGCGCTCAGGCGATTTAAAGCACCTTCGAGTTGCCGTACGTTGTTATGAATATGCTCGGCAATATGAAAGGCTATTGCACTTGGAATTTTGAGGCCTTTCATCTCAGCTTTGTGCTGCAAAATGGCGACTCTGGTCTCTAGATCTGGTGTGCCAACATGAGCCACCAAGCCCCATTCCATGCGGGCTACCATACGCTCAGATAATTTCAGTTGCGATGGTGGTTTATCGGAGGTGATCACGATTTGTTTATTTCTGTGGATGAGCGCTTCAAAGGTGTTGCAGAACTCTTCTTCAAAGTTGGGTCTATTTTGCAAAAATTGGATATCGTCGACAAGGAGTACATCTACATTCATGCGATAAAATTGTTTGAGACGGTCGATCGATTTGTTTCGCAGACTGTCAACGATTTGGTTGATAAAAGCCTCTGTTGTAATGCACTGCACTTTTAATTTTTTATTTGTCTCACGAATGTGATGGCCGATGCTATGGAGAAGATGTGTTTTTCCAAGGCCTACGCCTCCATGTATAAAGAGAGGGTTGTAGGACTCTCCTGGACGCATGGCGACTCCAATCGCTGCTGACTTTACAAATTGGTTGCTGTGACCCTCAATAAATGTTGAAAATCGATAGCCATCGTTGAGTTTTGTCTCGAATGGCGCGAACGTAGACATCGTCTCTTTCGGAGGAGATGGAGGAGCTTCTTGTGCTGCAGGCTCAGGTGCAAGCTTGCGTTCTGTCTTTGCAATTAAAAACTCAATGGCAGGCTCGCCTTCTGCAGTAAGGGGAAGAAACGCTACGAGCTCCTTTCTAAAGTTAGCGAGCAGATACTCTTTTACAAAAACGTTTGGGACCGTAAGAGTGATCTTTTCTGAAGTAAACCCGGCTACTTCGATGGGGCTGAGCCAGTTGCTATAGGCTGTCGCTGTACAGCGGCTTTTGCAGCATTCGAGAAACTGAGTCCAGGCTTCACAGATATCAATCGCTAACATAGTGTTTCCTACTAAAGTTGTTCTCTACATTCATGTCATTTGGTAAGCAAGACTCTACCCAATTGTTCAAGAAGCTGTAAAGATGATCCGTGCAAATCATCATTTTTTTATTCATAAACTACTGACTTTCAATGGCTACATGGGTATATTTTAATTTATTGTTGTCAGTTTTGTGTGCAAGATGTTCATAAGTTGTTGATTATCAGTAGATAGTGTTGTCTTTATGTAAATGGTATATTTCCTAACATACACATTTATAATACGTTATGTTGTGGAATTTTGGACGATAAATTTTTTTGTGTCATGTAAGTTCTAACAGCTCCCTTTATTTATATGAGATTGCTCAGGCACAATGTTACTAACATTGAATAGAGAGAGAAGTACGATGACGCAGCCATTTTTACCATACGCAAAGCAAAATATCACACAAGAAGATCGCGAGTCAGTCGATCAGGCTCTTTTTGAGCCACGTATCACACGAGGGGAGAAGACCGCGGCTTTTGAACAGGCAGTAGCTGAGTATTGTGGAGCGAGCTATGCTGTTGCCTTTTCGAATGCAACCATGGCGCTCTATGCGGCCATGCAGGCAGTAGATGCCTCAGCGCAGGATCGCTTTTTTGTTCCAACGAATACGTTTATAGCGACCGTGGGATGCGGCATGCGGCTAGGGCTGCGTCCTCAATTCATCGACATCGACAGAAATTCGGGCAACTTGGATCTCAATGTGCTCTCTAAATTTGCCAAGGAGCCAACATCTCGAGGTCGTACGATTGTTATCCCTGTTCATTTTTCGGGGATTGCGGTCGACATGCATCGCCTGGAGCGTCTTTTTCATGATCCTGACTTGATTCTTATTGAAGATGCAGCGCATGCGATTGGCTCATTATATCCAACAGGCGAGAAGGTGGGCTCGTGTGCGAAAAGTATGATGACTGTTTTTAGCTTTCACCCTGCGAAAACGATGACGACGGCGGAGGGTGGGATGATCACAACTAATAGCGCTGAACTCTATCATAGACTGCAGCGGATCCGTAATAATGGAATAGAACGCCAAGCTCCCTATCTTACACAAGGTGCTGCCAAAGCAGGATACTATGAAGTTCATGAGATATCAGGCAATTATCATATGACAGAGCTACAGGCAGCTCTTGGCCTTTCTCAGATAAAGCGCCTGGATCAGTTTGTGCAGAAGAGAAGAGAGCTTGTAGCTTGCTATCGCAGCCATCTCGCAGCACTTCAACATATTCGTCTCTTTGCTGAAGAATATGATGCGAGGTCAGCATATCATCTTATGTGTGTGCAGATTGATTTTGCAGCATTGAAAACGACTCGAGAAGAGGTCATGCAACGACTTACCGATGCAGGCATAGGCACAGAAGTGCACTATGTGCCGCTCTATAGGCATCCAGTATGTGCAAAAGCTGATGCAGAGCTTGCCTATCCAGAAACAGAAGCCTATTATCAACAAGTGCTTTCTCTTCCTCTTTACTTTGACCTTACAGAGGCTGACGTTGAACGAGTATGCGATACCTTGAAAAAGATCATGAAGCGTACGTGAGAAGAAGGGCAGAGGCGTTGCTCGATATGAAGGGGTTTGGGTCTTTTATGAGTACGTTGGCAAGGCGCTTTCCCTCTTCGATTTTTCCAGACATGAAAAATGCTTTTGTTAAGTTGAGCAGTGTCGGTGCATGATCCGCTTCTATTTGCAGCGCACGATCGAGAAATTTGATTGCTTTTTCAGGCTGGTTT
The DNA here is from genome assembly GCA_964487845.1 of uncultured bacterium. Classification (GTDB taxonomy): domain Bacteria; phylum Chlamydiota; class Chlamydiia; order Chlamydiales; family FEN-1388; genus CAZASK01. Next base: position 21,531 of record CAZASK010000001.1, read on the forward strand.
ACCTCTACGTAAATGGCACCTAATGTTTGTGCGTCGTAGGCACTATCTGGGTCTAAGATGACAAGAGCCTCAAAGAAGGGAAGCGAGATGTCATACTTTCCTTGCCTGATATAGGAGTAACCAGTATGACGGATGTCATCGAGATGATCTTGGTTCCATCGTAGTTTTTCTAGCCAGTTGATACGTCCCACAGCTATCCTTGTAAAAATTGTCCAATTCTTCCGCCAATATAGCGTAAGAGCTCATTTAAGTACTTTACCTGCTTGATGCAGCGGTGAATCGTACTCTTTTCCTCTTCTTCCTCTTCAGTTTCACAGACGATGCTATCCAATCTTTTTTCACCATCTTCGTCATCTTTATCTTCCTCGGTAGAGCCAAAGATAGGTAATATGCGATGAAAGGCGAAGGTAGACTGGCGCCTGGAGTTATAGTTTTTTGGAGCATAAAAGTAGGCCCAGGGGGCGTGAGTTGTGGCAACGCCTAAGAGAAGGTCCATCTCAGAGAGCTTGGGGTAGAGATCGACGATGAGTGCCTGGGCAGGTACTTGTCCTGCTTCCGGAAGATGGTACTGCTGTCGTACTTGCTCGATCAGCTCTGTTCTTCTGGCATATTGAATGTAGATGCCAATATCGAGTTGGTCAATAGTAACCGGCATGCTTTTTCTCTCACTTATCTTCTTTCACTACCATGCCTTTTTATTCCTTCAAAAATCAAGGATAGTTTTCATCCTTGCAATATGCTGCTCTTTTCAGCGATCATAGACGCATGAATAACAATATATCGGAAAATCATATCTCAGTGATGAAAGAGGAGTTTCTCTTATTCTTTCGCGAAAAACAGATAAAGACCTTTGTGGATGGAACTTTAGGAGCAGCAGGTCACAGCCTGGCGCTCTTGCAAGAGCACCCTGAAATTACTCAGCTTATTGGCATCGACCAAGACCCTCAGGCGCTCGCATTGGCGAGGGGAATACTTGCCCCCTATGAAAAAAAAGTGTTACTCATACAATCCAACTTTGAGCGACTCGATGAATATGCTTTTGAACAAGTAGACGGTATTTTTTTGGATCTCGGCGTCTCTTCCATGCAGTTCGACACTCAAGAGCGTGGGTTTTCATTTCAAAAAGAAGCTCCTCTCGATATGCGCATGGGTCCAGATGCTCCCTATACCGCCTACGATATTGTGAATGTGTGGGAAGAAAAAGAGATTGCAGATCTTCTTTTTGAGTTAGGAGAAGAGAGGAAAAGTCGTCAGATAGCAAAGCGTATTGTACTTGCTCGAAAGAAAAAGAAGATCGAGACGACGACAGAGTTGGCAGAGATCATCTCCTCGTGCATGCCGAGAAATTCAGCGATCCATCCAGCGACACGCTCATTTCAAGCACTTCGCCTTGTCGTCAACCGTGAATTAGAGGTGCTCAAGAGCGTCATCCCGAAAGCGATTGCCAAGTTGGCAGTAGGTGGAAGGCTCGGAATCATCTCCTTTCATAGCCTAGAAGATCGCATCGTAAAATTTGCGTTTCGTGAAGCAAAAGAGCGCAAAGAAGTAGAAATACTCACTAAAAAACCACTGATTCCTACGGATCAAGAAATTCGATTGAATCGCAGAGCAAGGAGTGCTAAATTGCGCTTTATTGAAAGAAAATAGGTATGTTGTCTATGGAACAGACTTCAAGTTCGTTATCTAGTCAACTACGAAATATTCAAAATAAAAATATAGCAAAATATGACCTAATCCAAGGGCCAGATGGCTATACCTTAAAAAAGATGAATGGGCTGTCTCGTCTTTGGCGCCAATTTGATTCTTGGATAACGTCACTAAAAGATCCTACAGTCATTCGAGATCCCGGCCTCAAGCTACTTGTGAAAATAGAGCAGGTTGCGCGTAAAGATATATCACAAGTTACGCCTGAGCTGACAAAAACACTAAAAATCATGTTTGTAGGCCGTGTAGAAAAATTTACAGATAAAAAGGCATTTTCTGCTGAGCTTACGAAATGTGCTGATATCTTGGGTCAGTTAGATGTATACACACACCCATACACATCCATACAGAACAAGATCAAGGAGTGGGTGAATTTACTGCAAGAAAATCCGCTAAAAGCAATAGAATCGATTCAAAAAGATTCTGCTTTTCGGCTTGTTCAGCAGTATAGAGATGAGCCATGGATGGCGGCCCCAGTGCGCGCGTTAGTCGAGAATATCACAGATGCGATCTCGAAAATTCCGAAAACAGAAGCTAAGGTCAATGTTAAGCCTCGAAAACTTGAGTTAAGCGAAAATCAAAAGGACAACCCTCTTCTCCTGAAGTGGGCATCTGCTTTTCCAAATTTTCAAGCAATAGCAAATACGTTAGGTAGAGCTTGCTGGGATGGGGGCTCGAATATCAGTCTTACTGTGAATGGCAAAGTGATAGTGTTTACAAAAGAAGAAATAGGCGCAAAAGGGGCAGCAAATGATTTCGAGAAGGCGGCTTTGCTGTGTGAGAAAATAGAGAGCGTGGTGAAAGAGCAGATGCCGAACAAGTCAGAAGAAGAGGTGAGAGAGATGATAGTTCGTGTGATGTCGTCTGTTCCGATTGATGATGGCCCTGGTAGTGATGTACATTTGTCTATTATGACTCTGCTACATGGATTGAACTATTTAGATATTTCTCATCGTCTCAAGCCGGTGGCAAAAGAACCACAAGAATTTATATACAGATTTTCTCTTGATACGACAAATGAGAGTAGTATTTTTTCGGCGGAAACGGATTTAAAGTTGCAAGTGGCTTTCTCTAATCTGTCGAATGACAAGCTCTCTGGCAACATTAAAGATCCGTTTGTTATCACATCTAAGATGACGAGTGGAGTTGATAATAAAGAGCTTTTCGCCTCTGTTTCAAGTCATGTTGTTCCGAAACAGGAGAAAAAATAGACGCATATGAGCTGGCTGTGGCGATTTTTTATCTGCATGGCAGTAAGCGTAGTTCTTCTCTATAGCTATATCCACAAGCAAAATCAATTGACAGTCTTGCAGATGAAGGTCCCGCTTGTGCAAAAAAAGTTAAAATTAGTAGAAGATGAAATCGCCTACCTGCAGTGTGAAAAAGAAAAATTCGAAAATCCAGTACATCTTATGGAGCTACTCAGACAGCCACAATTTGCTCATCTCAAGCATCCTTGCATAAGCGATATCATCGAAATCACACTGCCGCCTGGTGACCAAAGTAAAGGGATATTAGATGATCGAGCACAGTAAAAAAAGGCTTTTAATACTCGCAGGAGGCATCTTTTTTCTCTTTTCTCTCTTGATAATACAGTTTTTTTATATCCAAGTTGTGCAGCATGAAAAATGGAAAGAGAGGGCCGAAAGGCAGCATTATTTTGAAGTGAGAGAGCCATTCATACGAGGTACTTTTTATTCCAATCCTACTGTGAAAAAAGGCCATCCACAAGAGGCTGAAAAGCTAGCAATCGATGTCTATGCCTATCATCTTTTTATAGATCCTCTTGCGATTCCAAAAGAGCTACGAAAAGAAATAGAGTCTGCCATCTGTGTGTGTGCCAAGCCAACGCAAGTCGAACGCTCCTGTATGGCGCGTCAATTTGAAAAGAAAAGCCGCAGCAGAAAAGTAGTCTCCTGGCTTGATGAAAAAGAAAAGGCAGCGGTAGCTGCATGGTGGATGCCATATGCAAAAAAACATCGGGTCGAGAGCAATGCTCTTTTTTTCGTCAACGACTGCAAACGTGTGCATCCCTTTGGGAAGATGCTAGGGCAGGTGCTTCACACCGTGCAAGAACAAAAAGAGGAGCGCTCACAAAAATCCTACCCTACAGGAGGTCTTGAGCTTTCTTTAGATAGCTACTTGCGAGGTACTGTCGGCAAAAGAAGGCTCATGCGCTCTCCGCGGCATGCTTTAGAAGCAGAAGAAAAAAAAGTGCTTCCTGTGAATGGCGCTGATGTATATCTCACAATTAATCATTATCTACAGGCAATCTGCGAAGAAGAGATAGAAAAGGGAGTCAAAGCATGTAAGGCGAAGTCGGGATGGGCTGTGATGATGCACCCCAAAACTGGTGAGATTTTTGCGCTCGCACAGTATCCCTTTTTTTCTCCTGATGAATATTCGCGATATTTTAACAATACAGAGCTTGTTGAAGATACAAAGGTAAAGGCAATTACTGATGCTCATGAGCCAGGATCTATTATGAAGCCGATTTCTCTTGCTCTTGTGATGAAGGCGAATAAGATTTTGCAAGGGCAAGGAAGGCCTGCCATATTTTCTCCTGAAGAAAAAATGGACACGGCAAATGGTCGTTTCCCTGGGAGATCAAAGCCGATGAGTGACACGCACCTTCACTATTTTTTAAACATGAAGCTCGGCATGCAAAAGTCGTCCAATATCTATTTTGCAAGGCTTATTCAGAGGGTCACCCAGGAGCTTGGGGATGGTTGGTATCGCAACGAGCTTGTGCAGTTTGGCTTTGGGCATAAAACAGGAATTGAGTTGTTTGGTGAAAGCCCTGGAGTACTGCCACGGCATGGAAAAAATCATCCCAACGGCCGTCCTGAGTGGTCGGTGCCTACTCCATTTTCATTAGCGATAGGCTACAATTTACAAACTACAAGTGTGCAGATGCTGCGGGCCTTTGCTGTGTTTGCAAATGGAGGCCGTCTTGTGACACCAACGTTGATACGAAAGATTGTGCAAAAAGATCAGCAAGGGGTAGAGCACGTTTTAGTAGACAATACAGCCAAAGATCGATTCTCTGGGTTTCCTCTCATTCTAGATGCAGATATTGTACACGATGTAGTTCATGTTATGAAACTTGTGACAAAGCGTGGAGGAACAGCGAGAAGAGCGGATATACATGGATATACCGAAGCTGGCAAGACATCGACTGATATGAAGTTAATCAACGGAGCCTACTCACATAAGCACCATGTGGCAAGTTTTGTAGGCTTTGCGCCAGCACATAATCCTGCGTTTGTGTTACTTGTAACTATGGACGAGCCTTTAGCTGGCTATGTACCAGGAAGAGGGTTGAACCACTTTGGCGGAATAGCGACAGCCCCAGTATTTCGCGAGATTGGAAAACGAGCGCTTGAATATTTAGGAGAACCTGTGGATGATCCTTATGGATACCCAGTAGGTGATCCCCGGCGCGATAGTGCCAAAGCTGATGTCATGATTGAGGTGCAGCAGCTTGAAAAACTGTATCAAGAATGGAATGGGGCTCATTGATGAAATTGAAACAGCTCATAAAAGATAGAGAAGACCTTGTTGTGAAGGGCTCAAAAGAGATCGAGATCACGGGGATTTCTGCACACTCGAAGACGGTAGCTCCTGGATATATATTCATTGCCAAGCGTGGCAAAAAAAATGATGGGAATCATTTTGTAAGAGAGGCCATACAAGCAGGTGCTTCTGCAATCGTCTCAGATCTATATGATCCATCGCTTACTGTTACGCAGATCATCTCAAAAGATGTTGCCCATGAGGAAGCCTCTTTGGCGAAACGATATTTTGGTGATCCAAGTAAAGAGTTATTTGTTGTGGGCGTCACAGGTACTAATGGAAAGACGACGACGACATATGCCATCAAACACCTTCTCGATGGTATTGGGATGCCTGCAGGGCTTATTGGGACGATTGAATACATGGTTGGAAAAGCAATCTATCATCCAACGCATACAACACCTGATGTCATCTCAAACCATAAAATGCTGCGCGAGATGGTGCGTTCAGGATGCAAAGCGTGTGTGATGGAGGTGTCGAGTCATGCCTTAGATCAAGGGCGCGTAGACGGGATCGACTTTGACTTAGTGATTTTTACAAATCTCAATCACGAGCACTTAGACTATCATAAAACTATGGAAGCCTATGCAGAGGCGAAAAGCAAGCTTTTTCGTAATCTGAAAGCAGGTAAGCATTGCCTTGTCAATGCAGACGACCCATGGGTGGAAAAGATGATTTTAGGATGCCCTGTCAAGCCAATGACCTATGGTATTGAAAAAGAAGCAGACCTCATGGCAGAAAATATCTCTTTTTCTACACGAGGAAGCTCATTTTCAGTTTGGTATAAAGAAGAGCGTGTCGATTTTTTCTGGCCTCTTCCTGGAAAATTCAATGTCTTGAATGCTTTATGTGTGATTGGAGCCGCGCTTATTCGAGGAGTAGTTTTTGCAGCAATTCCTCCTTTGCTTGCTCTTTTTCAGGCAGTGCCTGGCAGGTTAGAAAGAGTGGTAGTGGATGATGCTGATGAGGCGCTTCTTCCTGCTCTCTTTGTTGATTATGCGCATAAACCAGAGGCGCTGCGCAATGTTTTACAAACACTTCGAGAGTGTGCTCACGGCAATATTATCACCGTCTTTGGCTGCGGAGGCGAAAGAGATGTCGAGAAGCGGCCTATTATGGCAAAAATTGCGGAAAGTCTTTCTGATAAAGTGATTGTTACCTCAGATAATCCACGAGGTGAAGATCCGCAAGAGATCATACGTGATATTGTAGCTGGCTTTACAGACAATACAAAGTATGAGTGTGTAGTAGATAGGGCGCAGGCGATCGAGCGTGCGGTTACTATGGCAACAAAAGATGACATTATCTTGATTGCAGGAAAAGGACATGAGGCCACGCAGCAGTTTCAACACCATGCTGTAGATTTTGATGACAAGGTCGTGGCAAGACAATGTCTAGAAAAACATAAAGTGCTATTTTCATGAAGATGCTGTGGCTTGTTCAAATAGCTCTTTTTTTTCTCTATTCCTGTGCGAGGCACCCTGTAGCTACTCAAGGTGCATCTGTAATCACGCAGCCTCCACAGTCTACGCACAAGGGCGCAAAAAAAATAATCGTATTAGATCCAGGACATGGTGGTGAGGATTTTGGCACTTCCTCTCTTCAAAAGCCGTGGCTTCATGAGAAGATGCTCACTCTAAGAACAGCAAAGTTGGTACAAGGCTTTTTACAAGATTTAGGGCATGAAGTATTGATGACTAGAAAGCATGATACTTTTGTTCCTCTTTTACAAAGGGCCGCTTTTGCAAATGGTTCAAGATGTCAGCTTTTTGTTAGCATTCATTATAATTCAGCACCCAATACACACGCCTCTGGTATTGAAATCTATTTTTATCATGACAAATGCAATAAAATACGTACTTGGAGATCTGAGCGGCTGGCGAAAAAGGTGCTGCAGCATCTGATACGTGAGACGAAGGCACGTTCTCGAGGAGTGAGAGCTGGTGATTTTGCTGTCATCCGAGAGACAAAAATGGCGGCTATTCTCATTGAAGCTGGCTTTTTATCAAATCGAGTAGAGGCCAACAAATTCAGAAACCCAGCCTATATCAAGACATTAGCATATGCCATAGCCAAGGGTATTCATGACTATTGCGCTCCTATGCGATCTGAGTGATATCGTCCTCGGCGCGAATTGAACGCGCGACCTGTTGCTTAGGAGGCAACCGCTCTATCCACTGAGCTACGAGGACTTGTGAGATGGCATAAATACCTCTGGCAGTATAAACTATCGCCAATAAACTACAAAAACACTATTTTTATAAAAAAGCAGTGAGGGGAAGATGACAGCAGACATTGGACTAATAGGCCTGGCAGTAATGGGGCAAAATTTAGTATTGAACATGCTCGATCGAGGATTTGTCGTATCTGTATACAATAGGACGACATCGAAGGTAGACGAGTTTGTGCAAACAAGTGCTAAAGGAACGAAGATCATAGGCACAAAGTCGATGGAGGCTTTTTTTGCATCTTTGAAACGGCCGCGCCGGGTGATGTTTATGGTAAAGGCAGGATCAGCCGTTGACGATCTCATCAGTCAGTGCCTTCCCTACATGGAACCAGGTGATATCATCATCGATGGAGGAAATAGCAATTTCGAAGACACAAATCGACGGACAAAGGCTCTGCGGGATCGTGGCTTTGTCTTCTTAGGCGTAGGTATATCGGGTGGCGAAGAGGGTGCACGTCATGGCCCCTCTATTATGCCAGGCGGCGATATCGCTGGATGGAAGCACGTAAAAGAGATCTTTCAGGCGATTTCTGCAAAAGTAGAAGGCGGCGAACCCTGCTGTGATTGGGTAGGAGATGACGGCGGGGGACACTATGTGAAGATGGTCCATAACGGAATCGAATATGGCGACATGCAGCTTATCACCGAGGCATATGATCTTCTGCACCGTGGGCTTGGTTTGTCCAATGATGAGTTGGCAGCTATTTTCGGCCGCTGGAATACAGGAGTACTCAACAGCTACCTGATTGAAATCACAGCGCAGATTTTAAAGAAAAAAGATAGTGATGGAGCCTCTCTTGTTGATAAAATTCTAGATGCTGCAGGCCAAAAGGGAACAGGCAAGTGGACTGCGATTAACGCTCTTGACTTAGGCATGCCTTTGACGCTCATCGGCGAAGCTGTATTTGCAAGAACGCTTTCTTCTTTAGTAGAAGAGCGCCGAAAAGCAAGTGAGCTATTAGGTTCTGCAGTCAAAAAAATCGATGCAGACAAGCAAGAGTTGATAGCAGCAGTAGAGCAAGCGTTGTATGCCTCCAAGGTTGTTAGCTACGCGCAAGGTTTTATGCTAATGCAACAGGCTGCCAAGGATTATAAGTGGAAGCTGAATTTTGGAGCGATTGCTCTTATGTGGCGTGGTGGATGTATCATCAGAAGTGCCTTTTTAGGAAAAATAAAAGATGCCTTTCAACAAGATCCTCATCTTCCATCCCTTCTCATTGCTCCATATTTTAAAGAAGAGTTGAAAAAAGCAGATGCTGGCTGGAGAAAAGCGGTAAGCTATGCAGTAAACAGCGGTATTCCAGTGCCTTGCCTGTCCACAGCGCTTTCATTTTTTGATGGATATCGCTCAAAGTGCCTGCCAGCGAATCTTTTGCAGGCGCAAAGAGACTTCTTTGGTGCACATACGTATGAAAGAATAGATCGTCCTCGTGGAGAGTTTTTCCATACTTCATGGACGGACTAGAGTAGATTGTATCTCTATATTCAGCTGCTTAGAAAGCAGCTGGATATGCAGATTGAATGAATTGTTCGAGTTTTACAAAGTCTTTTGCAAAGGTGCGGATGCCTTCAGCAAGCTTTTCTGTAGCCATGGCATTGTCGTTGAGTTGAAAGCGGAAGAGGCTTTCATTTAGATGAACTCGTGTGATTGAAGAGGCTTTTGCCTTCTCTGGGGATAAGGTGCGTGTGATAGTTTCCGTGCTTACTTGTAGCTCTTCTAGTAATTTTGGGGCGATGGTCAAAAGATCACATCCTGCTAATTCAGTAATTTCTTCTTTATTGCGGAAACTAGCGCCCATGACCTGTGTTTTGTAGTCAAATTTTTTGAAATAGTTGTAAATTTCTCGCACAGAGACGACTCCTGGATCTTCAGCAGGTGGATAGCTTGTCTTTCCTTCTGCCTTTTTGTACCAGTCAAGAATGCGCCCAACAAAAGGAGAGATGAGAGTCGCCTTAGCTTCTGCGCAGCCAATAGCTTGATAGAGAGAAAACAAAAGGGTCATATTACAATGAATGCCTTCCATCTCCAGCATCTCGGCAGCGCGAATGCCCTCCCATGTAGATGCAAGCTTAATCAAAATGCGTTCGCGAGGAATCTTCGCCTTTTCGTACAGAGCGATTAAAGAGCGCGCTCTGGCAATACTTCCTTGCGTATCAAAAGATAAATGGGCATCTACCTCGGTAGAGATTCTGCCAGGCACGAGCTTTAAAATCTCAACGCCAAAATTGACAAAAACTTGGTCTAAGAGTGCATTTTTTCTAGCTTCTGCTGATGATGTGATGGTCTGCGCAGTGTCAGCAATCGCTTTTTCTATCAGATGACGATATTCGGATTTTTGCGCAGCAGCGAGAATAAGAGATGGATTTGTTGTCGCATCTGTTGGTCTAAAGGCGCCGATAGCATCAATGTCGCCTGTATCTGCTACCACGACAGTCATATTCTTTAATTGCTCTAGCTGATTCATCTTTCTATTCCTCTATACAGCTGTTGGTTCTAAACGAAAGGTTACCAATAACTTCTCTCCCTGCATTGTAAGATCGAGAGTTGATTTTAATCGAGTAAGAAGTAATTTGAAAGGAACTTGCACATGGTGCGGCCCTACATCAACTGCTACTGAGGCATTCCCAAGTATCTCTTCCGCCTCTTTGATTTGCGAGCAGAGTGCCGCAAATTTTTTTAATTGTCTCTTGAGAGACTCCTCTCCAAAGCCATATTTTTTCCCACATTCCGAGCATACGACAATACGATGCGGGGCATCAATGTCAAAGAGTGAAAAAGCAACTTGTTGTTTACAGCCAATACAGGCGAGCTGAAATGAGCCTTTTGTAGTCATAATGGAGTCTCCTCATTTCATGGTAATGTAACATTTTGTTCGTTTCAATAGAAAAAGAACATGTGTATAAATTGTGTGTGTGCTATTTCTTCTAGTAGATTTTCTGCAATGTTGTTATTCAGGAAGTAGTATATGGTATATTTGTTTTTCGTGAAAGTTTGTAGCAAAATAATGAAATTTTTTTCTTTTTATAGAACAATTGCTTTTCTTTTATTTTGGATAGTACCATTTTTTGCTCATAATCTCATTGCCGAAATCTTAGATCCTCAACCTTATCTATTGCCTGATGAGCATCCGCTGCAGCCTGTACTCGCTTCTATTTTTGAAAAAGACGATGTTCTTTTAAATGCAAAAAAATTTAAAAATGGTGGATTTCAAACGTTTGATCTCAGGCCACGATTTCATCTTCGTATTGCAAGGCATCCACGAGTCCCAGGGTATGTTTTTAAGATTTACTTGGATGATGAAAACACACATCCAGAGCTTATGTATAGTCGGCTAGTGCAGCGATGTATAGGAGCGAGCGTAATGCGTAAGATCGTTGAAGAAAATCAATTTCAGCATTTTGTTATTCCGGAAAAATGGGTGTATAAAGTGCAACGTGCTCGAGGAGGGTATTCTTTGATTTTAATTGCTCAAGATATGCAACTTGCATCAAAAGAAAACAATATCAGAAGTTGGAAGAAAAAGATTACGAAAGCTCATCTGAGAGAGCTGTATACTTTACTGAGCACTGGATATGGATCGATTTGGATGCATAATATTCCATATACAAGAAATAAAAAATTCACTTTTATAGATTTTGAATATCCTCCTAGGCGACTCAGGATCTTTATGATCGGCAGGAACCTTTCTCCCTCTATGAAAGCCTACTGGGAGCAGCTGTGCAATCAATAAATGTATATGAGGAGTGTGTATGGTATTTGTGGATAGACAAGACGCAGGGCGTAAATTGGCAGAGTGCCTTGCACCATATCACGCACAAGAAGTAGTAGTGTATGGTCTTCCTCGTGGAGGAGTGGTAGTAGCAGCAGAAATTGCGCGCTTTCTTGATGCCCCACTAGAATGTCTCTTTGCACATAAAATAGGCCATCCTCGTCATGCAGAATATGCTATTGCTGCTGTATCGGAAAGTGGCTATCTTGTCGGTAACGAACAAGAGCTCAGTCAGGTTTCAAAAGAGTGGCTCGAAAAAGAAAAAAATCTACAGATGAGTATCATGAGACAAAGGAAATTTCTCTATCATCAAAAAACGACACGTGTTGCTGTAGAAAATAAGGTTGCCATTATTGTAGACGATGGTATTGCGACAGGTCTTACAGTGCAAGCCGGTATTCTTGAGATAAAAAGCTACCATCCCAAATCTATTGTAGTAGCAGTTCCCGTTACTCCTCAGTCTGTTGCACAGCTTTTAAAAAAAATGGGTGTTGAGGTGATTTCTTTGATAGAGGAACCGGAAGGGCAGTATAGGGGAGCTGTAGGAGCTTATTATCGATCATTTTCACAAATAGAGGACGAGGAGGTAATTGCCTTATGCAACGCTTGATGGAAGTCCCAGTAGGGTCTATCTCTTTAGAGGGCATGCTCCATATACCGACCGGAGCACAGGGAATAGTTATATTCGCTCATGGAAGCGGCAGCGGACGCTTGTCTCCGCGCAATAATTTTGTAGCTGATATCTTGTCTCGTGCGGGTCTCGCTACCTTGCTGATTGATTTACTCTCGAAACAAGAGGACCTTGTCTATCAAACAAGATTTGATATTGATCTCTTGCAGTCGAGGTTACGAGCAGTGATAGAATGGCTAAAGCTACAGCCTGAAACACAAACATTGAGATGTGGACTCTTTGGTGCCAGCACTGGCGCTGCAGCCGCACTACAGGTAGCAGCACTTATTCCAAAACAGATACAGGCTGTCGTCTCTCGAGGTGGGCGTCCTGATCTCGTGATGGAGCTACTAGATCAAGTGAAAGCTCCAACGCTATTGATTGTTGGAGGTAGTGATTTCGCTGTATTGGAGCTGAACGAGCAAGCATATAATCGACTTCAATGCACAAAAAAATATGATGTGATACCGAATGCCACCCATCTTTTTGAAGAAAAGGGATGTCTGGATGAAGTTGCAAAACATGCTACAGAATGGTTTAAAAAATATCTTATGTAGCGTCAAAGCTCAGTAAACCGCACAATGCCATAATGATGACAAGAGAAAAAATGAATATTTTTCTTGCCCACAGAGTATCATTCGATGCTTTTTGTATACTGATGGCAAGCCAGGCGATATTCAGTAGAGTCATGACGATCACATATACATATCCAGTATAGTGAAAGAGCGTTGGCAGCGTGCACACTGTCGTAAATAGGGCAATATAGCATGCAATTTGCTTTTTTGTTGCTGCAACACCTCTGACAGCTGGCATTACGGGAATAGAGGCCGCCTTATAATCTTTCAGTCTGTAGACTGCGATAGCAAAAAAATGAGGCATTTGCCAGAGCATAACGATGAAGAAAAGAAGCCATGCTCCAGCATCAAAAGAATTACTGACAGCGCAGTAGCCTACAACAGGTGGGATTGCGCCTGATATACTGCCGATGTGTGTGCCATACTCAGAAAGATATTTCCACTTGGTATAGACATATACATAGAGGAAAAATCCTGTGATAGCAAGTGTCGTCGTCAAAAAATTGGTAAAAAAACTCAATACGCACGTTCCTAAAACGCCAAGAATAGATGCGAAGATAAGTGCTTGTTTGGTCGGGATGGTTCCTACGACAAGGGGGCGATACTTCGTTCGTGTCATCTTCGCATCACTACAGCGATCGCTATAATTGTTGCATATGCATGCTGATGCGATAATGCACGCGAGTCCACATAGTGTGGCAATAAAGAGTGCGATATTGAAATGATGATGTGAGGCCATGGCAAATCCGGCAGCAGCGGTGAGGCTATTGCCCATGATGATGCCAGGCTTTGTCAGCGCACAATACTCGTGTAGTTGCCTGCGATATAAAAGAGTTGTCATTATTTTCCTGGGATCGTGTGTCGGCATTCATTCATCATGGATTCAACCATTGGTTGCATGGTTCTTTCGTCTAGGTTATTCATAATCCATAACGTTCCTATGACTAAGATAAAGATGACAAGGACAGTAAATCCAAAAGAAAGGAGATTCCATCGCGGACGTTCTTCTTTACCCAAGTGAAGAAAGAATCGCAGTTGAATACATACCTGTATGATTCCAAGGAGTACAATTACCCCAATCAACATATGTTCTGTGAGCTGTCTTTTTTCGACTAAGAAAAAAGCTATGAGTGTAAGCACGACAGAAAGAAGAAAGCCAAGCGTAGAAGCGCGTCTGGAGCTCAGATGTGAAAGATGAGGCGTGTGATCCATCAAAGTACTCCCATTAAATAGACAAATGTAAAAATAAAAATCCAGACAACGTCTAAAAAGTGCCAAAAGAGGCTGAAGCAGCTTAGTCGTCTTAAAGTTGACAGTGTTAACCCTCGTTTGACTACAAGAAGGATCATAATAGCAATCCACAATAGTCCAGCAGTAATGTGGAGTCCATGCGTGGCAACAAGGGTAAAAAATGAGGAAAGAAAACCGCTTCTTTGCCAGCTATTTCCCTCTTGTATAAGATGATAAAATTCATTGAGTTCCATTCCTAAAAAGCCTGCTCCTAAAAGAAATGTCATGGCAATCAAAGCCAAGACCTTCGATCTTTTATTTTCATGGGCGGCAATCATCATTAAACTACAGGTAAAACTACTTGTTAACAAAAGAAGTGTTTGCGTGAGTACATAGGGCAAATTAAAAAGCTCTTTTCCAGATGGGCCACCATAGGTGTTCTTATGCAGTACCGCAAATGCGGCAAAGAAGCTGGCAAATAAAATACAATCGGTCATGATATATATCCAAAAACCGAAAATATTTTTCTTGTAAGTCTCATGCTGAATGTGTTGGTGATGGCTGTGTGTCATATACTAGATGATCTCCTTGCAGCTTCTATAGATGTAATTTCATCTACTGGTACGTAATAATCAATGTCATCATCGATGAGGCGTAGAACTAAAAAGATAAGAGAAGCCGCCAACCCAATTGCTGCCAGCCAGAACATGTGCCAGATGAGGCCAAAACCGATACAAAAACTTGCTGCGCCAATATACAGGCCCATAGCAGAATTTTTTGGCATATGTATTTCTTCGTAAGGCAAAACTTTTCTCTGAGTGGGCTTTTGTTTCATAGCCCAGAAGGGATCGCGTTCATCAACTGTGGGGATATGGGCGTAATTATAAAATGGGGGAGGGGACGTTGTAGACCACTCAAGTGTACGACCATTCCAAGGATCTCCAGTGAGGTCTTTGTTGAGGTGACGGTCTCGAATGCTTACAATTACCTGTAGTACTTGAAGAGCGACTCCACAGCTAATAATACCGATACCTATTGCTGCTACCATGAAAAGTGGTAGCCACCCAAGTCCTGCGTCATAATGATCCAATCGTCGTGTAGCCCCCATAAACCCTAAGAGATAGAGGGGTAAGAAGGCGACAAGAAAGCCTAAGATCCAGCACCAAAAAGCATATCTTCCTAATCGCTCGTTCAGGGTAAAGCCAGTGAATTTTGGAAACCAGTAGGCAAATGCTGAAAAGAATCCAAAGAGCACGCCACCAATAATCATCGAATGAAAGTGAGCGACAAGAAATAAGCTGTTATGCGTTTGAAAATCGATCGCTGGCACCGATAAGAGAACGCCTGCCATGCCGCCAATAGTGAAATTTACCACAAAGCCCAAAAACCAAAGCAATGGGGTTTTGAGAACGACGCGGCCTCGGAACATGGTGAATATCCAGTTAAATACTTTTACGCCTGTCGGTACCGCAATAATCATGGTCATGATTCCGAAGAAGGCATTTACATTAGCGCCAGCGCCCATTGTGAAAAAGTGATGGACCCATACAATAAAAGATAAGAAAGTAATCACTGCAATTGCCCACACCATCGATACATATCCAAAAAGACGTTTGTGAGAAAAAGTAGCCACAACTTCTGAGAATACGCCAAAAGCAGGGAGAACGAGAATATAGACCTCAGGATGTCCCCAAGCCCAGATAAAGTTGATATACATCATGGGATTGCCGCCAAAATCGGGAGTGAAAAAGTGCATTCCCAAAGTGCGATCAAGGGTGAGCATGGCAACCGTAGCTGTAAGAATAGGAAACGCAAATGCTACAAGAGAGAGGCTTCCAAGGGCTGTCCATACGAACACTGGCATTTTCATGAACTTCATGCCAGGGCAGCGCATTTTAAAAATGGTCACAAGGAAGTTGATCCCCGACATCAAACTTCCAAGACCTGAAATTTGCACACTCCATATCCAATAGTCTACGCCAACTCCTGGGCTGTAATTGATTCCAGACAAAGGCGGATAGGCAACCCATCCTGTTGCTGAAAAATCGCCAATAGCAAGTGATACATTGACGAGCATGGCACCAGATATAAACAGCCATACACTCAGTGAGTTCATAAAGGGGAAGGCTACATCGCGAGTTCCTATTTGGAGGGGAATAATAAGGTTCATCAGGCCAAACAGAACACCCATCCCGACGAAAAAAATCATCGTGGTGCCATGAGCTGTGAAAATTTGCTGAAAGTGATCGGCAGTAAGGTATCCGAAGGAGTCCCCCACAGCTAATGCCTGTTGGACGCGCATCATAATAGCTTCACTCAGCCCTTTTACAAGCATGAGAATAGCTACTACAATGTACATCACTCCGATTTTTTTAGGATCGAGTGATGTCAGCCATTCGTTCCATAGCCATTTCCAGCGTTTTGTATAGGTGATGAGTCCCATAACTCCAATAGCAGTTAGCGTCATCATGACGACTCCGGCCATTTGCACAAAATCATGCTTGAAAGCATCCATCGTTAATTTTCCAAACATACTCTCTTTCAATCCCTTTTGTATGTTACATATCACTCATTGGCATCATATATTTCATAACAATCCAATCATATAATGCTGCATCTTCTAAGCGATACAGCGTCACTGGATGGTATTTGCTAGGCTCTATGAGTGTTTTATACTGTTGTTTGTTCAGAGTGTGTGGGCTTGCATGCACCTTGTTGACCCATACATTGAATTCTTCTTGGGAGCAGGAGTTGGCCAGAAAGCTCATCCCTGCAAATCCCTCACCGCTCAAATTGGCAGAAACACCATTGAAATTGCCTTTTTTATTTGCGATAAGGTGAAGCTTCGTGCTCATGCCAGGCATCGCAAAAATCTGCCCTCCAAGCGCTGGAATCCAGAATGAATTCATAGGCGCATCTGCGGTAATCTCAAAAGCCAGAGGCGTGTTTTCTGGAAATTGAACATGGTTGATAGAGGCGATATTGTATTCAGGATAGATAAAAAGCCATTTCCAGTTTAAGGCAACTACTTGGATTTTAATTGGTTTATGCATGGATGCAATTGGCTTAAAAGGATCGAGTGCGTAGCTACTTTTGTAGGTAATGATTCCAAGAGCTAAGATAATCAGACATGGCAATCCCCACCATATACATTCTGCAACTGGGTGGTCATCCCAGTCTGGAGTGTATGTCGCCTTTGTATTTTCAGATCGGTACTTCTTTACGAAGACGAAGGCGAGAACAAATACAGGAATAACGACTATCAGCATGAGCTCTGTAGCGATAACGAGCAGATCACGCTGTTTTTCTCCAATGAGTCCATCTGGAAATAAGACAGGGATTCCAGAGGGGTAAGCAAGAAGTATAATGAGCAGGGTAGCTCCTATAAGCAGAAGAATAGGAAGTGCTATTTTCCATTTCGAGTCCATTGTCAATCCTTCCGTGTATAACAATTCATTTTTGTTTTACCCGAAATGGCTTGCTTTTGTCTAGCTGATAATGAAAATTTTACTATTAGTTGTTATATTTTTTATGGGAGGATTTTGGACAGCTACTTAGATGATCATTTACCAATCCTGTTGCTTGCATATATGCATACATGATTGTAGAGCCAACAAATTTCATGCCTCGTTGTTTTAGATCATACGACAAGGCATCGCTCTCTGGAGTTCGGGTGGGGACGTCTTTCAATGAATGCCGATGATTGACAAGTGGCTTATTGTGTACAAAACGCCAGAGATAGTGATCAAATGAGCCATATTCTTGTTGGATCTGAAGAAATATGCGAGCATTGAGGCGAGCGCTTATAATTTTGAGCCGATTTCGAATAATTTCAGGATTGTGCCGCAGTGCTTCTAGCTCGTCATCACTCATACAGGCGACTTTTTGAGGGTCAAAATTATAAAAAGCCTTTCTATAACCCTCTCTTCTCAAGAGGATAGTTTCCCAGCTTAAGCCAGCTTGTGCGCCTTCTAAAATCAGCATTTCAAAAAGATGCCTGTCATCATGAACAGGAACGCCCCACTCATTGTCATGATACTGTGCATATAAGGGATGATGGGGTGGGTTGCCAAAACAGCGTATTTTTTCAGTGCTCATTTTATTGTCGTGTATGTTATTAAAACAGTTTGGCGCCATTTCCAACTGTGTGAGTAGGCTGTACAAGTACAACTTGTCCTTGTGTGTCAGGAACACCTAAAGTCAATACCTCGGACATGAATTTCCCAATTTGTTTTGGTGGAAAATTTACTACAGCGAGGATTTGTTTTCCCACGAGTTCATCTTTTGTGTAGTGGTGAGTAATTTGTGCAGAAGATTGCTTCACTCCTAAATCAGCAAAATCGATGCGTAATTTATACGCAGGTTTGCGAGCTTCTGGAAACTCTTCTACAGAAAGTATTGTTCCGATTCTGATGTCGACTTTTAAAAAATCTGCAAATGTAATTTCCACAGAATGAGCTCTTTATGTGCGGTTATGAAATATGTAGTCAGGATGATAAATAAAAGATCTGTTCAGATCCAGAAAAAACCTCACGCTGTAAAACAGCGTGAGGCAGAAGATGTCTATGGTTTTTGCCAAATTCCCCAGATGTTATCCCCGTGGTATTCGCCTACCTTTACACAATTGTTATCGAGCCAAGATACAGCTTTCCCAGTACCGTTCCAGTTGATATCGTCAAACACAATGAATCCACCTGACTTTACGAGAGGAGCCCACGTAGTTACGTCATAGTAGGATTCTATTTCAGAGTGATTACCATCGATATGAAGAAGTCCAATATTGGGAATGCGAGGTGCATTTGCAGAGCTTTCTTTTATCAACACAATCTGTTTCTGTAGATCGAATTTGTCGATCTTTGTTACCAGATCTTGATAAACTGCATCGTGATTTACATGAGTCCACCACTCATAATTGACTCCATCCATGCCCACAGCCGATGCTGCAGTGCTCCAGGGATCGATTCCATACACGGTTCCTATTTTGTTAGCTCGGGCTGCGAATGCCATGGGAACGAGTGATTTTCCTCCCCACACACCGATTTCCACGATAGTCTCTGGTTTGTGCTGGCAAATCAAGTCGACGAGTATAGCTGCCTTTTCTTCTGAGCACCATCCTTGCAGCTGATTCATGGCATGAAATACAGTTCGCTTTAATGGGCGATTCGCTTTTTGCAGAGAATCGGATTCGAGTGTTTTTTGATAGCCAGGAGCGCCATTATCAGAAAGGGCATTAATTTTTGTAGAAACGATGTCTTCTTTTACAGCAAAAAGACGCATATCGTTTGGTAAGTAATATTCCATATCATAGGGCAGAAAGATCTTTTTTTTGATGATGAAATCATACAGTTTTTTGATTCCGGATGCTGTGATGATATATGAATAGGCACCATAGCGAGCTCCTACTTGATCGAAATCGGCATCGATCGCTGTTCTATTTCGGAATCTTTCCGGATTTCGAGGAGTGAAATTTGGTCTCGAGGCATAACTTCTACATGGGATATAATTGCCGCGTTGATCTTTCGTATCTTGATCGGTGAAGAGAATATCCCATCCATCTTTTCCTACAAGAGCATCGAGTTTGTCGATCATATATGAGATCTTATGTGGATTTTGAATGAGTTCAATGTCATCTTCCATGATCCATACTCTGTCAAATTTATTGTCGAGTGCATGTTTAAGAAGAGAAAGATGGCTCAGCACAATCCCTATTGCTCCGCGAGACATGCAGTGACAAAAATAATTTCTTCCTGGCGTGTGGATGATTTCGTGCTCGGGTGTATAATTGCCATTTGGAAGATACGATGTTCCCCAAATTCCTGGTTGCATTGAATTCTTATATTTGAGGCCAATATCATTGAGTGTTTCAAGGGAGAGTTCCCATCCGTTTACGGCAGAAAAGCGTACTGGATAAATACCATGAGGATCTAGTTGTTCTTTACAGGCAGCAAACTTTTCTGGGCGTTGATCAAGATTAATAGTGTAGATGCAATCGATATTTCTCATGGTATGTTGACCAGGCGAAACTTCTACTGTTTTAAGATGGTCAACAATCGCACTGCATAGGGTTGCTGCGCTTACTATCGATAGGAATAGAAGATATTTTATCATTGGGTTCTCCATTTTCAATCATATATGATGCGAGACCAAATGTACAAATTACGTATCACGATTTCATTTTTTTTGATACGAAGTATGTAGAAGAGGTCATTGGCAATTTCTGTCGATTGATGTATACCCAAAGCATGAAAATAACAAAACATAAATTGAGCTGATAAAATAATCAGCCTCATGGCACACTTGCCAAAGGTTTGTTGCAATCAGAATAAATAGATAGGTGGATATGAAAAAATACAGTTCGCTCTTTGTGTGTATCATTCTTTTCTGTTGTTCGATGTGTTGGAGCGCACAGAATAACGGGATGCATGATTGTATCAATTACCAGGAAAAAACAGCGAGTGTTATAAGCAGAGATGAGAGAGAAGTTTTAAAACTGCACAATCTTATTCTGGCTACTAAAAAAATCAAGCTCGATGAGTACCCAGATGCATTCAATCCTTCCATTTATAAAACCGATTTTGGCTATTTGATGAGTTTTCGGTATTGTCCAGATAGAAACCATGATGCTTTTTCTTATGTAGGGCTTGTTCGTCTCAATAGAGATTTCGATCCTATTTCGCGTCCTCAGCTTGTGGAAACACGTTTTGGTAATAAAGACATTTCTCCACATGCTGAAGATGCACGAATTGTGAAAGTGAATGGGAAAATATATCTTGTCTATAACGACAGCCCGCATGTGTTTTTGCCTTCGATACGCGATCATCGTGATATGTTTGTTGCAGAAGTAATAGAAGAGGATGGAAGATATCATCTTACTATCCCGATTCAACTCAAGCATATTATTAAGTATAACATACAGTACTGGCAGAAAAACTGGGTGCCATTTGAATGGCATAATCAATTTATGCTTGGCTATAGCATCGTGCCACATGAGGTAGTATATGCAGATCTTTCCAGCGGCATCTGTATTCCAGGAGATGCGTCTAGCATGCAACATGATTGGAAAAGAGGGGAGCTTCGGGGAGGTACTCCTGCGCAACTTGTAGATGGAGAATATTTGGCTTTTTTTCACTCTTCAATTGTAACTACATCTAGCACAACGCATGAAAAACCAATGCCACACTATTACATGGGGGCATATACATTTTCTGCAGAGCCGCCATTTAAAATTACAAAAATGTCAAAGACCCCGATAGCAGGGAAAAATTTTTACTCCTACTCGAAATATAATAAGCGTGTAATTTTCCCTGGCGGGTTTGTGGTTGACGACGAAGGGATCATTCACATTGCGTATGGTAAAAATGACCGTGAAATGTGGATTGCTTCTATTGATAAAGAGCAGCTGCAAGCAAGTTTAGTAGATGTTGAATAAAAATAGATTGTCATGATATCGTTTTTTAAAACAACAACAGAAAATTCATGTGCTGCATTAAAAATAGCTATCACACTTCTTCATTTTTACAGCATATAGTGTTGTATTCTGTTTTGTTTGTTCTTGCCTCTATTCTCGTCGTCGTGCGCGTAGCGCACGTATAATTCATTTTTAAATCGTTATTTTTTTTCTCGCGACAAATCAGAATGGTAGCTGATTTGCGCACATATGATTTATTGTATAAGGAATAGTATGAAGAATTTTTTTACAAAACAGACGTTAGCCGCAGGGCTTGCGATGTTTTCTATGTTTTTTGGAGCTGGCAATATCATTTATCCACTCGCTGTAGGTCAGTATGCGGGTGATCAAAATATCTACGCTATGTCAGGCCTTATTTTAACAGCAGCGGTGATGCCTATTGCTGGAGTTATTGCAATTATTTTATTTGATGGGGATTATAAGGAATTTTTTGGTAGATTAGGAAAAATTCCTGGTTTTTTTCTTGCGTTGCTTACAATTAGTTTGTTAGGGCCTTTAGGATCAACACCTCGTTGCATTACATTGGCCTACACTACTATTAAAAGTTCATTTCCAGATATTTCTTCTGTTTGGTTCAGTGCGATATCGTGTCTTCTTATTTTTGTATTGACCGTGAGAAAGAACCACATCATCACTATTTTAGGGTGGATATTAACGCCATTACTGCTTGGATCGCTTGCAACGATTATTATAATTGGATTTATCACAGCGGTCGATATCCAAGTCGTGGATGTTGAGCCTATGCAGATGTTTTTGCACGGCTTGAAGGAGGGATACAATACAATGGATCTACTCGCTGCCTTTTTTATTTCATCTACAGTCATAGCGAGTCTCAAGCGAATCACGCAGCAAAATCCAGAAGCTGCGCCTTGCTATTTCGGGATAGCTATGAAGGCAAGTCTTATGGGAGCTGCTTTGCTTGCAGTAGTATATGTTGGCTTTAGTTATTTAGCTGCCTTTCATGGAGGAGCTCTAACAATTCATGGCAAAGATGAGTTGTTAGCAGCACTTGCTATGCAATTAGTTGGCGCTCATGCAGGAATGTTGGTATGTACGACGGTTTCGCTGGCGTGCTTGACTACGGCGATTGCCTTGACTGCTGCATTTACAGAATTTCTTCATATTCACCTATTTCAAAAAAAAATAGGGTACGAGATGACATTGATTGGCGCGTTGTGTGCTACTTTTTTTATGTCCACATTTGAGTTTACGGGAATTTCTGCATTTTTGTGGCCTATTCTGCAAATATGTTATCCAGGGCTGATCGTGCTCACGTTGCTAAATATTGCATACAAACTTTTTAATTTTACAGTGATAAAGGGACCTGTATTTTGTGCGTTTGGACTTGCCTTGTATTTTTATTTTACTTAAGTACATCTGGGTTAGCATTATTTACTTTGTAAAAACGATGCTTTCGTGGCACTATCCCCATCTTTATTTTAACAAAAAGAAAGGATGGGGATATGAAAAAATATTTATATCTGGCAGCGTTATTGTTTGCAGTTCATGTACAAGCAGAAGACACGTTGCCCGCTACTGATATGAGAGTGTATAAGACAAAAGAACAGGCTGGTGCTTACTCACTTTCGCTTCCAAATAGTTGGAAACCAATTACAGAAAATATGAAAGAGTATGTACTGTGGTATCCGAAAAACTGTAATTATACGGTGTGGGCAGAGGATCCTGTGATACATGTCTGGGCAGATACTGGCACCCCAGGACAACAGATTGTATGTAATGTTTTTGTCCTGAAGAAAACGGCTGGATTGGGGGCAAATTTTTATAACGAAATAGGACCATTTTTTTATCAGAGATTTTTCTATTTTACTCCTTTAGAATTTGGTTCTTTATCGATTGCAAATGTAAAAGCAAAATGGCAAACAGCGCAGTTTTTTGATCAGTCAAAAGCCTTGCAGCATTACTATATCTGCTTTTCTAAAGGTCTCTATGTATACGAGATTTATTTTTGGGGAACTCCAGAGCTTATGGAAAAACGGTTTGGAGAGTTAAAAAATATAGCAACAAGTTTTACTTTGTTGAATTAACTGCTCGACTATGGCTGCTACTGCAGCAGTATTTGAAGAAGAGCGTAAAATTCATTTTACGCTTCTTTTTCAAGCCGATAGATAGTTGCCGCAATTTTTCAGAAGATAAACATCACATAGTTTCACATCAGTAGAACGTGGGTTCAAAATAATTATTAACAATAATTGTAGTATTTTTTTTGATTGAAATGGCCATACATGTTACATCTCCTATTTGAGGAGGCAGCATGTATGGGACCAATAAAAAGTGCATATAATAATGGGAAGCTTGAATTACCGGGGCTTGGCAGCATTCAAGCTACAGAAATTCAAGATACTGCTCGCTTTTCTCGAAAGATTGTACAGGGCATTCAATATGTAATCGCGACAATTGCGGGTCGTGTGCTCGAAGTGACGATTGAAGGTATAAATAAGAAATTTATTTTGCATGCTTCTAGCTTTAGAAAGTTCAAAAAGAATTTAAGAGAAAATAAAGCATATAGAGAGGCGGGAGGGTCAGCTTTTTTCTTGAATCGATCTGTCATCAATGAGATGAAGCAGTATTATCAAAAAACAGTCTCCAAAACGCCCTTAAAACAAGAGCAATTGTCCAGTACGTCAGCTGAGTCCAAGCAAGGCATTCAGTTGTCATCTCCACGTGTGACTTCTCAGCAGCCGAAGAAAGAAAATCCTTTAGAGCAGATAGAGAAAAATATTGTGCACCTGAAGGATCATTTACAGGAGTTGCAGCAAGAAATGCAGTCTGTGAATACGTTCACGGACATACATCGTACGAAGTATGAAAAAGCGCTTCAGCAGCGAGATGCGCTTTATTACAAAATGGAGCAACTTGTAGGTCAATCGCCTTCTTTAAAAATAGAAAAAGAGTTTCGAAGAATTGATGAATTGATTGTGAAGTTGAATAGCAATTCTTTTTTTCTCGGTATTGCTGTTGAGCACAGTAAAGCGAATGCGTCTCAAGATGTGCGGAAGTTTTATGATATATTGCCAGAGTTAATAAAAAACAAAGAAGCTTCATTACAAGCATTAGAGTCGACAGCTGGCATAGCTCTTCAGGTGATCAAAAAACCAATTGAAGAAATCCTCAAAAACACAAAGCTTTTTCTTACGGAAGGTGTCCCGTTAGGATTAAAAGGATTTCTTACCGATTATTTGAACAAAATCAATTCTATACAGGCAGCGAAAACGACAACAGAAAAAGTATATGCAGTAGGAGTGTCGTTGCTTAATGTTCTCGGGTTTGTGGCAAAGCCTTTATTCCAGTATCTTGATAGTGCCAACAATATGAGTTTTGTTGAGTTGCTAGCATCATGTGCTCTGAATCTTGGTGCGCAGATGCTCACTACAAAATGCACAGATTGGATATGTGATAAATATAAGTTATCCCCGGCAACAAGACAAATCTTTCAAGGTGTCAGTTCTATGCTCATCATGACGCTCAATCCTGGTGGAAGGCTTATGAACACGGTGTTTGAGACTCCTGAGCGAGTAAATAAGCGTATTGAAAGTCAAGATATGGCAGCTATTTCAGATAAGTTATTTGAAAAAAGAAGAGGGTTGATAAATAGGCAATGGGGAAAGCGGGTGTTTATTCGCACGAATCATAATAATGTCTACCGCTATTATAAAATGGGTCGTAGTGACGACATAAACAAACCCCTTGAGATGACGCCAGTAAGTAATGAAGAAGCGCATGGTGGATGTCCTGGATTTAGAAAGATTTATTCAATCGATGCTATTGATTCGTGGGCTCCAGACAGGAATTTGATCAGTCGAGGATTTATGGGGCTCTACCATTTTTTTGCTAGAGACTATGATAATTTAATTAATAGTGGTTAGAAAAAGCCGCAATGAATCACGCAATGCGTGATACGATGTATTGACTCAAATTTGGCTCCATTTTTTTACCGACCAATACAGGAAGTTGTAAGGAGTTTTTGGAAATCAAAAAAGTTGGCTGGTGGCGGATAAAAATTGATCTTAATAATAAAGCAGCTTAAGCCAGCAAAGACTTAAGCTCTTTAAGAAAGAAGGTAACTAAGTCCCGTTTAAGGACTTACCTTCTTACGGTTTGGCATGCTCAGAGCCGGACTCGAACCGGCACGGGGTTGCCCCCAAGGGATTTTAAGTCCCTAGTGTCTACCATTTCACCATCCGAGCATGATAGAAGTGTGGATAGACTATAGCAAAAAGATTGGTTGATCTACAAGTGTTTAATTCTAGCAGGTAAAACTTTCTACCGTCCCTACGCACGATAGAAAGTCTTACTATGAAAGTTATTGATGCGTGAGTGCAGTCTGAAACAACATGTCTATATTAATGCACTCCATATGTTGAAGAATGATCACGATAATTGCCGCAGGAACAAGATATCGAATCATAAAACGCCATGGTCTATACATCCATCCTAGTGTTGTCGTTTGCATAAATTCTTCTCTTTTACGCATAGGATCGAGTTTCCATCCAATGAATAACGAAGTAAGGAGTCCGCCGAGTGGCAGTAGCCAGACAGAGGTCAGTGTGTTGATTGTCTCAAAAAATGTTTTTCCATACAGCTCTTCCCAGTTGCAGAAGACACCTTTTGAAAATGAGAGTGCGCTAGGAATGCCGAAAACAAATAGCGATACCCCCACAATTATGGCAGCACGTCTTCTACTTATATCATACAAATCAATGAGAGTCGCTACAATCACTTCAACAAACGCAATAGCAGAAGTAAGTGCAGAAAATGAAAATAGGGTAAAGAAAAGTGTCGAGAGCAAAAGCGAGCCAGGAAGTTTTGCGAATAAAACAGGAAGTGTTTTAAATACAAGTCCAAAACCAGCTTGTGGAGGCATATTAAATGTAAACATGATAGGAAATATAGTCATCGCACACAGTAGAGACACGACGATCACCATCGAAGATACAATCAAGGATGTCTTTGGAACATCATCACTCTTATTCATATAGCTGCCATAGGTGAGCATAATTGCCTGGCCCAGACTCAGGGTAAATAAAGAAAGCCCAAGAGCCTCTAGTATAGAAGAGGGGTGTAGTTTTGAAAAATCTGGAGTAAACACAAAATGCAATGCAGCTTGGAAGCCATCGAGGGTGAGATTAAAGCAAAAGAGTAGCGAAACGAGGATGAGTAATAACGAGGTCATTAACTTACTCCAGTGTTCCACACCGCGACGAATGCCACGAAATACAACGCTTACACTAATCGCAGTGAAGACAGCATGCCAAAAGAGGGTAATGTCACCAGATTGGCTTAGTGTTTCAAAAAGTTGTCCGATTTCTTCTGGAGAGCAGCCTGCGTAAAACTGATTGAGTGACATGAGAACATAATTGAGTCCCCAGCCAGCAATGACGCTATAAAAACTCATAATCAGAAACGATGAAATAACACCAAGCCAGCCGGCTAGACGCCAAGGAGTGGCTACGTGTGTGAGTATGCCAAAGACAGGGACTGCACTTTTTTGTCCTGCTCTTCCGACCAATAGTTCTCCAATAAAGAGGGGGATGCCGATAAAGAGCGTGCAGAGGATGTACACAAGGATAAAAGCGCCTCCTCCATTTTCGCCCGTTACATAGGGGAATTTCCAAAGTGTGCCCAGGCCAATGGCCGATCCCGCTGCTGCCATAACAAAACCGAGTCTTGAGCTCCAATGTTCGCGTGGTTTATTGTTCATGTAATACCTCTTGTGCTGTAGCAAATTGTAACTCATATAGCGTAAAGCTAATGAGGATGATCATAATTAACAAAAAGCAGTAGTCCCAGATCTCAGAATAAAAATGAGATACAGGATTTTTTGCTGGGGATAAAAAAAGGGCTGATAAAAATAGGATGATTACCGGGATGCCCCGGATGTGGATTGTGACGAGGTGAATAGAATGAAAAACGTGTTGTACATCGAAAATGATTGCCCTTTACCACGTGAAAAAAATAAGTATAGTATATTGAATCTTAGGGTGTCAAGATTTTCTTATTTTCCAACCACCGGGCATGTGCTACCGGTGATTGGGGGGGTGTTAAAATCCAAATAGAGAGAGGTCCGATAAAGCTGGCATATCTCCGGCGGAAGACTGCTCTTTAATTTTCGTGCAGGCATCCATGTAGGCTGCTTTTATGAGTGTTTCTAGACCTGTAATATCATCTGGATCCACACACTCTGGCTTGATACGTATTAACTTCATTTCGTGCGAGCCATTCAGTGTGATTTCTACAAGATCGCCTCCCGCGCTTCCTGTTGCCTCTAGACTATCCAATTTATTTAAGAAGTCTTCCTGCATTTGATTCAGTTGCTGTTTAAATGCTTTGGCTTGCTTTTTTTGTTTTAAAAATCCGCTTCCCATATCTCTTCCTACTTGTCTTGTTTTTGTTTTTTTTGTAGCGATCCTTCTAGTTCAACGGCAGCAAATTG
Organism: uncultured bacterium; assembly: GCA_964487845.1. Classification (GTDB taxonomy): domain Bacteria; phylum Chlamydiota; class Chlamydiia; order Chlamydiales; family FEN-1388; genus CAZASK01. The sequence goes on from CAZASK010000001.1 coordinate 49,205, forward strand.
CATCAGCGTGTCATAGCGACTTTGAGTGGCCTGTGGTATAGGCTTGGATGATGAAGTAGGCGGTGCAATGATTGGAGGTGTTGGTTTTTCATCTTGCAGCGTTGCCAAAATTTCCCGTTTGGGGCTCAGTGGCTTTTCTTCTAGAGAAGAAGTTGTTGCTGGAGTTGCTGCGCTCTTTTGAGGTGGAGGGGTTGCTGGAGATTGTTTGTGCTGGAGTGCGTGCTCCAGCTTCGATAGTCTCATGACAATTTGATCAATAGGAAGGAGTGCTTTTAGTCTCATTACCTTGAGAAGAATCGTTTCTAGAAAGATACGTTGTGAGATTGCAACCTTCATCGCCTGCTCTGAGCTTGCGAGGATGTCAAGGATCGCAATACACTCCTCTGGGGAGTATTGTGTGCTGACAGATCTAATGTGCTCGAGGTAGGTGCTGTCTTCATAAGCTTGCTCGTCTGCACAGCCAAGTTGGCAATGGACGATGCGGCGAATATGATGAATCAAGTCTTTGAGGAAGTAATGGATGTCCTTCCCCTGGCTGAAGATAGCCTGGGAAATTTCAAATACGGTCGCATATTTTTGCTCTTGATATGCGGAATCAAATGCATAGAGCCATGTTCTTGGGAGAATGCCCAAAGCTTCTTGAATAGTACTCATCTGAATGGATGGGCTATAGGCAGTCAAGAGGTCAAACATCGACTCAGCATCGCGAAGGCCTCCTTCTGCATATTGCGCAAGACTAAATAAAGCCTCTTCAGTGACCTGTATCTGAGATTCTATGGCAATACGTTTGAGTTTATCTACAATAAGTGTAGCAGGGATGCGTCTTAAGTGAAAACGCTGACATCTGCTGAGAATAGTCTCTGGAACTTTATGGGGCTCAGTAGTGGCAAATAAAAATTTTACTTTTTCTGGGGGTTCTTCAAGCGTCTTCAGAAGTGCATTAAAGGCTTCCTTTGTGAGCATATGCACTTCGTCGATGATATACACCTTGTATTTTCCTGAGGATGGCGCATATCCTACGGACTCTGTGATGACACGGATGTCATCAATTCCTCTATGAGAAGCTCCGTCTATTTCAAGGATGTCAAGAGAGGCATTATTTGCGATTTCTAGGCAGGATGGACAGATGTTGCATGGCTCCGCATCTTCAGTGCGCTTATCACACATTAAGGCTTTTGCAAGCAGGCGTGCGATAGTTGTTTTTCCTGTTCCTCGAGACCCAGAAAAGAGGTACGCCGATGAAAGACGATTTGTTTTTAGCCCATTTTTCAATGTCGAAATAATGGCATCTTGTCCCAACACTTCTTGAAATGTTTTTGGGCGGTATTTGCGGGCAAGAACCTGGTATTGCGACATGATTAGCTCTTTGTATGCAACAGTTGAACTCCTAGATAAGGTTAGAAGCTTTCAGGAATTCAATCAAGTACTAGATCGTCCTCTGCAAGAGTTATAAAATATTACTAAGTATCAATAATTTTTTTAATTCTTTCTTTTGTAGGAGTTGAGGTATTTGTTTTTCGCAAAGCTTCATCATTGTTTCTTGATCGCCTACAAAGTCATTGCCCTCTTGCCGCTTGAATCCAATATGCGTGTAGAATCCACATGCGCTTTGTACGCTATTGAGTGATAAGCTTGTGGTGTCAATTACTTTTTTTTGTACTTGAGAGGCGATTTTTTTGAGAAGAGAGCTGCCTACGCCTGAACTTTGTTTGTCAGGGTGAGTAAGTAGATAGTCGATATGAGTGCTCTTTCCTGTTTGAGGAGTGGCGATGAGCATGCCTACTGTCTCATTTTCGTTATCTTTAGCGATATAAATGAGTGGAGTGTCCTTTTTAATTTTTTCGATGGCTTTAGGCGCGAGTTTTTGTATGTCTACGTTATTTTTGTTTTTCCATTCTTGTAGAGTCGAAATGCATCGTTTTTTTTGAAGTTCATTTGTAACAGGAATGATGACTATTTTTTTTCCTGTTAACAGTACTTTTTTACCCAGTGCGGAAATGATTTGGTTTTTATAAGCAAGAGTGATTACTTTTTTATCGAGGAAAAGATCGTTGAGTATCTCTTCATCAGCCGATTCTATGAGGTGGTGGATCAGTGGAGTGTCATCTTCAATAGCTTTGGCGAGCACATTTTTTGTGATACATTTGTTGTGAAATTCATTTTGTGGAATGAGTTGTTGGAAGAGAGCTTTTGGAATGTCATTGTCAATGGCTTGAATAATAGCGTTTTCATCTATGATCGATTTTTCAAGACATTTGATGAGAGAGGGAAGGTGTTTTTGCTGTTTTTTGTGATTTACCAAAATGTCTTCAAGAATTTCTTTTTGATCACTGTTTTCGAGCAAAAGCTGCGTGATTCTATTTTTTTTGCCGAGACCAAAAGAATATGTAAGTGCAGTTTCTTCATTATTGTTTTTGATACCTATGCGCTGCTTGTCAATTTTTTGTAGCACCAATTTAAGGAGGCTTTCATTGCCTTGCTTAGAAAGGATATGCAAGATTGTATTTTTGTCTTTATCTTGCTTGCTTAAGCCGTTGGAATCCATTTTTTCGATCCACAATTGTGAGATCGAATTCTGCAGTTTGCTATCTATTTTCTTTTTTTGAATGTTCAAAAAGCTGGCTATTGCGGTTTTCCCTATCTTATTTGTGATAGCAAGTTGTTCCTTGTCCATTGCTTGAATGAGTTTTTCTATAGCGCTGAGATTGTGTTGCTTAACCGCGATGTGTAAGCAGGTGTTGCCTTCCTTGTCTTGCTGCCCAAGCGTATTATGAGGGATGTGTGTGATGAGTGTGTGTATCGTGTTCGAAGTTTGATTTTCTTTATCTTGTAAGGCATGTATCAGTTGCTCGACGGTCGCGTTTTCAGAAGAGATATTCTTTGTGCTGAGTGAAATAATACAGTCTTGCTTGATTCGTGGGGAGATGTGTGTGTAATTGGTAGAGTCCCCGAGTACTTTTCCAAATAGATGGTTGGATTTTTTTGTTTCAGTGCCAGATTTGATGGTGTTCAATTGAAGAATATTCTGTGAGAAGTTTTCATTCGTTGATGCAGAATTATTGTTGTTTTCTATTGCACAATTGTTTTTTTGTATATTCATATTCGTAAGCTTTTTGTTTTAAAATGGTTAATCAGTTTAGTGTTTTTAATTATTTTTAACAATTTAATTAAATCATTTAATTAAATTGTTTCATGGCCGCTTTGCGATAAATTATCTTTTGCAAAGAAAACACATCTGCTACACTCTTAGGTGAAATTTTTTAGGAAAATTATGTTTATTTTATTAGATCGACTGCTCTTTTTAGCCGCGCTTATTGTTCTGATGGCAAGTATTGTTTTAAGCTTTAAAACTCGTTTTGTTCAATTTCGTTTGATTCCAGAATTAATAAAACAGTTATTTTCTTTTTTCCGACATCACACAGTTGAGGATAGTGAGCACACAATAGCGGCCCATAAAGCGCTTTTTACCGCTATGTCTACTACTCTTGGTTTATCGACAATCGTAGGCCCAGTAATTGCCATGTATTTGGGAGGACCTGGTGCACTTCTTGGCTTTTTGATTACCACCATTTTTGCTCCGGCAGCGAACTTTGTCGAAGTGACTTTTGCACTCTACTATAGGAAGCGATTCCGAGACGGATCGATTATGGGTGGCCCTATGCAATATTTGAAAGATGGCATTAGTACTTGGCTTGCTAAATGGTATGCCTTTGCTTGTTTGATGATGATGGTAGCTTGGTCATCTGCGCAAGCCAACCAGCTCGCATCCGTGCTGAGCATGCCACTATTGGGTGATTATGCGGTATCTGCATGGCTTACTGCGGCTGTATTAGCAGTCAGTGTATTGGCAATCTTATATGGTGGTATTCATAGAGTTGGTGAGATTTCTGCAAAACTCGTGCCTATTATGTTTGTTTTGTATGTGAGTGGGGCAGGATGGATTATGATATCTCATTTCGATCAGCTTGGTGCGGTATTTGACCTTGTTATTGCGTCAGCGCTTACTCCACAAGCGCTTGCAAGTGGAGTTGTTGTGGGCGGTATAGCTCAATCGCTTAGGTGGGGTGTCTTCAAGGGGCTTCAGTCAAGTGAAGCTGGGATTGGAACGCAGACTATTCCTCATTCTATGGCAGACACGCAGTTGCCGCGAAATCAGGGTATTTTATCGATGGCAGCGACCTATTCTGCAGGACTCATCAGCCTTCTTTCTGGTATTGTTATTTTGCTTTCAGGCACGTTGTATGATGAGAGTTTGCCTCTTGGTATCAGCATGGTCGTAGAAACGTTTCGTTTGACATATGCCCATTTTGGGATAGCAATTGTGATGTTCAGTACGTTTTTATTTGCCTTTGGAACCATTTTGGGCAACAGCTACAACGGGGGTGAATGCTTCCGATTTTTGTCGGAAAATAGATATCTTCATGTCTATTATCTGTGCGTCGCGATTGGTATTTTTGTAGGGTCTGTATGTAACGCCAGTGTGATATGGACAGCAACAGACTTTTTTCTAGCTCCTCTTGCTGTTTCCCACATTTTAGCTATTGTCTATCTTGCCTGGACGCGAAAAGATGTTCTAGAAGGTGCTATGCCGCATCAGATCTCAGAATCTGATTGAGAAGTATGTTTTCAGAATCAACCACTCCTGCTATAGCTGTAAGTGATAGGTCTATACAGGAGGGTTGATATGCATTCTTTGAGCATAGTGGAAGTTGGATTTTCTGTAGCCCAGACAGGGTGGAACATCGTCAAATCTTTTATTGAAAAAAGAGCGCATCAAGTAAAATTAGGTGTTCAAATACAGCTCGATCCTATGAGTACAATAGTGCGTGTTGCGATCTTAGCTTACTGCGAAATTAATACGAAATTGAGCATCGAGAAAAACAAGGTAATAGTACAAACCATCTGGTGGGGCCAAGGAATGATGAGAACTTGGCGCAATGATAGTAGAGCAGATTTAGGTGAGCTTTTAATGCCGGTATGCACTGCCCTTGCCGATTATCCACCAAATACAGCAAATCGTCAGGCAATTTACCGAGTATGTAGAGCAGGATTTCTAAAGCTCATGGACACATACACAAAAGATATCCCAGAGATAAAAAAGATAACAGACCTTACGTTTATCACTTTGAATTACTGTATCGGCTTTCTTGATCAAGAGCTTGCAAGGTATCAGATGAAAAAAACAGAGGAAACGATGAATGAACTTAAGAGGCCGCAAAAACAAGAAATAGGTGATCAAGTACAACTCAATCAGCAGAAGGGATTCCCTCTTGACCAATATCTCTATCCAGAGCAGATGCGCACAGCGATCAAAGAAGCAAAATTATGGACAGAAAACAGTGAGAATGTGGTGGCGCTTCTTCTTTTAGAGCTAGAACGCATGTATGGCAAGAGTAATGTACAGGAAAATTTTGAAGATCAGCTATTGGATGAAAATGACTATACAGATGAGATAAATGGGTGTTTACAAAGCCTGCTTACCCTCACAAACAGTAAGGATAGCCGCTTTGAAAAAGCGATGCAGAAGTCATTCTAAACGTGTGAATTGGTGTGTTCATTCTCCGTTTCTATTTAGAGGCACTCCCTATACTCCTTTGTGCTCTAGGCTGTTTCTTTTGTCATGAGAAGTTTGCAAAATAGGATTTTTCATGAAAAGTTAAGAAATTAAGTCCATTTATGTTGTAAATTTTTCTACCATGAATTCAAGTTAAATATAACGCCTACAGGCTATTCAAGAAGCGATTTTAGGAAATATTAAAACACAAAACAGTGAAGATAGAATGAATTATATTGAGATAAATCATTTTCTTTGCTAGCCTTTTCGTACAGTTGTTCGTTCCGATCATGCTATGTGTTGGATTGTATCTTCTTTGGGATTGCACTTTTTTGTAGAGTAGTAAGCTATGGCAAAAGTGCGTTGATTGCGATAGATTTGCCAGTAGTTCACAGTAGTAGTTTGCAGTGTTCGAATAACGAAGAGCTAAGAATTTTTAAGTTTTATAAGGATTGACGCATATGTCAGCAACAACACCTCCAGTTAAAACGATCAGCATCATGGGCCGAAAGCGCGGAATGATCCAGATGTTTAGCAAAGATGGTGCGTTGGTTCCCTGCACTGTGATTGAAGCAGCACCAAATGTCATCGTCCAAATTAAAACGTCTGAAATCGATGGGTACAATGCCGTACAGCTCGGTTTTGATGAAGTGCGTACGCATGACGCAAGAACAATTGAAAAACGAGTAACAAAACCTCTGCTGGGTCACTTTAAAAAAGCGAATGTAGCTCCTGTCAAATTTTTGGCAGAGTTTCATGTTGAGAGAGCGGACGAATATTCTGTTGGTCAAAAGCTAGGAATTGAGCAGTTTGCTGGTATCTCTCATATTGATGTGAGCGGAACTTCGAAAGGAAAAGGCTATCAAGGGGTTATGAAGAAATATAACTTTAAAGGTGGTCCGGCCTCTCACGGTTCTGGTTTCCATCGTCATGCAGGTTCTACTGGTATGAGATCGACTCCAGGTCGCTGTCTCCCAGGCGGTCCACGGCCATCTCATATGGGTGATGAAAATATGACAGTACAAAATTTGAGAGTCGTTGCGATTGATGAAGCAAAACAGCTGATAATCGTGGAAGGTGCAGTTCCAGGTGCGAAAAATAGTCTTGTTTCGCTCAGTCCTGCTATCAAACACAGAAAGCAGCAGAAAACAAAGAGAGCATAAGGGATGAACGAGGAAAGACAAGTAGCTACGGCAAAAAAATACAACCTCGCAGGTCAAGAAATTGGCACAGTGACTTTACATGAAGGATTGTGTGATGCTGAGGTTTCATCACAGCTTGTGAAGGATTATATCGTTGCGATTCGTGCGAATGCACGTCAGTGGAACGCTAGCACAAAAGGAAGATCCGAGGTAAATCATTCAACAAGGAAGCCACACGCCCAAAAAGGTGGTGGTAGATCGCGTCAGGGTTCGCTAGCAGCACCTCAGTACAAGGGTGGAGGACGAGTGTTTACTCCTCGGCCGAAATTTGATCAACATGTAAAGGTCAATCAGAAAGAAAAACGTGCAGCTATTCGCTTTTTAATTAGCGAAAAGATCAGCAATGGCACACTTTTTGTTTTAGATAGTACATCATTGGACGCACCTAAGACACGAACGATGAGCGGCTTCTTAAAATCGGTTACTAATGGGAAAAGGACTTTGTTTCTTTTGGAAGGAACGTACGATGAAGTTGTGAACGGCGATAAAAAAGATGTGATCAGTGTTCACTCAGAAAAACATACCAATATCAAAAAGAGTATTCGTAATTTACAAAAAGTAAATTGCACACTTGCTCGCGACGTAAGCGGCTATGATATGATCTGCGCTCAAAATGTAGTTGTGACAGAGAGTGCTCTTCATGAGCTCACAGCTTGGTTAGTTGGTCAGGAATAAAAGGAAGGGAACAACTCATGAAGAAAAGTCCTTACGATATAGTAAAAAGTCGATACATGACTGAAAAAACGTCTGTATTAGCAGCGCTCAGAACATCGAAGAGTTCCAAGAGTGTAGCGCGATGTGAAAATCCAAAATACGTCTTTGTGGTTGATAAAGACGCAAATAAGACAGAAATTGCTGCGGCAGTGGAAGAAATTTACCGTGATAAGAATGTACGAGTTCTTTCGGTAAATACCATTAATGTGAAGCCAAAACACTACAATCGCCGCGGGAAAATGAATCCTGGCAGAAGCGCGCATATGAAGAAAGCGATTGTGACGCTTGCGCCACAAGATCTGTTGGATGAATAAAGTTATACGAAGGTGTGAGCATGCTTAAAAAATATCGTCCAATTACTCCTGGTACCAGACAGCTTGTTCTTTCAATGAACGAACAACTTACACGTCAAGAAGGGATACGGGCAACTGTAAAACCGACAAAGTCGCTTCTACAGCCAAAAAAGCGTACAGGTGGTAGAAATAATAACGGCCACATCACTTGCAGACATCGTGGTGGTGGAAGTAAAAAACATTATAGACTCGTTGATTTCAAGCGCGATAAGCGTGACATCCCAGCGAAGGTAGCGTCAGTTGAGTATGATCCAAATAGATCTGCTTTTATCGCACTCCTCAACTACGCAGATGGTGAGAAAAGATATATCATCGCTCCAGTAGGAATCAAAAAAGGCGATCAAGTAATATCAAGTGACATAAATCCACAGTTTACTGTAGGATCTTCATGCTCGCTTAAGTGTATGCCAGTTGGTTCTGTGATTCATAATATCGAAATCATTCCTGGAAAGGGAGCGAGACTTGTGCGATCCGCAGGGCTCTCTGCTCAGCTCCAAGGTAGAAGTAATGGATATGCAAGCATTAAGTTGCCTTCTGGTGAAATGAGAATGGTAAGCGAGAACTGCCACGCCACTTTCGGTGTTGTCTCAAATGCAGAGCACAATGTGCGAGTAGAAGGGAAAGCTGGTAGAACGCGCTGGAAAGGTATTCGTCCTACAGTGCGAGGTACAGCAATGAACCCTGTAGATCACCCACACGGTGGTGGTGAAGGTAAGCATAATGGCTACATCCCACAAACTCCATGGGCGATGCAGACAAAAGGATACCGCACAAGACATAAGCGTAAAGTAACGAGCCGATTTATCATCAAAGATAGAAGGGGTAAATAAGAATGTCAAGATCGCTGAAGAAAGGACCGTTTGTAGATTACCATCTTCGAGATAAGGTGAGAAAGCTCAACGCTACGAAAGACAAGCGTACAATTAAAACTTGGTCGAGAAGATCAATGATTTTGCCTGAGATGGTAGGCCATACAATTGATGTGTATAATGGTCGAAAGTTCATGAGTGTATACGTTACAGAAAACATGGTCGGTCACCGTTTGGGAGAGTTTTCGCCAACACGGCTTTTTAAAGGCCATCCAATTAAAAAGGCAGTAGCATAAGAAGATGGAACAATTTCACGCAGTTACAAAATATATTCGCATCAGCCCTCGTAAAGCACGGCTAGCAGCGAACTTAATTCGTGGTCTTCCAGTTTCAGAAGCTCGTCTTCAGCTCGCCTATTGTGAGCTTAAAGCCGGAACGCTTCTGCTCAAGACTTTGAATAGTGCAATCGCAAACGCAGAATCGCAGTCTGATTCACGAGAAGAAAGACTTGTCGTAAAAGAAGTGCGTGTTGATGAAGGTCCTCGGCTGAAACGTGCGAAGTCAAGAAGTAAGGGTAGTCAACATCCGATTTTAAAACGAACGAGCCACTTTGTTGTGGTCGTTGGCTCTGCCGAGTAAGGGGAAAAAGAATGGGTCAGAAAACGAATCCTATTGGTTTTAGATTAGCACTTAACCGTAAGTGGAAATCTCTTTGGTACGCGAACAAACAAGAGTTTGGTTCTTTGCTTCTTGAAGATCAGCTCATAAGAAAGACATTAATGACAAAGGCTTGTTGCCAAGGTACAGCATCTATTGTCATCAAGAGAATGAGCGGAAAAATTGAAATTGTAATCTGCACAGCGAAACCTGGTCTTGTGATTGGGAAGAAGGGTAGTGAGATTGATGTTTTACGCGGCGAGCTTTCTAAGTTAACCGGCAAAGAAGTGTGGATCGAGGTGGAAGAAATTAAGCGTCCAGATCTTGATGCAAAGTTAGTTGCTGATGGAATTGCAAAACAACTTGAACGTCGCATTCCATTCAGACGTGCTTTGAAAAAGGCAATTCAATCTGTAATGGAAGCTGGAGCTCAAGGTATCAGAGTTCAATGTTCAGGACGTTTGGGTGGTGCAGAGATTGCAAGACGTGAATGGTACAAAGAAGGTGTTATTCCACTGCAAACTCTGAGAAAAGATATTAGCTATGCAATGGGTCGTGCTGAGACTACCTATGGTTCTATTGGCGTAAAAGTCTGGATCAACCTTGGTGAAAACAATGTTGTGAAAAAGCAAAAGCGCCAAGAAGTCGAAGTTGATGCTGCAGCACAGGCGAAGAAGGAGTAACTGTATATGACATTGATGCCGAAAAAGACAAAGCATAGAAAAATGCACAAAGGTGCGAGAGCTGGTTTGACAAAAGGCGCCGCTTTCGTGGAATTTGGCGAATTTGGAATTCAAGCTCTGGAAAGAGGTTGGGTGACAAGTCAGCAAATAGAAGCTTGCCGTGTTGCTATTACTCGTTTTTTTAACCGTCGAGGAAAAGTGTGGCTCCGAATTTTCCCTGATAAACCTGTTACTAAAAAGCCAGCCGAAACAAGGATGGGTAAAGGTAAAGGTGGATTGGATCATTGGGTTGCAGTGATTAAACCAGGACGTGTTTTATTTGAAGTGGGTAATGTCTCTAAAGAGGATGCACAAGATGCATTGCGAAGAGCTGCTGCGAAGTTGGGCATCCAAACTCGCTTTGTTGAACGCGTAGAAAGAGTGTAAGGGTAATATAATGAAAGCAAAAGAATTACATGCCCTCTCTAATGAAGAGCTAGATGCAATGCACCAAGACCTCAAGAAAGAGGTGTTTCAAATGAAGTGTGCACGAGCTTTTCGTAAGGAAGAGGTAAAGTCACATACTGTAAGAGAAAAGCGTAAAGATATTGCGCGTATACTCACCATTAAAAGTGAGCGAAAGGCATAAAAAGCCTGTAAAAGAAGCAAAGGATTAGTACCAGATGGAACAGACCAAACATCCTCAAGGGACAAGAGCTCAAAGAACAGGAATTGTTGTATCTGACAAGATGCAAAAAACCGTAGTTGTACGAGTAGATAGAAAGTTTCGGCATCCAAAATATGATAAGATCCTCGTCAGATCGAAAAAATACTACGCCCACAATGAAGTGGAAGGGGTAAAGATCGGCGATGAAGTGACTATAGTTGAGACACGCCCGCTTTCGAAATTAAAAAGATGGCGAGTAGTGGAAGTGAATACAGTCGCACAGACAGCTGGAGAGTAGAGATCGTGCAGACGAAGTCAAACGTTAGGAATGGAGTACGCTAGAATATGATCCAACAAGAGACCAAGCTGAAAGTAGCTGACAACACAGGCGCCAAAAGAGTCAAGTGCTTTAAAGTACTAGGCGGCTCCAGAAGACGCTATGCAGGCGTAGGTGATATCATCATTTGCAGCGTGCAGGAAGCTGAGCCAACTGGAAGCGTGAAAAAAGGCGAAGTTGTGCGTGCTGTAGTAGTAAGATCGAAGAAAAAGATTCGTAGAAAAGACGGATATATTAGTTTCGATACAAATAGTTGTGTATTAATTGACGATAAGGGCAACCCTCGTGGAACACGAATTTTTGGACCCATAGCGCGTGAAGTTCGCGACGCTGGATATTCAAAAATCGGTTCGCTCGCACCGGAAGTCATCTAAAGGATGAGGCAGTAAAGCCATGATGCAAAAGAAAAAAATGAATAATGAGACTACCCGATCAGGGAAAATTCGAAAAGGCGATACAGTTTTGGTAATTGCCGGAAATGCGAAAGGCCAGACTGGCGTCGTTCTCGGTTTTAGAGACGATCGAGTACTTGTGCAGGGTGTGAATATGTGCAAAAAGCATGTAAAGCGCTCTGAGCAAAATAAGCAAGGCGGAATAATCGAAGTCGAAAGTCCAATGCACATATCGAATGTCGCTCTCTGCGATAAAGATGGACAGAGACTAAAAGTATCCGTCGAAGTCGACGCATCAGGCAACAAAAGCCTTACCTATTTGAACAATGGTGAGAAAGTTGTCTATCGTTCGTTGAAAAAACAGAAGCAGTAGGACGAGACACGAATGAGTACGTTAAAGCAGCAGTATAATACTGAAATTAAAGAAGCGATCCAGAAGAAATTTCAGATCACAAATCCAATGATGATACCAGTCTTGAAAAAGATTGTGATTAGCATGGGTATTGCTGAAGCTATTAAGGATAAAAATGCAGTCCAAGATTGCGTAAATGAATTGACACTGATTTCAGGTCAGAAACCTATAAAAACAACAGCGAAGAAAGCTGTATCTAACTTTAAGCTTCGGGAAGGCCAAGTTATTGGCTTAAAAGTGACACTACGTGGAAAGCGCATGTATGATTTTATGGAACGTTTCTGTAATATTTCCTCACCTCGCATTCGTGACTTTCGTGGTTTTCCTAGTAAGACAGATGGTAGAGGAAACTACTCTCTCGGTTTAGAAGATCAGGTAATTTTCCCTGAGTTGAACCTAGATAAAGTAAAGCGTACGCAGGGTATGAATATCACTTTTGTAACTTCTGCAAGAAATAATGATGAATGTGTTGAACTCTTACGCATGTTGGGAATGCCGTTCAAAGGCATGCCTGTAGTTGTACAGGGTAGAAAACAGATAAGCGCAGAAGAATAGGGAGCGAAAAAAACATATGGCCGTTATGGATCAAACTGCTGACCTTCTTATCAGAATTAAAAATGCATCTAGTGCAAGACATCGCTATGTTGATGTCAACTGGAGCGTTCTCAACCAAAATATCGTTGAGGTGATGAAGGAAGCACATTTTGTTGAACACTACTTGGTAAAGCAAGAAGGTGGAAGAGGCACAATTCGTATATTTTTGTCCTATACGAAAGAGCGAGAGCCTATCATTCGCGGAATTAAAAAGATCTCTAACCCTGGTAGACGCCAGTATGTTGGATACCGTGATATTCCAAGAGTTTTTAATGGATTAGGTATCGCAATTGTTTCAACATCTCATGGAGTTTTGATGGGACATGAAGCAAAAAAGAGAAAAGTCGGTGGTGAGTTACTGTGCAGCGTCTGGTAGACTCTAGCCGTATAAAAATTGAAGAGGATAATTGAAATGTCTCGCAAAGGTCGAATTCCAGTAAATATTCCGAAAGGTGTTGAAGTTACTATTCATGATAAAGTGGTAACTGTAAAAGGCCCGAAAGGAACCTTAACGCTTCCTATTGAGCATGATGTTTTAGTTGCTAAAGAAGCCGAACACATTCATGTAACTATTGAGAGAGCAACAAAACAGCTGAAAGGTTTTCATGGCCTCTATAGAACACTCATCCACAATATGATAGAGGGTGTTACTAAAGGATTTGAAAAGAAACTTGAGATGCAAGGCGTTGGTTATAGAGCTGCAGTACAAGGTCATTTTATCGATTTGCAGATAGGTGTTTCTCACCCAACAAAGCTAGCTATCCCACAGGGAATGCAAGTAAAAGTTGATAAGAACACTCTCATTACCATCAGCGGTATCGACAAACAGGCAATCGGAGAGTTCGCTGCCAAAATCCGTGCCAAAAGACCCCCAGAGCCATACCAAGGTAAAGGGATACGCTACGACGGTGAATATGTACGTCGCAAAGCGGGTAAAGCAGCAAAAACAGCAGCCAAGTAATTGAGTAAGATATATGGAAAACAGTAATTTTAAAGATGCGATTAAAAGACACAAAAGAGCTTTACGAGTACGTAGTAAGCTGCATGGATCTGCTGACAAACCTAGATTGTGCGTTGTAAAGACGAATAAGCATATCCAAGTACAAATCATTAACGATGATCAAGGTGTAACTTTGGCATCGATATCCACTATGTCCAATGAAATGAAAGGTACTTCTTTTACAAAGAAGAATCAAGTGACAGCAAAGGAACTAGGCGAGCGTATCGCAGACAAAGCGAAGGCTTTAGGTCTTGAGCGTTTGGTATTTGATAGAGGTTGCCATAAATTTCATGGGATCTTAGCACAAGTAGCGCAAGGGCTGAGAGACAAAGGATTACAGATTTAAAAAAGGGCATTCAGATGGCAAAGAAGGAACACCGGGGAAAACCAGAGCAGTCCAATTCCGACTTGATGGAAAAAGTGTTGTTCATCAACCGATGCTCAAAGACGGTTAAGGGCGGACGTAAAATGAGCTTTTCAGCGCTTATTATAGTAGGCGATGGAAAGGGAAAAGTTGGCTATGGATTTGCGAAAGCAAATGAGTTAACTGATGCAATTAGAAAAGGTGGAGAGCTTGCAAGGAAAAACCTCGTCACCATTGAAATGGCAGGAACTACGATTCCACATGACGTTCTCATTAAGTGGGATGGAGCTTCAGTATTTATGAAGCCTGCCTCTGAGGGTACAGGGGTCATCGCAGGTTCGAAAGTGCGTGCTATATTAGAATTTGCTGGTGTGAAAGACGTAATGGCAAAGAGTTTGGGTTCTAATAATCCATTCAACATCGTGCGTGCAACGTTTAAAGCACTGCTGAGTCTAAAAAATAGAGACAAGATAATGCAGCTCAGACAGCCAGATCTAGGCTAATAAAGAGCATAATGTGAGGAAATAATGGAACTGCAATCTCTAGAAAATACATCAAGACCATATAAGCGTAGAAAGCGCGTAGGTCGAGGAATCGGCTCAGGGCTTGGTAAGACATGTGGACGTGGTGTAAAAGGTGCTGGATCAAGGTCTGGCTACAAAAACCGCGATAGATTTGAGGGTGGTCAAATACCTTTATACCGTAAGTTGCCAGAGCGTGGTTTTAGTAATGTTCAGTTTCAGAAGAAATTAGATATTATTAACCTAGAGCAAATCGATGCTATGTTTGATGATGGCGATGTTGTAAATATCGACTCGATTAAAGAAATGGGATACATGAGTGGTGCGTCTTTTGGACTCAAGCTTCTCGCAAAAGGAGAATTGACGAAGAAAGTACATATCCAAGTACATGCGATGTCTAAGCAAGCTGAAGATAAGCTGAAAGCTGCGGGAATTACCTACGAATTACTAGCCTAAGAAATTTCTCCCTAACCGTAAACTAGAGAAGTGAGCCATGCTGCAATCCATTCAACGTGTGTTTCAGATACCGGAGCTTAAGAAAAAAATCCTATTTACGTTAGGGCTTCTACTTATTTATCGAGTGGGCGGAGTGATTCCTGTCCCAGGCATAAATGGGGAAGTAGCGTTGGCTTATTTTAGACAAGCAACTGGAGGAGGACAGAACCTTTTCCAGTTGGTTGATATTTTTAGTGGTGGTGCATTTTCTCAGATGACCATCTTTGCTTTGGGTGTTGTGCCCTACATTTCTGCATCCATTATATTGCAGCTTTTAGTTGCTCTGATACCATCGATGCAACGTGAAGTTCGTGAAAATCCTGAATATGGCCGCAGAAAAATTACTCGTTGGACCCGCCTTGCAACTCTCTTGTTGGCTTTTATTCAATCTGCGCTTTTTGCAAAATTTGCACTTCAAATGAATATGAGCAATCCAGGCATCATCTCGCCTGAGTTATATGAGATGAAGATTTTTGGTTTTTCCTGGCTTTTTTATTTAGTTGTCATTGCCACAATGACGACAGGAACGCTTTTTTTGATGTGGCTAGGTGAACAAATTACTGAGCGTGGTATTGGAAATGGCATGAGTTTAATTATTTGTATAGGGATACTGTCGCAACTACCTTCTACGATCGGACTCATTTTACAGCAATTGAATTTAGATAGTCCTGAGCCAGGTCAGCTCAACTTTTTCACCTTGCTTGTATTGTTTGCCCTATTTGTTTTTGTATCGATAGCGACTATATGTATTATTCAAGGAACTAGAAAAATACCGCTTCAATATGCACGACGTGTGGTGGGAAATAGAGAAGTACAGTCAGTTGGCAGCTCCTATATACCATTGAAGGTGAATTATGCGGGAGTAATACCTGTTATTTTCGCCTCGTCACTTTTGATGTTCCCTGCTACGATTGGACAATTTATTGGGATGGGCAATTGGATAGGAACAGTTGCAAATTGGTTTTCACCTGGTTCAATGCCTTATATGGTTGCGTATGTCTTACTTATTGTGTTTTTTACCTATTTTTGGACCGCAACTCAGTTTCATCCTGATCAAATAGCTTCAGATATGAAAAAGAATGGAGCTTTTATCCCAGGAGTTCGCCAGGGTAAGCATACTCAGGAATTTTTAGAGTCTGCAATGAATAATATAACGCTCATTGGAGCGCTATTTTTAGCCTTGATAGCTGTGTTGCCTTCTATCATAGGACATATGATGAATGTATCCTCATCTATAAGTTACTTTTTTGGTGGTACAGCCCTTTTGATTCTCGTTGGTGTGGTTTTAGATACTATGAAGCAGATAGAGTCACATTTGCTGATGAAGCGCTATGACGGGTTTATGAAAAGAGGGAAAACGAAATAAAGAAATGTCATTTTGAGGTAATTTCTTTTGCGTCAAAATAGATTATTTGTTAGGATTTTTTGCACAATTTAAATTTTTAGGAGAGGGAAATGCCCCGAATTTTAGGCGTTGACACACCTGACAACAAGAGACTCGAAGTCAGCTTGACATATATTTACGGAATTGGACTTGCGACATCACAAGAAATTGTTCGTAAACTCGGATTAAACCCTGATATGCGTGCCCATCAGTTGACACCAGATGATATCGCAAAATTGAATCACTTGATTCAAACGGAATATGTGGTTGAAGGTGATCTGCGCAGACAGGTGCAGAATAACATTAAACGCCTTGTTGGCATTCACTGCTATCGAGGAATGCGCCATAAAGCTGGTCTTCCAGTTCGTGGGCAGAGAACAAAAACGAATGCGCGTACCAGAAAGGGTCCACGTAAGACCGTCGCTGGTAAGAAGATCGCACCACAACAGTAATATTGATTGAAGGAGTAGGCTACTTTGAGTACCACACATAAACAGTCTGAAGATAAAAAAGACGCAAAGCAAGAAGTAAAGCCAAAGAAGAAAAAAATGGCTCGAACAGTTCCAGTAGGGATTGTATTCGTAAAAGCAACATTTAATAACACGATTATTGCAATCACCGACCCGTCAGGAAATGTTGTTGCTTGGTCCTCTGCAGGAAAATCTGGATATTCGGGTTCGAGAAAATCATCCGCATTTGCAGCAACTGTAGCAGCGCAAGATGCTGCTAAGGTAGCAGTTTCGCTTGGGATGAAAGAGGTGGAAGTGAATTTAAATGGCCCTGGAGCAGGTCGTGAGCCAGCTGTTCGTGGTTTGATGAGTGCAGGACTTGCTGTATCTTCAATCCGTGATACAACGCCAGTGCCCCATAATGGTTGCAGACCGCGTAAGAGACGCCGCGTGTAATAACGTGAAAGCGTAAGATGTATAAACTACAACTCAATATGTTATTGGACAGGAGAGAGACCCATGGCTGCAAATGATGATAGCGCCAATGTTTGCTTGGTGAATTTCGGCAAAATGGAAAGACCACGTAAAATTGTTGTCGAAAAAGAAACTGCAACAGATGTATTTACTCGATTTGTTGCTGAGCCGTTTGAACGTGTTTTTGGACATAGCATCGGTAATGCTTTAAGACGAATACTCCTTTCATCGATGGAGACACCAGGTGTCATCTCTTGTAGGTTAGAAGGTGTCCCGCATGAATTCACAGCAATTGATGGTATCGTCGAAGATATGACAAACATTGTCTTGAATGTAAAGGGAGCTTTGCTGCGTTGCCTTCCTGTTCAAGAAGGAGAGTATACAAGAGAGTCTCGAATCGTTTCATCACATGTCAATGTATCACAGAGTGATTTAGACAAAAATGGTGGAAAAATTGAGTTTACTCTGAAGGATGCTATCAAAGATAGTCTTTTTGAAATTGTCAATCCTGATCTTCATTTGTTTACCGTTACTAAACCGATGAAAAAGCAATTCGATCTACGTGTTGGATATGGCAGAGGATATGTTCCTTCTGAAAGACATGTTATCGCGAATAAGTTAGTCGATGAAATCGTCATCGATACAGCTTTTTCTCCTGTAAGAGTTGTAAATTATTTCGTCGAAAATACACGAGTTGGCCAAGACACAGACTATGATCGTCTTGTATTAGAAGTAACAACTGATGGTCGCTTAACACCAGTTGAAGCGTTGACTTTTGCAGCTCAAGTTGTTGCAAAAAATCTAGAGGCGTTTCATCAGATTAAAGTGTATGACTTAGCTTTTGATCAGGAAGTTAGAGAAAGTCAGTCTGATGATAGTGCGCTTCTCGATAAAATCATCTTGAGAATCGATGAAATTGAGTTGTCTGTGCGTTCTACTAACTGTTTAGGAAAAGCAAATATCGAGACGATCGCTGAGCTCGTGTGCATTCCACAGAAGGAGATGCTCGAGTACCGCAATTTCGGAAAAAAGTCATTAAACGAAATTGAAGCAAAACTAGCTGAAATGAAGCTTGGTTTGGGAATGGATCTATCTCAATTCGGTATCGACCGCGATAATGTCAAAGAGAAGATCAAAGAGATCGCGGAAGAGCGTAAAGCTGAAAGAGAAAAGAAGAAAAAAAACCAGTAATCTGAAAAAGATTACCCATAGAAATTTAGGTAGTGTGTCATGAGACATTTAAAAAGAAGCGCAAAACTAGGTAAAACGACATCGCATCGTCGTTGTATGTTTGCAAATATGCTGAAAGCATTAATTGATCACGAACGCATTGAGACGACGATTCCAAAAGCGAAGGAATTGCGCCGTTTTGCTGATCAAATGGTTACTCTTGCAAAGAAGAATACTTTAGCAGCCCGAAGACAAGCAATTGCAGATTTGATGGTTCGTTATAACGAGCTTACCCCAAGTGAAGCACAAGCAGTGAAGGCTGGTGATCTCTCTTCATATAATACAGATCGCCGTGTTATCAATAAATTGTTTGGAGAAATCGGTCCACGTTTTCAAACTCGAAACGGTGGCTATACTCGTATTATTAAGCTTGCTGATAGGCAAGTAGGAGATAATACACAAAAGTGTGTGCTTGAATATCTCGCTGATTAAGACCGATTTAATCATTACCTCGTCACACAGTGATGCCGTGACGAGGTTTCATAAAAAGTCTTTTTCCTTTTCAATTAGTTCAATTTTGCAGTAAGGTAGCTCCATGTATACAATACTATGTAACTCTGGAGTTAGCTATGACTGTGAGAATTGCGATTAATGGTTTCGGGCGTATAGGACGTCTTGTGATGCGTTGTTTGGCCTCTGACACTCGCTTTGAGGTGGTTGCGATAAATGACGTTGTTCCTAGTGATAATCTCGCCTATCTACTGCAATATGATTCTACGCATGGCCCCTTCAAAGGAACCGTTGTGTCTGAAGAAAATGCACTTATCGTCAATGGGAAAAAAATCGAAGTATGCGGAATAAAAGATCCGGCAGAGCTTCCCTGGAAAAGACTAGGTGTTGAATACGTCATTGAATCAACAGGGTTGTTTACGACTCATGAACTTGCATCAAAACATATCTTGGCCGGAGCTAAGAAAGTGGTGATTACAGCGCCTGGAAAAAATGGCGTGCCCACATATGTAATGGGTGTAAATGAAAAAAAATATGATCCATCTCAAGATCATGTCGTTTCGAATGCATCGTGTACTACAAACTGCTTAGCTCCGCTATGTAGAGTATTGTTGGATGCTTTTGGTATAGAAGAGGGTTTGATGACTACTGTACATGCTACGACGGCGACGCAGCCAACTGTCGACGGGCCATCAAAGAAGGATTGGAGAGGAGGAAGAGGAGCTGGACAAAATATTATTCCTGCTTCAACAGGAGCCGCTGTCGCCGTGACACAGTGTATTCCAGAGCTGAAGGGCAAGTTAACAGGGATGGCATTTCGTGTGCCGGTGGCCGATGTTTCTTGTGTGGATTTGACCGTGAGGCTTACAAAGGAGACGACCTATGAAGAAATATGCCAGGCGATAGAAAAGGCGGCAAATGGACCAATGAAGGGTATTTTGCAGCTTACCCGCGATGAGGTGGTTTCGTCAGATTTTATTGGAAGTCATTATTCGACTATTTTTGATGCAGGAGCTGGAATTGCCTTGAATTCTAGATTTTTTAAGTTAATTGCGTGGTACGACAACGAAATGGGGTATTCTCAGCGTGTCGTTGATTTAGTAGCGCATATGGCACATGTGTAGTTTTATGAGAGCAGGTAGAGCCTGCATGCTCATACCATACATTTAGTTTGACATTTTGCCAAAATATCTTGACAGATGTCTTGGCAAGAATTGAGTATTTGAATGATAATGAGCGAAGTTGTAGATGGTGAGTAGGAGCCTTTGGGTGAATGACTGCTATGGCCTATTTTATCATCATGATATAACAAGATTTTAAAATATTTGGTGAGCATACCAATCCTTGCAAGGGAATTAGGTATTGATGATCGATGAAGAGACGCACTATTTTACTTATCAAGAGCTTACTGGAGCAATTATGCCGTACTTGGGCGCTTTGGTAACGGATTCTATAGGGACAAAAACAGCACGCATGACTTCTTCGATTTCTCCCAAAGCAAAAATAGAGAGAGGAATTCTGAAGTGGATTTTACGCGAGAACCAATTGTTGAAACAGTTATTACTCCTCGGGAGGGCTATCGCCTTGTTGTGCGAAGCAGCAAAGTTTTGGGTTCAGAGGAACATTTTGTGGAAGCTGTGGAAGTGGTGGCATTTGGCAACGCTTTCTTTTTCCGTTCCATTGAACGGCCAAAGCCATTTATGGTGCCAGTAGGGGATTATGAGATACTTGAAGTTCGCGAGTCTCGAATTGTATTGAAGGCGCCTCAGCTACAGGAAGGGAGAGGGAACTCTTCTCGTGAGCAACAGCGTGAATATCAACCACGGACGCCACGTGTACAGCAAGAAAGTCAAGAAGAGGCACGTGCTACGCAAGATGCTCAAGAGTCAGTACGTCAAGAGATGAAAAGTCAGGATAGTCGTGTCCAGGAGCAAAAATCACAAGATGCTCGTCAAGATAAGCGACGCGATCGTAGAAGATCATTTCGCCGACGTCGTGGGCAGCTACGAGATGAAGGGCGAGAAGCAGCCCAAGAGGGTATGGGCCAGGACTCACAACAAGAAGATACCCTTTCTTACGATGACAGCATACCAAAAGAGGCGCACAAGTCGAGTGGTGATAAGCCAGTTGAAGAGCCAGTAGTGCCAACATTGCGAGCTGTGCTGCCGCCTCCAGCTACGCTCATACGTGATGATTTACAGCGACTAAGAGAAAATGAAATGTATCGTGGGGCCTTCTTTATTCGAGAAGAAAAAGAAGATGACGATGACGATGCATCGCTTGAATCTTTTGCAGTGGAAGCTTCAACAGAAGCTATGCATTCGATGCAGGAGGACTCCTCGAAAGAGGAGCCCTTTCTCTTATCTCAATGCGTTGAAGGAGATGTGCAAAGGGATGTGGAAGATCCTCTTTCCAGATAAATAATTCTCTTCTATGCTACAAGCCTTTTTACGAAAAGGCTTGTGCATTCAGATGCCTAGTTTTGTTATTAGACTTCTTTCAAAATTCCATTTGGTTGTTAAGATTGCCATTTTTGGCATCTTTAGCTGCAAATTTTTCGTCCATATGCGCACATATTGGTCTCAAAATTTGCAACTCAACCTGCCAAAAATCATCAATTTTTTTAAACACAGCGAATTTCGAAAGAAGTCTATTTTTATAAATCGCTTTCATAGCCAGCATGTGCGCTATTTTTGGCGACAATGTCCAGCTTTGCTGTATGGGTTGAGCTGTTATTTAGCCACTCTCGCGGCACTTTCTCCTTCTTGGGTTGTCCTCATGCCCTTGGCGTTTCTTTTTACGGCTGGGTATAGGCGCGGTATCCTTGCTTTAGGTTGTGGTCTTGTTACATTTGCTCTTGTCTCTCATTCTGTACAAATACCCAGTGCAGAGCATGAACGTATGGGGGGAGTAGTAACGGTAGAAGTAGAAGATATTTCCCATGAGACAAAGTATAAAAAACCGATCATCAGTTACCGTGTCAAGGTCATAGAATTTCAGACACGACACGGGAAATTTCAAAATTTTTCATGTAAGATGGCAGTCAGTGGTGAGAAGGAGCATCTGCAATCAGGAGTGCGGTATACATTTCCTGCTGTCTTGAAGCAACATCATACAGCTATATTTTCACTTACCCCTCAACATAGCGCTATCAAGATGACTGAAAGCGGCGGGTCACTTTCCCTTGTCGATATTCGATTTCATGCCAAGCGTGGTTTTTCACGTTTTCTTGCTCGTGTGATGCCTCCTGGCGAAGCTCGCTCATTTTTGGAAGGGTGTGTGAGCGGCTCATTTCAAGATGCCCAGTTGGTAGATGCGTTGAAGCGCTTTGGGCTGCAACATATTACCGTGGTATCGGGCTTTCATTTTAGTTTAGTAGCAGCGATCATTGCCTTTTGTCTTGGCCCACTGATTTCATGGCGAAGCACATACGTGGTGTTACTTATTATCACCACGTTCTATTTTCTTTTTGTAGGGCCATCGCCTTCTGTTTTACGAGCGTATATTTCGCTTGCGCTGACCTGTGTAGCAGCTCTTATTGGACGAAAGAGTATTGGGATTAACAATTTGGGAATTGGGCTTCTTGTTGTTTTGGCTTATGATCCAACATATGCTCTGCAGCTGGCATTTCAGCTGAGTTTTTTAGCTACTTTTTCGATATTGCTTGTATATCCTTCTATGACTCGGTGGATTGCTAGCTATACTTCATCATTTTCTTTCAAACAGCTTCTTCAGCAGGGGATCATTGATCAGGTAGCTTATATCCTGCGTTCATTCTTTATAGACAGTCTTGCGCTTATTTTTGCTGTACATCTCATGGTAGTTCCTGTGCTTCTCTATGTGTATCATAACATTCCGCTTGCTGGAATTGTGTATAACTGTTTTTTCCCTTTTCTTGTGTCTCTTGGGCTATTTTTTACGGCGGCTTGTTTGATGCTGTCATGGATTCCTTTTGTTTCCACATGGCTTTTTAATTTGCTGTATCACTATCTAGACATGCTTTTAGGGGTTATTTTGTATGCTCCACGCTGTGTAGACGTTGTGTTTCATGTAGAGTCAGTTTCTGCGTTGAGTGTCACTGTTATCCTCTGCGTTGTATCCTACATAGGCATGGCAGTCTATGAGCAAGATGATGCTCACGCTATTCTGAAGTGGATATAGGAAAATAAAAAATATATCTATTGCTGAAAACAATATTTATCCTTATAAATCACAACCTTGATTTCAAATTCTTGAGGTTGTGTATGTGGTCGACGTTGCGTTCTGGTGTGCTTTTTCTTTTAATCGGGCTTTTTTCTCTCGTGCATCTGGTGGCTGTAGATGCTGAACCTACTTCTCTGGTGAATCTTCTATCAACACCGAGTTCTGTGACCAACCAATCGGTGAATGTGATCACAGGTGATTTTATTTTTTCTTCAGTGGACTATGCTCTTACAGGGCCTGATCCATATGTGTTGGGGCGTTCATACTCAAGCTCGAATAAAAAATTATCGAATTTAGGAAAAGGCTGGAGCTTTCATCACGGATTAAAACTGCAGGTGTATCAGCCTGAAGGAATTAATTTTACAAAAGACGCCGCAGACCAAGATTTTTGGGATTTATTGGCTCAGCACGATGAGGAAGAGGCTCTTGTTGATGATGAGGAATCGGAAGAGGAACTTATCGATGAAGTCGACGATCTTGACCCTGAGCTGTTGGCTGTTGAAGAAGCTTTTTTAGACGGACTTTTTGATGGAGAAGAAAAGGCGCCTCCATATGCTCATAGAAATCCATATACAATTGCAACCGTAGAAGAATCTGGAGGCGGTCAGCTCTTATATAAGGGACAAGGAAGAGCGCACTGCTTTAAGCCGATTATAAAAAAAACAGGGTGGACAAATGCAACCGGAGGAGTCATCTCCGGACAGAACAATATCAAAAATACATGGGTGCATTTTGATAAAAAACATGATCGCTGGTTAGTAAAAGATGGTGATGGATCAATTCGTCTGTATGCAAGAAAATGCAATCAGAGAAAGCATTGTCATGATGAGGGGCGCTATAACCATCACTACCGCGATTATTTATTGCGAGAGGTTCGTAAGCCGAGTGGAAACAGAGTCCACTACAGTTATAACAAACGCTACCATCTTACAGGAGTCAAAACGTACAACCGGCTGAAAAGCAAAGTATTGAGTTGGGTTGCATTTCATCATAAAAGCGGCAAAGCTTGGAAAAAAAGCCCTAGCCTTCCTGTAGTGACAAGTGATGGGAAGTCGTGTGCCTTTCAGCATCAATGGTTAAAGGGAAAAAAATACGCTGTGAAAGCAGTTGTCAAACCCCTTGCGCCTATCGAAAAAATCAGCTATTCGAAAAATGAGAAGGTGCGAAAGATCTTCCAAAAAGATCATTTTATTGAAAATTATTATTATGGCCTCGATCCCGCGCATCCATGTCGAAAATCAAATATAGGCAAGGTAGTCTTTCAAAAGTCTCCAGCAGGACTTGCTGGCAAGTCAATATCGACACATCGCTATTGGTATGAGGATGGCCACACTACTGTTGCTGATGCTCATGGAAATAAGAATCACTATTTTTACAACAAGCACAAACGTCTTACGCGTATCGAGAAAAAAGATCATGCAGGGCATCTTCTCATGGCAGAAGAGTATCGCTGGGGCGAGGATGAAGATGAAGGCAACTTGACAGTACACACTGTCTTCAATGAAAAGAACAAACCTGTCTTTGCGAAAGTATATCACTATGACGATAGACACAATGTCATCAAAGAAGAGCAATATGGCTCATTTTCTGGTTCAGGAAATCCTCTTGAGCTCAAACAGGGGAAGCCAACAGGCGAGAAAATAACTCATCACTCAGCCTATTCGAACACAAGCTTTAATCTCAAAAAGTCACATACTGATCTTCACGGTAATAAAACCTATTTTTGTTATAAGCCGCACACCAATCTTCTTACTGCTTCTTTTGCCTGTGAGGGAAAAGCAATCCGTAAGCGCCATTTTTTTCATCATAATAGCGCGGGCATTGTTATAGAAGAAATTGTAGATGATGGAACATCTACTCGCAAAAGTAACCTCACAGGTGTCTCACAAAGAAAAATAAGAAAAATTAAGCCAAGGCAGTCGCGTCCTCACTATGGAGAGCCCGAAATCATCGAAGAGTGGGCCTATGATCCTGCGGCACAAGCAGAAGTCAAGCTGAAAACAATCGTCCATGCATTTGACAAAAGAGGGCTTGTCATCTCCAAAAAGACTTATGATCAAAATGGAGATTTCGAGGCAGAGACCATTTTTGGATATGATGACAAGGAGCGGCTCACCTATACCAAAGATCCACTCGGACAGGAGATCTTCTGTAGGTATGACGACTTTGGAAAGATGGTGTCGCAAAGAGGCCCTCGCCAGGATGTGGAGACTCGCTTTACATACGATGTGATGGGAAGGCTTGTCCGATCAGAAGAGCAGTTTGGCTCGACAATCTTAGCTACTACGTTTCAGTATAACGACCTCGGTCAAAAAGTTGCTTCCACAGATCCTCAAGGCAATACCACATCATATGAATATGATGCGTTAGGCCGCATGACAAAAATTACTTTGCCTTCTGTTGCAGACGAAGAGGGGCGTCTTGTTGTGAGTAGCCAAAGCTTTGCCTATCACAACATGGGACTTGAAGTTGTCAACACAGACGAGTTTGGCCGTGTGACAACGCGCATCATGAATAGCCGTGGCCAGCCACTCAAAGAGACCTTCGCCGACAACACAACAAAGTCATACCGCTATGACGCAAGTGGCAATCTGATAACAGAGGTGGCAACGAATGGCCTTGTCACGAACTATCGCTACGACTATCAAAATCGCATCATCGAAGTTGTTCAGCAATTGGGGTCATTTCATTCCATAAAGACGATGCGCTACGACGCGAACAACCTTCTTGAGGAGGTCTCTCCGACAGGCGAGAAGATCAACTATGAGTATGACTTTGCAGGAAGAAAAATAGCCTCTACAGTGAGTTCGCCAGATGGTCTTTTGGTGAAGAAGACAACTTTTCACTATGACGCCTCTGGCAGGATGAAAGAAGAACGTAGTCTTCAAGAGGGAGGCTTTCTTGCTAAGGTCTATGGCTATGACGCTCTCGATCGCGTCATCTCTGAAGAAATTCTCGATGACAAAGGCGTCCTCTACAGCGTCCGCTACCAAAGCTATGATGCCGCGGGTAATGTCTCTTCGAGTACGACCTCTGTGAATGGCAAGCTCTCTACCACGACCACCACCTATGATGGCCACGGCGTCCCTATCGTGATCTCTGATGCCCTTGGCAACAGCGCCACCACCTCTATCGACTACTTTTATCCTCTCACGACAGGACAGCATGTCATCAAAAAGAGGATGCAAGATCCATTAGGCACGGTGACAGAGGAGATCTTGAATCCGCAGGGCAACATTGCAGAGGTGATACGCTTCGATCCTTTCGGTAAAAAAATCGCTCATAAAAAGCTCTACTATGACGCCTCTGGAAACAATGTAAAAATCATCGAGTTTGCGATCTCTGACGCTTCTGAAAAAGAGATCGTAACAGAGCTTGCCTATGGCCCAATGCGAAGAATAGAGAGCATTACTTTAGCGGCAGGAACTCCAGAAGCAAAGAAGACCTCTCTTTTTTATAACATCCTCGGCCAGCATGCGTCTACTCTTCATCCCAGCGGCAGCTGGATAGAGACTGTGTATGATGAGAAGGGAAGAGTATCCCGTAGCAGCGGCACAGGCTTCGACTACAGCTTTCTCTATGACGCCAAAGATCGCGTGACAGAGGCAAAAAATGAGCTGACAGGACAGGCTACAGCGCGCTCCTATAACGGTCTTGGGCAGCTGACAGAAGAGACCTTAGAGACCGGGCTTACCATGCGCTATCAGTATGATACGAGTTGCCGCCTCAGCGGCATTCTCTTGCCTGATGACTCGCAGATTGCCTATTCCTACACGCCTGCTCATCTTGCGAAGGTGAGCCGTCTCTCTTCTGATCTTCAGGAGCGCTACAGCTATGAAATCCAGTCGAGAGATCTCTCTGGCTTTGTCCAGTCTGTGCGCCTACCTAATAACAGCATCCTCTCTTGCCAAAGAGATGCGGCCTCCCGGCTGACTTCGCTTACTCATACACACCTGAGTCAGCATCTTGAAGCGTATGACCCTGTTGGAAATCTGCTTTCTGTGCGTAGTGAAGATCGAGAAGGCATGCTCCAGGAGAGCTTTACCTATGATGCCTTGTCGCAGCTGACCTCCGAGCCTTCCCACACCTACCGCTATGACTCTCTGCACAATCGTCTTCAAAAAGATGACAACGCCTATCAAGTCAACAGCTTGCATTCTCTCTTGTCATCGGGTGTTGCCACCTTCACCTATGATGCCTCTGGTAACCGTACAGTCAAAGAAACAGATGGCAGTAAAACCTTCTATCACTATGACGCCCTGGATCGACTGATCTCAGTCACAACAGAGCAGGGGAGCGTCACCTATAGCTACGACGCCTTTCATAGGCGTATCAAAAGTGTAAGCGATGCAGGGGCATCTCTCTACCTGTATCAGCAGGATAATGAGATCGGGTGTGTTGACACCTCTGGATCCATCCGTGAACTACGCGTGTTAGCAGAAGGCCTTGGTGCTGAAATCGGAGCCTCTATTGCCTTTGAGTTGGATAGCACGCCCTATGTTCCTGTCCATGACTACAGAGGCAATGTGGCTCTTCTCACGAATATGGACAACGAGCCTGTGGAGTGGTATCGCTATACGGCTTTTGGCGAAGAGACGCGCTATGGTGAGAAAACTGTAAACCCCTGGCGCTTTTCTTCAAAAAGAGTGGACGAGGAGACGAAGCTCGTCTACTTCGGCAGGCGCTACTACGATCCTGACATTGGCAAGTGGCTGACACAAGATCCTCTTGGGCTCAAAGCGGGTCCCAACCTCTACGCCTATGTGTGCAATGCCCCGCTGACGCACTTCGACCTCTATGGCTTGGAGGCGGTGGCGGCAGATGTGAAAAAAGATGAAAGAGGATTTTTTAGAAGATGTGGGGATGCTATTTCTTCTGCTTTTTCATCTGTTGGGTCAGCGATGAAGCGATATATGTGTTCTCTCACAGAGGCTGCTTGGCACCATATAATTCCTCTTGAATTTGGAGGTTTCAAAGGGACTGTTTCAAATTTTTTAAGAGATCAGGCGGGAATGTCGCAGCGTCCTCGAGATGGCTCACAAGTAAAGTGTATCTACGAAAATCCAAACGCAGAAAGCTTGAAAGATCCTTATAAGTATAAAATGATTGGAAATGGCATGCTAACAGAGCTTGCGGAATTTGTAGAGACATGTACAGCACAGATTATCGATGAAGATCGAGCAACATTTGCAAAGATCTATGTCATATATGGAGCAACGCATGGATTTTTAAGCGATCTCATAGAAGCTTGTATGAACAAGTTATGCATCCCTACTCACTCGTCGCGAATAGTAACCGACCTTGCTATCTCTATTCACGATGAATGTGAGGCTAAAGGAGTGCGATATGAAATTCATGGCATTGGCCATAGCCAGGGAGGAGCAATTATGTATGCTGGTATACAGGCAGTATCCAAAGATATTCAGAGCAATACGACACTGTATCTCATTGGATCTGCGACGAATGGGATGAAAAAGTGTGGCTTGAGTAACGTCCATAACTATGTGAGTAAGATGGATTGGGTGCCGTGGATTGCATCGCCGCTTGGATCCTTAATAGGAACATTAAGAGGAGCGATTAAGTATTATGGAGATTTTAAACATGTTCCATTTTCAACACATTTTTTTGATAGTTATGATTATAAGACAGCTAGGGAAGCTATTAACGATCATATTAACGGTGAAAATGGGGTGAGTAGATGATTAAATTATTGACGGTGATTATTCTGTTGTTGAGTTGTTTTTCTTGTTTAGATATTGACATGGCGCCGCATGAACGTGCTTTATATCGTATTGTAAATAAGCAAGATAGTAAATTTCGGAAAAAAGGATTTATTCCTATAGGAAGGGGAGGTCGGTTTTATCCAATTGTTGATACTATTTATATGGCGTATATCACAACCAAATATCGTTTTAAAACAATCGATGAAGTGAGAAGTTTTTTTGTGCCTCTTTTTGAAGAATACTTACAGCCACTCAATGATGAGGCGTCTATTAGGCCATATCTCCAAAATTATCCATTAGACGCAAGGCATTTAGAGCTGGCCATTCGTTTTGCTGAAGCTGATGATAGCCATGTTCAGCTACCGTGGATTAGTAATGTGTCTACGACGAAATATGGAGATATTGTCTATATGGTTCAAGAGCCAAATAAACAAGGTAGGACAGTAATACATAGAGAAACGTTTGAGGAAGCAAAACGCATTCTTGCTCAACAAAATATGAAACATGAGTAGTGAAAGAGAATATGCAAATTTCTTGTGTGCTAGAAGGTGTTGGGGGCTCAAGACGGTTGACATTGATCATGAAGCTGCTCGTGTGTCTTGCGATAGTATTGAATCTTGTTGCATGTTTTGATATTGAAACAGAGTCTCATGTACGCGCATTATATCGAGTTGTAAATCACCAGGATAATAAATTTCGAAAAAAGGGATTTACACGGAGTGCTTATGGAGGACGATGGTATTCTACCATTCATGAAATTAGCCTGGAATATACAACAACACAGTATCGATTCCAGACGATCGATGAGATAAGAAAGTTTTTTATTCCTCTTGTTGAAGAATATTTACAGCCATTGAATGAAGAGCGGTCTATCCGGCCATATTTGAGCAATTTTCCATTCGATACGAATAACTTAGAGCTGGGGATTACTTTTTATGATCTTGATAGAATGAGATTACAGATTCCATGGATATGTTATGTATCAAGTATTGAGGGGAAAATAGTGTATTTCGGTTTACATCCCGGTAAACAAACAACTACATTATTGTATTCCGAAACGTTTGAGGAAGCAAAACGCATTCTCGCGGAACAAAATATCAAAGGAGAATAGTGAATATATGAAGATGACATATCTATTATTAGGGGCGTGTGTGGGTGGAGCATTATTGCTCTGGTCATGTTGTGGGAAATCAGGCTCAAAAGAAAGTATACAGGTGTCCTATGCGCTAGAAGACTTTGGGAAAGCTTCGGCAAGGCGTTGTGGTTTAAAATTTCTCCTGGAGGGGAGTTTAACTCGTGGCACAACCTTTCGACATGCACTTTTATATACGAGTAATAGGACGATCACGCTGAATCAAGGAAGATTGCTAGCAGCGCCCATTGCAGTAGAATATCTACAACTAAATTGTATAAATAGTGACTTAGAGAAAAACATCTTGCGAGACCATAATTTGGTGCATCACTCAAATGTCAAAAAAGCAATACCAGAAATTGCGATTCAGCATATCTCATTTCGTATCGCCTTTTGGGATAAAAATAACAATCGGCCGCCAGCTCCATTTTTAGCAGAGATTCATTTCTTTGATGGGAAATTTCACTACTATGAAGCAAATCCACATACGCAAGCGCTACAGCTCGTCTTTGAAGAATCGTATGAAGATGGCTTGAAGTTCTGGGATACTTACAAACAATAATCATTTTTCAAGCCTTGCTTCTAGATGTGTCTTTCTTGAAAAATGTGGAGAGTGTATCGAGATGCGTCGTCGAAAGTACGTTGATGGGACACAAGCAGCTTTTGAAAGAGATCTATTTTTTTAATGTGGCCCATAGGCCGTCAACATTTTTTGAGCGGATCAAATGGAGGTTTTGTTTGATTTTCTCTAAATCCCAATTCCACCACTGTATTTCTAACAATTTTTCTATTTCTTTATCGCTGAAGCGCTTTTTAATCAGCTTTGCAGGATTGCCTCCCCAGATTTCATAAGGGCCTACGTTTTTTGTAATCAAACTGCGAGCTCCAATAACCGCGCCATCAGCTATCTGTAGGCCTGGCATGATCAATGCCTCCACTCCAATCCACACATCGTTTCCGATGACTGTATCTCCTTTTAGTTTTTGAGCCTTTGGTGCAACCTTGTTATAGCCATCAAAATCATCCTCTAAGAAATCTAAAGGATAGCTCGCGATCCACTCATAATTATGGCCCTGCGTGCCTCCCATCATAAATTTCACTCCGCTCGCAATCGAGCAGAATTTGCCTATGATAAGGCGATCCGTCTCATGTGGCTGCCTATGGTTATCCCTCTCATCTAAATACATGACGCAGTCTTCGAAGGATCTGCCGTGGTAATAGCCTGAGTAGTACGAATAATCGCCTACCATAATATGCTTTGCTTTCACGTGATTTTTGATGATGATAGACTCTCGATAGCTCTTAAACATGTTGATGTTCCCTGTACTACTCTTTGAGGGTGATTTTTTCGACCCAAAACTTATGTTTGCTTACTGCAATTTCCTTACCTTCTTGAATGATTGCAATTTTGTAACTCAGCAATCCACCCGTCTCCTTGTAGCGCTCTTCCCCAATCCTGAAAACAGAGCTGCCCAGTGCATTGGTGATGGCATGCTCTTCCACTCCCTCTTCTTCACTCTTGTTCACTCGGTAGAGAATGCGTAGTGTACATGGGGCCTTCTTGAGAGTAGAAAAGGGGAGTGCCCAGTTGATATAGATGCGCTGGCCATAGTAGGGATGATCTTTGCGAGGATCGGGTGTGTCTACTACACAGCTTGCCAAATTTTTCTTGTTGTAATAGTCACTGCGTACTGACAAAAGGGGAGTGGTGCATGAGAAGATAAAAAATGAACTTATGCAGAAGAGGAGCTGCGTTATTTTTGTACTGAAGTGCATGGGGTATTCCTCATGTTCGTGAATTTGAAAGTCGAAGCGGCATAGCGAATCAATGACTCTGTCGTATGCCAATCAAGGCAAGGATCAGTGATCGAAAGGTTTGCAGCAGCTTGTGGACCAAAGCTTTGCCTTCCCTGAACAAGATGACTTTCAATCATCATTCCTCGCACCTCAGGAGCCTGTCTAAAAATATCGTCGATGATATGGGATACTACCTTTTTTTGCTGCTCTGGATTCCGAAAAGAGTTGTCGTGAGCACAGTCGATGAGAATGGATGGAAAAAGCCCTTCTGCTCGCATAGCAGCTACAGCTTGATGTACATATTCTATCGTATAGTTAGGATTCTTTTCTCCGCCTCGTAGTACGATGTGAGGGGATTTGTTGCCTTCGCTGCGCACGATTTCTAATTTTCCATCGATGTTCATGTGGAGAAAAACGTGTGGCTCTTTGGCAACAGATGCCGCCTGTACAGCATTGAAAATAGAGCCATCAGGCGTGTTTTTAAATCCAATAGGCATCGGTAAAAGAGATGCAAGCTGTCGATGGATTTGAGATTGTGTCGTCCGTGCTCCAATAGACCCCCAGCTGACGAGGTCTTCAAGATAATATGCTGCCAGAGGATCGAGAAATTCAAGACCCGCTGCAAGACCAAGGCTCGCAAGCTCTGCTAAAAAAGTCCTCGCTTGCCGAATCCCTGTCAGAATATCATGGCTGCCATCTTTCAAAGGATCAGAGAGAAATCCCTTCCACCCATGGGAAGTCCTGCTTTTTTCGAAGTAGGTGCGCATTACGATGAAGAAATGATCTTCGATTTCACGTGATAGCTTGGAGAGGTTTTTGGCATATTCTCTGGCACTGTCGAGATCATGGATCGAACACGGGCCTACTATAAGCACGCGCCTTGGGTCGCTGCCCTGTAAGATAGAGGTAATCGTGTTTCGATGACGTGTGATGATAGAGGAATCTAAGAGAGGTATTTCTTGGCGTATTTTGCTCGGTTCTATGATCATTTTTCTTGCGTTATCCTTCATCTATTCCCATCGAGCTTAGCTGAAAGTGCTATTTTTGAATCTCATTTTTCAGCTACGATGACGACATCTTGAAATTTTTACTGGAATAAGATTGAGATGAGTCTTTTGCATCAGCTTGCTCGACGCTTCCCGCATTACCAGTTCAGTGTCTCATATGGTGATTCAAAAGGGCGAGGAGAATCGTTTTCTATCGAGCAAAAGGGCCGCGTTTTTCTCATGAAGGTAGAATCACACCTTGCAAAGTCATATGCACTATCAAGACTTCAGTCAGGACTCAAGAGTGGCTATATTCGTGATGTGGTCGGCAAGAGCAATCCGCAATTTGAATATCGCCCGTTGTGGATTACAAAGACAAAGCGATTTACACTCCCTTCTCTATTAGAAATCGATCTGCCCGACTGGGTCGATGAGGTGCTTCATGATGAAGCTCTTCTTCTTGATACAATACACGAGCTTGTCCTGGAAGCAATCGATTGCGGCATGAATATGCTCTTTTTTGCTCCATGTGAGGGGGAGGCTGTGGAGGTCGCCAAGAACCCACTTTCATGGAAAGCATTGCGACTTGTATTGGATTTCATAAAAGAGCAAGAAATTCGTGTCGGACTTCATTTTTCATCTCCTCCCTATCAAGCAGATGCACATAAATCATGGAGTGATGCAATAGCTGTTTTATACAGCTCTTTTGATTACCTGATCATCCATCAGGGAGCTCTTTCTTTGCCGGCAGGAGATAAAACTCAATGGGAGCAGGCTAAAGAAGAGATTCACATAATAGAAAGGTCTATCAAGGTCCCTCTTGTATATGTGCTGAAGCAGCAAGATGACAATGGAGGCAAACGGCAGGCAGAGTGGATGCCCCGACTTTCGAAAGAAATTAGTCCTGCTACGCTGTTGTTTTTTTCCGCGACTCTCTATGCCCCATTTTCATTTTCTACAACGCTTCATCCCTATTTGATGAAGCTATCAACTGAATTAGTAGGATCGTTTGATACAATCATCCCTTGGTTGTCTGTGTCTGAGATTGTCTTATCAGATGGTGAGTCGATTCCCTATTTCGGCATGGATCTGATAGAAGAGGTGGTCGGCTGTCAGCGAGAAAATCGTTTGCACGGCGCAGCTCTTGCAGTCAGAGCAGTGGCGTCTCCTCACTCTTTGCCGCGGCTGGCAGCGTGGGTAATAGGTCAGCGTATGTGGCAATTTCAGTCGACAGCGCGTCTCATTAAGGAGGGAATACAAAGAGATTTTCCTGAGTTGCCAGAGGTCATGGTGCATACTCTTCTGCAATATCTCGATCAAGTTCTCGTCTGCTATGGATCGGTCAGACGTATAGCCTCTATACTGTATGATCGCAATAGGCCGTATGAAAAAGAGCGAATAAGGATCGAAATATTCCGGCTCGCTGCTCAATTTGAAGCGTTTTGTTTGACTTTGCACGCTCTTGCATCTTCTTGTGATCCTGGGCTCGTCCGGAAAGCGCAATCTCTTTCAACTACATTGGTGAAACTACAGCTTTTTATTGCTCATTTCCTAGAAGAGCAGATACAAGCACACTCATTAAAAACACCCCCATTTCTCCTCGGATATTCGCCTGTTGCTTTATAGATACAGTGATAAAATCATTGCTTTGAAGCTGGAAATAAGGTACAATTGGTATCTAAATTTTTTATTTTACATGTTAAGTGAAATGGAGATCATATGGCAGATATAGCATCCATAGTAAGTTCTGTTCGAGCAGCTGTCTGGGGAGTGCCTATCCT
The DNA here is from genome assembly GCA_964487845.1 of uncultured bacterium. GTDB lineage: Bacteria > Chlamydiota > Chlamydiia > Chlamydiales > FEN-1388 > CAZASK01. The sequence continues at coordinate 83,547 of CAZASK010000001.1, forward strand.
TGTTTTGCTTTTTGGCGTCGGTATTTACCTCACGTGTGTGTTGCGTGGGATGCAACTTCGCTATCTGTGGCGTGCACTGCGCATGATCGGCAAGAAGGAAGAAACGACGGATAAGATACAAGGGGATATTAGCCCATTTCAATCATTAATGACCTCAGTAGCTTCTGCTGTAGGAACTGGAAGCATTGTAGGTGTGGCGACAGCAATTTGCGCAGGTGGCCTTGGCGCTGTTTTTTGGATGTGGGTCATGGTCTTTATCTCTATGGCGATTAAGTACTCCGAAGCACTTTTAGCGGTAAAATATCGATGCGTAGACAAGCGAGGAGAAATCGCTGGTGGCCCCATGTACTACATAGAAAAAGGTCTTGGCTGGAAGTGGTTGGCTTGTGCTTTTTCGCTTTTTGGCGCTATCGCAGCTATCGGTACTGGAAATCTCGTTCAGGTAAACTCTATCGCAGAAGTCATGAACAAAGCATTTAATGTCGACATCCTGACAACGGGTATTGTGTTGCTAGTGTTATGCGGTATTGTGCTCTTTAGGGGGATCAAAAGTATCGCTTACGTCTCTTCGATGCTCGTTCCTATGATGGCGCTCTTTTATGTTCTGGCAGGTTGTGTCGTGATGTGTATGTTTCGAAGTGAGCTGCCAGCTGCTATTGCGCTTATTTTTTCATCAGCATTTTCTGGACAAGCTGCCTTTGGGGGCTTTTTAGGCTCTACTGTGATGATGGGTTTGCAGGCAGGTGTTGCTCGCAGCGTCTTCTCGAGCGAAGCTGGCCTTGGGATTTCTTCTATCGCAGCGGCAGCAGCAAAGACAGGATCTTCCGGAAGACAGGCCATGCTTTCTATGGCCGCAACACTCATGTCTACAGCTTTAATCTGTACCATCACCGCAGTTGTGATAGCCATCACTGGTGTGATGGGCTCGACCGATGCGAGCGGAAGACTTGTCAACGGAGCTTCTCTTGCTATCGAAGCGTTTAGTGCTGCTATGCCCGTAGCTGGTCATTATATCGTCGCTCTCGGTCTGATCTTGTTTGCCTTCACTACCGTGATTGCATGGGCATACTACGGTGAAAAGTGTGTGGAGTATCTCTTTGGCGAGCGATTTGTTATTCCCTATAGAGTCGTATATACTCTTCTTATCTTGCCAGGCGCACTTTTCTCATTAGAGACTATATGGGCATTTGCGGACGCTATGAATGGCTTGATGGTTATTCCAAACATGATTGCGCTTCTTGGTCTTTCTGGGGTCATACAAAAAGAGACAAAGTTGTTCGTTGAAGAGCAGAATGAATTAGCTCGCTCGTCTGCTCAGTCTGTGGTATCTACAACTATAGCGGCTAACGAGTCATGATAGAAGCCGTTCTTTCCCTTCTCGATCAGGTGTATCACCTTGTATGGGGAATTCCTCTACTTGCCCTTTTAATTGGGGTGGGTATCTACTATACGGTGGCTCTGCGTGCTATTCAATTTCGCTATCTCCTAAAAGGGCTGCGCTTGGCCTTTGGCTCAGATGAATCACATGAGAAGCACTCGAAAGGCGATATTAGCCATTTTCAGTCACTGATGACTGCATTAGCTGCGACTATTGGCATCGGAAACATTGCCGGTGTGGCGACAGCTTTTGTCAGCGGTGGCATGGGTGCTATGTTTTGGATGTGGGTGACTGCGCTTGTCGGGATGGCTATCAAATATGCAGAGGCAGTGCTCGCTGTCAAATACAGGGTCATAGATGGCCGCAATGAGATGGCTGGTGGGCCCATGTACTTTATCGACCGTGGCCTTGGTTGGAAAAAACTCGCTCTTAGCTTTGCCTTCTTTGGTGCATTGGCCGCGCTGGGCGGGGGAAATATGCTACAGGCAAACTCAGTAGCAGCGGTCATGAAGACGTCGCTCGCGATCGATCCTATGTGGACAGCTATTGTTCTTTCGTGTGTCACAGGATTAAGCATTCTTGGAGGTATCAAAAGTATAGGGAAGATTACTTCTCTTTTGGTCCCTTTGATGGCATTAGTGTATGTAGGAGGCTGTCTGGTCGTCTTAGCATGCTGCTACGATCAAATTCCTCGCGCTCTGTATGATATCGTTACAAATGCATTTACTGGGCAGGCAGCATTAGGTGGATTTCTTGGATCGTCAGTAGCAATGGCAGTTCAAGTGGGCGTAAGTCGGGGAGTGATGACGAGTGAAGCTGGACTTGGTACGGCATCGATTGCATCAGCTGCTGCAAAGACGTCGACTCCTGTCCATCAAGGTCTTGTATCGATGACAGGATCTTTCCTTGCTACTATATTGATGTGCTCGGCTACGGCACTTGTATTAGGCGTTACGAATGTATTCGGTACTGTAGACCAAGAAGGCAAGCTGCTGAATGGCGCTGCGATGACAATGTATGCATTTGAGTCAGTGCTTCCTTATGGAAGTTGGATCGTCAGTATAGGCCTTGTGATGTTTGCTTTTACAACGCTTATCGGCTGGGCCTATTATGGCGAGCGATGTGTGGAATATCTCTTTGGTGAAAAAACGGTATTTCCATATCGCATACTATTTACGCTCATTGTGGCTGCGGGAGCTATGCTCGAGTTAGAGGTGGTCTGGAAGTTATCAGATATCTTTAATGGGTTGATGGCATTTCCGAATGTCATCGGAATTTTGCTTTTGTCGCCTGTTGTGATTCGCGAGACAAAGCACTTTATAAAGGCAGAGCACCGAAAAGTGCTCTGCTCAAAAGGACAGATCTTAGTGCCACACAGCGAAAGTAGCGCCCATGATCATGAGCATGATAAGGTAAAAGCCTGAGCATACCAAAAATTTTGTTATAGACTTGTGGCCCCAAAGTACTTTTGAGAAGCCAGCTGTTGCCATAAAGCCAAACCATGCCCAGAAGCCAACTTTTGCTCCTGACATCACGCTGTCAGCATGCATTGCCATTACAAAATTAGACAAGACATATCCCATGATGCATGCAAGAGCAAATTCTGCTATGTAGGATGTCCATGAGCAAGAGCTTTTGCATTCATTTTTTGACGTACAGCAGCTCATACTGCCGAACAGACTAGGTGAATACCAGACCCAGCCTAATCCCATGTAGACAAAAGCCATTACGATAATAGCCGTCATATTTGGGTTCATCATTTCCATAGTCCACTCCTTTATGGTTGTGGTTTTTTTATACGATACTACCACGACATAGCAGGTATGGCTGTAAAAAGTCAAAAAATATTGGAGGGAATTTTACAATTCCCTCATGAGTGAGTAATTAATTATCACTGACCTTCATCAGGGCGCTATTACTTGAATATCCCTCTACATGTAAATTGTGTAACAACGCCTTACATATGTTGTTGTTATATCGTGCTTTTTGGAGAGCGTAATCTTTTTCATTGTCTTCGATAGTCACTTTTTGCAAAGGAGCGCATATTAATTTCGAAAGATCGATATGAAAGTTTTTAAAAGAAAGTGTAATTTGTTGAAATGATGAAGCTATGTAGCATCTCATTGCAGCTATATCTCCCAAGACTGATAGTAATGTATTTTTATCTACAGCATATGATTCTGCAATTGAATTTTGGTGCTCATGCATCAGAGTGACCAATATTTCTGCTTCCTCTTGATTTTTTGCAAACATCAAACGATTCATATGGACAATTGCTGTAGTTATGTGCCACACTGTCTTTAGAGCGTAGTCGTTGGGTCCATCTAGCGACATTTTTTTTAAGTCTGTCTCTATGATTTGAAGAAGATTTTCTTCCTCTTTCATTAGGGGAGTGCGTAAGAGAATTGGTAAGAAATAGAGATGAACAAAGCTTGTATCTTTAAACAGTTCATCACTCGGCTTGTTTGAAAATTTTGTATAGTCTTCTTTTAGGATATCCAATATTTTAGAACAACTGTATTCCTTATCAAAAATGCACGCTATTATTTTAGCGAAAAATAATTTCTTTTCTTGTTCTTCCAAGATACAGCCTTCGGCTAGTTGAATTTTTCTTGTCTTTACCTTCATTAAATCAGAGTTGATTGTTTCGTAGGCTGACTGAGAGATGCTCATTTCACTTGTTTGAATATTCATGAGGTGGGCGAGTAAAGTTTTAAAATAGACATCATGCGCAGTCTGCTTAAAAATGTTATAATCTAATTCTTTGAGATCAGGTCTTTGATAGCTATTTTTGGTAGATTTTTCTATTAGCTGTGCATCTATTTGTAACTGTTCTATTTCTTCAAGAACTTTTTTTGTATTTTCAGGGTCGTGTTTGCTAACGAGTTCGCCTGCTTCTGTTAATAAATTTTTTATAGCTTTTACATTATGGAAACGCTCAATATGCTGGTCCGAAAAAGCAATTTTATTGAACTTTTTATATGTAAGAGAATTTTTTAAGAATTCTTGGTTGTCCTGATAGTTTGCCACTAATTTGAAGACAGCATAGAGCCGATCATTTTTCGTTTTTGCTTGTAATTGTTGTAGCATTTCTTGAGGAGAGCCGCACAATGTAACATAATATTCATCTTTATAATCGGATGTATAGTTTTTAATTATATTCACAAGTAAACCTGTTTTGTTTTAAGTAATAAAGTTATGGATTGAATTTTATTGAAATTCAAATACTATTTTTATTCTATTTGTAGGGGCTAAATATATGCGTTATGACCTTAGAGACTTTTTTGTATTCGATCTAATTCCTTTTCCCAGGCAGCAATTTGAGCCCTCTGCTTTTCAATGAGTTGAGCCGGGGCCTTCTCAAGAAATTGTGGATTTTCGAGTTGTGCTCGGCCTTTTGTGATAAGAAGAGTGATCTTTTCTTCCTCTTTTTTTAAGCGCTCTTTTTCTTGTTCAAGAAGCTCGTGTGGCAATACGATGGAAAGAGTGGCATCGTCTATTGCAGCAGAACTTGCTCGTATATGGAAAGGAAGCGTTGAGAAGGTGATAGTGCCCATTTTTACGCATGAAGTAATAATATGCTGATTGCAGAGAAGCAGTTGTGTTGTACTCCCTGATCCAGATATGTACATGTCAGTGGCTACATGGGGTGCTATTTTCATCTCGCCGCGAATATTACGGATCATATAGACAGCTTTTTCGACTTCTATAAAGTCTTGATAGGCTTTTTTGTCTTCGGTCTGAAGCTCTGCAGGGAATGGGGCCACCATGCAGGCAGGGCAGCCGAGTGCTTGAATTGCCTCTTGAACATAGGGATCATGTGATGGAGTATGCTCGATTCCAGGGAATCGTTTTTTGAGAAGTGAAAAGAGCTCTTCTGTAATGAATGGGGCCATAGGGTGCATGAGGCGTATTGCTTGTAACAGGATGACGACAAGGAGCTTTTGTTTGTTTTCACGCAGTGCTTCATTGCCTCGTTTTGCAAAGAGTACAGGCTTTACGATTTCCACATAGTAGGCGCAGTATTTATTCCAGAAAAACTCATATGCCTCCTTAGCGGCTTTGTCAAAAGCGTATGCGGTGAGGGCTGTGTCTACAGCAGCAATCGCTCGTCTCATCTCTTCGAGAATCCAACGATCTTCTAATTCTAAAAGTTGAGAGTCAATGCCTGCTGCGAAATGGTCATTAGTGAAGTTTTCTTGCAGGTTCATGAGCACAAAGCGGGCTCCATTCCACACTTTATTCGCAAAGTTTTTAAACTCCTCAAAGCGCCTTCTATCGAGATCTATTTGCCTTGCATCCGTTGTACTGAAGGCGAGGGCCATCCTGCAGGCATCGGCACCATATTCTTCAATAACCTCGATAGGATCGATGACATTGCCTTTTGTCTTGGACATCTTTTCCCAACGTGCCGTTACCTCTTTCGGGCAAGGCTTTCCTAAGTCATACTCTTTTCTCTCTTGGTCGTTTACGTAGCTAATGCCGCCGCCAGATTGTGTGGTATAGTAGGACTTGCTATAGATAAGACCATGTAAAAATGTTTCTTGGAAGGGTGCCTTTTCCAGTGCGTATGTGCCCATCATGAGCATGCGTGCTACCCAGAAAAAGAGGATGTCATGGCCAGTAATAAGCGTGCTGTTGGGATAAAACTTATGAAGCGCTGCGGTCTCGTCTGGCCAGCCAAGTGTGGCAAAGGGCCAGAGAGCGGATGAGAACCAGGTGTCTAGGACGTCAGGATCTTGGCACCACTCCTCTGGATGGTTGCGTACTATTTCAGGAAGGTCGTCGCCATCATGACAGATAATCTGCTCAGGATTTTGGATGTTATACCAAATAGGGATTTGATGGCCCCACCAGAGCTGCCTGCTGATGCACCAGTCGCGTAGATTGTCGATCCAGTGATTGTAACTATTTTCCCAGTGTGTGGGGTTGAGTTTCACTTGTTTTGTTGCAATAAGCTGCTTCAAACTCTCTTTAAAATGAGACATTTTGACAAACCACTGCTTGGAAAGATGTGGTTCGATGACTGCTTTTGAACGATAAGAGACCCCGATACGATTGACATAGGGATCTTGTTTGATGAAGAATCCCATGGTTTTCATCTTCTCAATAACAGCATCTCTTGCTTCATGCATCGTAAGGCCTTGATATTCTCCGCCTTTTTCATTGATGATGCCATCGTCATTCATGATGCTTATCAAAGTAAGATTGTGGCGCATCCCCATTTCATAGTCGTTGAAATCGTGTGCTGGCGTAATTTTCACACATCCTGTCCCAAATTCAGAGTCGACGAAGTCATCTGCAATGATTGGAATGTGTCTTCCTGTAAGTGGCTGAAGTACCATTTTTCCAACGAGACTCGTGTATCTCGTGTCTTTTGGAGAGACGGCAACGGCTACATCGCCAAGCATGGTTTCTGGTCTTGTTGTAGCAAATGAAATAGAGTCAGCACTGCCAATAACGGGGTAAGAAAAATAATAGAGGAAGCCATTTTTTTCTTCATATTCGACTTCATCATCGGCAAGCGCAGTTTTTGTAATCGGATCCCAGTTAACGAGATAGTCACCGCGATAGATGAGCCCGTTGTCAAATAGTTTTTTAAACATTGTTTTTACAGCTTTCGAGCAGCCAGCATCCATGGTGAAGCGAATTTTAGACCAGTCAAGTGAGCAGCCAATACGTTTGAGTTGTGAGATGATAGTCTGTTCACTCTTTTCTTTTTGAACCCACACATGTGCTAAGAAATCTCCTTTTGAAAAATCGACCCTGCGCTTGCCATAGGTCTTTAATAGCTGCCGCTCAACAACGGTTTGTGTGGCGATGCCAGCATGATCAGTGCCTGGTTGCCAGAGTGTTTCAAATCCGCACATCCGCTTCCACCTGATCAAAATGTCTTGTAAGGTGTTGTCGAGCGCATGTCCCATGTGAAGCACGCCTGTTACGTTAGGAGGGGGGATGACGATGCAATAGGCAGGTTTTGGTGATGATGGATCAGCTTTAAAAAAACCGTTTTTTTCCCAAAATTCGTACCATTTGCCTTCTCGTTCTTTTGCCTCGTACGATTTTGGCAGTTCTTGACCGGAAATTTCTTTCATTTGCTCAACGCTCCTTGGCATCTCGTAGATATGCTGCAAAGCATCGTAGCTCGTTTTTTAATAAAACACCAGGTTTAGTTATTTCAAAACATAACTTTCTCGAAACAATTATGTAATCAATAATTAGCTCTACAATTTTAATTAATAATGTTGATTTATAAAATGAATTGATATAAAATGTATTACTTTAATATTGCAAAGGTGAATAAAATGAATCCATATAATTGTCTCGATAATTTTAAGAATTTTAGTCATGAGAATCTGGAGAAGATGTTTGATAAGTATAATGAGCAATGTCTTACGATTGCAGCTGAATTGAATTGGAATTCAGAAATGCTTTCGACACAGCGTTGTATTTTAGAAAAGAAAAAGGAGCAAGCGCTTAATATATTACGCAGTCTAAAACTGGGAGAGAAATCAGTGCCTCATACATTGCGTAGTTTAGAACAGCGAAGGGAGTCAGTGCCTCATACATCATGCAGTTTAGAACAGCGAAGGGAGTCAGTGCCTCATACATCATGCAGTTTAGAACAGAAAAAGGAATCAGCGCCTCATACATCGAGCTCTTTAGAGAATAAACATGTACGTGGAAACATCAGTGGAAATTCTTTAATAAAAAAAATTGATGAAACGAAAAATCTTCGTATAGCGATTTTATTAAGAAACACATTTTATCTTCTTGACAAGTAAAAGTATTGACTTATTCATACTCTTCATTTACCGAAGAGTATGAATGAGTGTTTGACTTATGTTATTTTTTAGCTATTTTCTTTTGTAGTTTTTTTGGAGCATGCTCTTCAGCATATTGTATCGCCGCGCTTTTAGTTTGTTGTATAACAGCTTTTAAAAATTCTTTTCTTTCTTTTTTATTTGCTTTAAATGTTTTAAATACTTTTTTTACTTTCGAATTAACGGTTCCGTGTAATTTATTGACAGTAATTTTTTTATCTTTTACCGCCATTTTACCAGATACGTTGAACTCACAACCAGCAAATGGAGTAAGGACTGATTTAACGACAAAGGAAATTTTGTCTTTCTTTGCTTTAAATTCACTTGGAATCATTGACTGTAGTGTGACTTCTTTTACTTTTTCTTCGTTTTTTTCTAACGCGTATCGAGCAAAATCAGCATTTAATCGATTAATATTCATTATATTGCCTTATGTTTTATTATTGCTGTTTGAGTATATGCGAGTATAAGAATAATCAGCAATACTCGTTTGAATTTATAAATAAATTTATATAATTAATGCTGAGGGTGAACGATCGCTTGTAGATTGAGGGTAGCATCAAATGTTTCTTGAGTAAGGAGGCCAAGTGAAGTGGCAGCTTCCTTAAGTGTGACGCCATCGAGATGTGCCTTTTGTACGATTTTTGCAACCTTGTCATATCCTAAAAGTGGGGTAAGAGCAGTTGCAATCATGAGCGTGTTATTAGTGAGTTGTTTCAGCTGTTCTTCATTTGCTTGTAATCCCTTCAGGCAGTAGTTATAGAAACTGTTACATCCGACTGTCAGGATGTGAATAGCATGAAGAAGGTTGGAGATGATGACTGGTTTAAATACGTTGAGTTCAAAGTGTCCTTGAGATGCGGCAAAAGAAATTGTAGCATCACAGCCGAATACCTGTGCTGCTATCATGGTCAGTGCCTCGCACTGCGTGGGGTTGACTTTGCCCGGCATGATAGAAGAGCCTGGTTCGTTTTCCGGTAAAAAGAGCTCTTGAAGGCCCGCTCGTGGGCCAGAGCCCATCAGTCGAATATCGCTTGCAATTTTGAAAAGAGCAGTAGCTAGTGTCTTTAACGCCCCTGAACAACAGACTATAGCTTCATGTGCCGCTAGCGCTTGAAATGAGTTCGGGGCGGCCACGAATGAAATATTGGTAAGATCTGAGATGTGAGTGATTGCAGCTTGTGCAAAGCCTGCTGGGCAATTGAGACCTGTGCCGACAGCTGTAGCACCAAGGGCAAGTTCTCGAAGGTGAGCCAAAGAGTGTGTGATGGCATCGATGGCATGCGCTATTTGACTAGCATATCCTGAAAATTCTTGTCCTAGAGTAAGAGGCACCGCATCCATCAGATGGGTCCTTCCTATTTTGATGATATCCTGAAATTGAGTAGCTTTTGCTTCAAGGCCTTGCTTGAATTGAGTAACAGCTGGCAACAGTCTGTTTTCAATCTCTAGCACACTGGCAATATGCATAGCCGTTGGAAATACATCATTTGATGACTGCGACTTATTCACGTCGTCATTCGGATGGATAGGAGACTGAGAGCCGAGCTCTCCTCCAAGAAGCTGGATGGCTCGATTGGCGATTACCTCATTTACGTTCATATTGGTCTGCGTGCCAGATCCCGTCTGAAATACAGAAAGAGGGAATTGATCACGCCACTTGCCTGTGAGTATCTCATTACAGGCGCTCACGATAGCTTCTTTTTTTTGTACAGAGAGGAGGCCAAGCTGCCAATTCGCAAGGCATGCTGCCTTTTTGATGATTACAAGAGCCTGGATGACAGGCCATGGCATGATTACATCAGAGAGCGGAAAATGGCGTAGTGAGCGCTCTGTTTGAGCGCCCCACAAATAGTCAGATGGCACCTGCACTTCACCAAGAGAGTCTTTCTCTATGCGATAGGGTACCATCATGTTATCTCGTTTAGATAATTAACAAAGTAAATACTAAGGCAAAAAGCGCAAACGACTCCAAGATACCGATAGCAGCAAAGCATTTTCCGTAGACGCTCGGCTGCTTGAGCGATGCTTGGATACCAGCTGCTACTACCTTCCCTTGAAAGATGGAGGAAGCCATAAAGGATAATCCAGCACCAAGGCCTACAAAAATAGCAGCAATTGGTGACAATGTTCCTGCTTGAATATTGCGATACATCAGCAGCATCAAGATAAAGCCATAAATACACTGAGAGGATGGCACGGATGCCATGCCGATAAATTTACCATGACCTTCTTCAACGCGTGCCATAGCAGCATGAGAAGCCATTCCTGCGATGTAGCAGCCGATAGCACTGCCGCAGCAGCCTAGGCTTAAAGACAGTATAGGACCGACCTGGTCAAGAGCATGTCCAATTTCCATATGTGTGACTCCTTATTCTGTAACTAATACATAATTTCATTTTGCTATTCAAAGGCATGAATTGCAAGAGGTTTAAAGCGCTTGCCTCCTCCTTCGAACGAGTAGTGATACCACTCTAAAAAGTTTAATCGCAGCCCATGTATGGTGCCGCCCATAATGCTCAAAATAATGTTAATTCCGTGTGCAAAGATCATCATGATGATGGCTACAAACAAAGGCAGGCTGCCAGCTAAATCATTGATCGTGCTGCTCATGATAGCACCCGCTAATCCTAGTGCATAAATACGAAGATAAGAAAGCACATCACTAAAAATTTGAATAGAAGTCATCACCTCAAAAATGCCAGTCAGTCCTTGCTTGATGATCGCAACTAATGTGGCATAGAGTACGCCTCCACTCAGAAGCTGCAGCCCAAACTGTGCTCCTTTTTCATAGTCGATTCCACATGCAAAATGGATCAGCGAGGTGGCCCCAAGATAGTGGGGGATATAAAGATATGCACCTATGATGAAGGCAATCCATCCTGCCCCAACGGGGTTTTTTCCTAGGTAGCGCAGCAGCCCAAAAATGAGATGAATAGAGCCTATAAAAAGAGCAAACTCCATAGTAAGACTATCTGCAAATTTAGCAGACATAGGACCAAGCTCGCCTGGTTTCGCGGCTGCCTTATAGAGAAAGTCTCTTCCAGAAGTTGCCTCTTTGAGTTGCGGCATCTTGGTTAGCCACTCTTGATAGACGCTATCTTTTTTCTCAAAATGGTAAGCCGCCTTTTTCTCTACAAGCCAGTTAATAAGCGAGTATTGCCTGAGTGGACTGTCAGATGAAAAGCTGATAGCAAAAAAGGAATTTGTTAAAAACCCCCAGCCAATACATGCAATGGATAGCACGGTCATGAGCTTTAAAAAGCGTTTTGTAAATTCTTTTTTCGATGTAATTTTGAAGTGAATAATAGCAGCAGTAATAAGAAAGATAAGGCCATATCCAGCATCACCTACGATCATTGCAAAGAATATGGAAAAGCAGATCAAAAGCCATAGTGAAGGATCTTTATCGCGTGCTGATGGTGTGTCAAAGATGTGTACTAAATCTTCACCTACACGAGCAAGCCGCTTATTTTCAAGATAGGTAGGAGCAACATCTTCATCTTCTATTTTGACCTCTTCGCAAAATATACCTGCTGCGCGGCACATCTCCTGGACAGCTTGCCTCTTATTGTGCGGCACCCATCCTTGCAGAGTAAATAATTTTTCTTCGAGCTGTGCTTCAGTGGCCTGGGCAAAGAAGTCAAGGCCATAGTGATCAAGTTTTTTATAGAAAGCATAATGGAGGAGCCAGTTATAGCAGGTGAGTGCCTTTATCTTCTCATCACATATATGGATCATCTTTTGATTTTCATGTCTTTGTTCATACAGAGAGCGCAATTCTTGTGATATCTGTATTTCAAAAAGATCAGGGAGTACAAGAGGCTCTTTTTCGATCGTAATAAAATAATCGAGGCCATCGAGAGCATCTATAAGGATAAGAGAAGGTTCCTGTTGCATCATCTCTTTAGTGGATTTTGCGCAGTAGTAACGCACCGTACGTCCTGTCTCTTCACGAACTTCGTCTGTTGCAGAAAAAGAGAAAAACCCAAACGGCTTGATGCGGTCGATCTCTTGCTTGAGAGAGCGGACTTTTTCTTCTGCGCTGTCACGTGTCTGTTTGAGCTCGATAGCCTGGTGGCATATCTCTTCAGCAAGGAGAAGATTTTGATGCTTTTCTTGTTTTGCCAAAGGATAGCCGCGCAAGATCTTGATTGCCTGAGCATAACGCTGTGCCTCTTTCGGAACATCCACTAGCTTTTCTTTTTTTGGATGGATGAACTCCACATGAGAGGCTTCTTGAGCATGCTGTAAGAAAGACTCTTTATCGGATAATGCCCCGATGAATAGAAATTTAGAGACGTCAATTCTCATAATTATGCCAGTGCCTCTTCTAGTTGTGCCTGTTCGTTGGAGAGGATCTTGGCTTTCGCCACCTTCGCCTGTGATACAGCAGCAAGCTGCTGATCGCCTAAAAAGACTTTAATTTTCTTAATATTTTTGAGTGAGCGAGGGATTAAAATTTTCTCAAAAAGGTTGACGCGGATAGATACCTCGCGAAGTTCTTTTTCTAGGGCCGTTTTTTTCACTTCCACGAGCGAAAGTTCCGCCTTTGTTCTCGTGAGCATGCGCAAGATGGCAAGTGCTCCATCCAACCAAATAGGAGTGTCAAAGAGATCGTAGTTGAGCTCATCAAAGATGGCGTCTTCAAAGATAGGCACGTCCACGCCTGCAATGTTTTCAGTATGTTTGATCAGTTCTTTTACTCGAATCACTGCTGCCAAATTAATCGAAATCTTTTGTGTAAAAAGAGCGGCAAAGGCTTCGCTTTCGATGAGCTTTTCTTCAAAACGCTGATGGAGCTTTTCTATTACATGGCGTGTCTCTGCAACTTCAGCCTGTAAAAGTGCTTTTTTCAGCTGCAGCGTAGGAAGATAACGCTGCAGTTGATTGAGCTTGTTTTGCTGCGCTCTGAGTTCATTTTTTGTCAGTTTTATCTCTGCCATTACTAATCACGCTCGCTTTAGGCCTTCACTTTGGCAGGCCAATATTTGTCGACAATGCTCTTTTTCATACCAACTTCTTGAGGCTGAAAACAGTCCGCCAATATTCTCCAGCCCATATCAAGAGCTGCATCGAGCGGTCTATTTACTTCAAGATCCATCATTTCTGCTTCAAATAACTTGGCATATCGAAGTAGCTGCTCATCCCATTTTGATAGTCGAAATCCCATTGCTCTTCTCTCTTTTGCCTTTTTCGATTCTGCAAAGAGCCGAATCATGCAGTTGGCGACCTCGCCATGGTCTTCGCGAGTGACCTTGCCGATCACGAGCTGTTTGAGTCTCGAGAGCGACCCAAAGGGATCGATTTTTCCGCCGTGTAAGTAAAATTGACCTTCCGTGATATAACCTGTGTTATCTGGAATCGGGTGGGTGACATCATCGCCAGGCATTGTAGTCACAGCTACGACGGTAATTGAGCCTGAGCCATCCATGGCGACTGCTTTCTCGTAGCGAGAGGCAAGGTCGGAATAGAGCGATCCTGGATATCCACGATTTGAAGGCACCTGATCCATTGTAATCGCAATTTCTTTAATGGAGTCGGCAAAGGCAGTCATGTCGGTGAGGAGAACGAGGACGGATTTGTCTTGAAGCGCAAATTTTTCGGCACAAGCGAGAGCCATGTCAGGAACAAGGATACACTCTACAGCAGGGTCGATTGCCCGGTGTACGAACATAATCGTCTTATTCATTGAGCCAGAGCGTTCAGCATTGTCGATGAATGCTTGGTACTCGCTAAAAGTAAGTCCCATGCCGCCGATGATAACTACATCAGCATCAGTCTGATTGGCAATACGCATGAGGAGAGCATTATAGGGCTCACCAGCGACTGAGAAGATAGGAATTTTTTGAGAAGTCACCAGGCAGTTGAAAACATCAATCATGGGGATGTTTGTTTTTACCATATCTCGTGGGATGATACGCTTCGTTGGATTAAATGAGGGTCCTCCAATAGGCACCATATCACCTACGATGTCAGGGCCATTGTCAATAGGGGAGCCAGAGCCATTAAAGCGCCTTCCCAGCAGCTTTTCAGAAAAAGGAACTTGCATATCTCGTTGTAAGAAGGTGACCTTATCACCGGTTGAAATGCCGCGAGTGCTCTGGAATACCTGCAAAGTCACTTTGCTTCCTGTAATCCGCAGCACGGATGCATAGACATGACGTCCATCTTTGAGATCAATGCGTGCAAGCTCTCCTAATCCCACACCATCAGCAATCACGGTGATGAGATTACCGCGCATATCGTGAATCTTTTCATATACGTTTCTCATGCTGTATCCTTCGCATTTGCCTTTGATGCAATCAGTTGATGGATTTCATTGAGCTCTTTGTGATAGTGCTCAGAGTGAAACGCCATAAAATTCATGTTTTTAATTTTGTTTTGTAGCGATAAGAAGAATGCTCGTGCGTCGTCGAGAGAGCTAAATTGCAATTTTGCATCAAATATTTTCTTGATGAGTTGCAAGGTAGCTATCTGTCTTTTAAGGGGAGCATACGTATCTTCTTTATCGAATGCATTTTGTTGTAAGTAGCTAAAGTCATAGAGTTCTGCTTTTAAGTAGGTGACGATGTCATCAAGAGCTGTGCCCTCTTCACCAACCACTTCCATACGTTTTCTAATTTCATCACCGGCAAAAAGTATTGCCTGTGCTGCATCAACAGTTTCTTTCCACTCAGGCATGGTATCCGTAAAGTGCTCTGCGACTGGTGTCAGATACTTTGACCACGAAATGAGGGGGTCAACAGCTGGATAACGCCTCGAGTCGGAGCGTTCTCGTGAGAGGCCTAAAAAAGCACCAACGACGGCGAGTGTCGCTTGCGTCACCGGTTCTTCGAAGTTTCCTCCAGCAGGCGATACGGCCCCTCCAATGGTAAGAGAGCCCTTTTTATTGTTTTTCAGCTCTATCATACCTGAGCGTTCATAAAATGCTGCAATACGAGAAGCAAGGTAGGCGGGGAAGGCTTCTTCACCAGGGATCTCTTCGAGACGTCCAGACATCTCTCTCATCGCCTGCGCCCATCTTGATGTAGAGTCTGCTAGAAGAAGTACATCCAGCCCCATCTGTCTGTAATATTCTGCAATGGTGACGCCCATATATACTGAAGACTCTCGCGCGGCCACTGGCATTGATGAGGTGTTACAGATGATAATGGTACGCTTCATGAGCGTCTCGTTTGTGTGAGGGTCGACAAGGTGCGGGAACTCGCGCAAGACCTCTACTACTTCTCCAGCTCTTTCTCCACATGCTACTACCACCACCACATCGACCGATGAGTATTTGGCAAGGTGATGCTGCAACACTGTTTTTCCAGCTCCAAAGGGGCCAGGACTGCAGAATGTGCCACCCTTCATAAGAGAAAATTGAGTGTCGATAATGCGCATCCCAGTGTCCATCATTTTCTCTGGTTTGATGCGCTCGCCCTCTTGCAAAGGCATTTTAATTGGCCATTTCTGAAGCATCGTAAACTGATGTTCGACACCCTTTTCATCGACTGCCTTTGCTATGACATGCTCTACGGTATATGAGCCCTCTTTTGCAATCCAGGTGACGGTATATGTTCCAAACAAAGAAAAGGGGACCATGATCTGATGGTGAAAGCGATTTTCTAACACCGTAGCTAGCGTGTCGCCGCGTTTGACAACAGCGCCTACTTTTACTACAGGAACAAAGTCCCAATGACGCTTTCTATCAATAGGCGGTAAGTAGACCCCTCGAGGTAAGAAGAAGCCTGCCACCGAAGCCACTTCTTCAAGAGGGTTTTGTAGCCCATCAAAAATAGAGCTCATGAGCCCTGGTCCGAGCTCTGCCTCGAGAAGGTCTCCATGGAACTGTACAGGGGTATCAAGGGCAATACCTCTTGTGTCTTCAAAGACCTGGATTTTGGCTTCATGGCCTGTGATTTCGATGACCTCACCTTTCAGGGAGACGTCGCCTACTCGCACCATCGCCACTTCCCCTTGGCGAATATCGCCTTCATACGCTACCTGAATGAGGTTTCCGAATGCTTTTACAACGCGGCCTGTAGCATGCGCTGTAGTTACTTGTGTATCTCGTGTGGTCATGATACTCCCTTCACGGTGGTTTCAATAATATGCAATCCTTGTTGCTGATCCAACTCAAGCCATTTTTCACAGATGTTGAGTTGGACAATATAGGCAAGAACGCGGTCTATGTAAAATGTGTGCCATCCTACCATTGCTTCGATAGCACGAAAGCGCCATTCTGCTAATGCTTGATAGAGATCAAAAGGTGTATCTTTATATTTTGTAAAGAATACTTTCAGCTCCTTATAGGGCTCTGGAGGATCAAAAGATGTTTGCTGCTGCATGATCTGCTGGATGAATTCATCATCTGGATCTTCGTCTATAAATTCTTTTTTGAAGTCGCGGCCAAGAGCCTCTGCTCGCATGGCAGTAAATACAAGGCGCCACTGTCTCTCAAAGGATAAGTATGAGTGCGCAAATCCTTTGTGATTGCACGTTTCTGCTTGAAAAAAGTGGTGGTAGAGACGCGCAAAATGTTTAAGGCGATCTTTTCTATTCGTATATTGCTCAAAGTAGTTCAGCACATAGAAAGGAAGTTCTTCGTGGTGTAGGAGGTGCTCCTCTAATTCCTTTTCTGTATAGTTGCCGCCAGGAGAAAGAGGCTCGTTTTGCAAAAAGAGACGAATGTTGTCAAGGTCGATGAGCCTGCGAAGGACTTGTACCGTTTTGAGCTCTTCTCTGCTGAGATTTTGCTGAAGATAAAATTCGAGCTCTACAGAGCCGAGTTCAGGCATCTGGCCAATGCGAAGAGAGGGTAGGAGTGTTGTGAGAAAATAATGCCTACTCATGTGGATAACACTTCTCTTTCTCATTTAAGAGTTTGCGAAAAAAAACTTACGGAAATCTTTTCTAATAAATGTGGTGACAAGCTCTTTGAGTACCTTTTCAGATAAATCAATAGTGACATGTTTTCCCTCAAGATGAACTTGAACACCACCTTGGAAATCAGCGACTGCAACCGAGCCTTTTTTGAGACGATCTGCGATTTCAGTGGCTACCTTTGCAAGGATCTCCTCAGCAGACATGGTGTGCGCTATTTTCAGCTGTAAGTTTGCCTTTATGCCATCTCTATCTAGAGCGCGCACGATTGCTTCAACAAGCTTGGAGCCATTTTCGGAAGTTGAGATTTGTGCAGATAGCCATTTGTCAAGAGAGGGATTGAAGAGTGCATTTTCTATTTTTTGCTTCAAAGTTTCGATCGACTGCTCTGCTGCTTGATGAAGAGAGGATGTGAAGATACGTCTTTCTTCTTCGAGTTTTTTCTTCAAGTCATGGAGATGTTTTTCAGCTTCGTGCCTGGCGTGTGCTTTTATTTTTTCAGCATCCTTTTTGGCGTGCTCGATGATTTCCAAAGCTTCGGCTTTTGCTGGATCGAGAGTCTCTGTTCGAATTTTTTCGCAGATAGCTTGCACTCTCTGGTGCGCTTTTTCCAATATTGTATCCATTACAACACCTCTTGCTGTTTAAAGAAGGATCACAGAGTGTAGCGTTTGATCTGTTTTCATACAAATCTAGAATTTCCCTACGTATATAATAAAATTTATTTTATGCATATATTCCTTTTTTTTGATTGCTTTCTACCCACTTGCCCCTGTAGGATTGTCTGTAGTATTGGGATATATTTCTAGGAAGAGTCTTGTATGACGACTAAAGTAAAGATGATTGCACAAAATCCGCTTATTATCCGCTGCCATAGAGTAATGGAAGCATTTGCGAAGTCTGACGACGAGAGGGAGTTTTACTTAGATCGAGTAGAAGGCTTCTTAGTATATATCGACTTAGACAAGTCAGAAGAAGAGCTCGAGGCGCTCGAAGCTGAGCTCAAAGACAATGCAGATCGCTATGTCCCGATTCCAAAGCTTACCTTTTATGAAGTGAAAAAGATCATGGAAGGTTTTGTGAATGAAAAAGTGTATGATATTGATACAAAAGAAAAGCTTATTGATATTATCCAGTCCAAAGAGGCTCGTGAGAATTTTCTCGAGTTTATCTATGACCATCATTCAGAGCTTGAAAAATGGCAGCAGTATTATCAAGAGCGCTTTCGCGTTCGCATCATCGAATGGCTGAGAAATAATCGCTTTGACTTTGTCTTTGAAGAAGATCTTGAGCTGACAAAATCGATGGTCGAGAAACTCAAAATCAACACATTTACTCCAAGAGTAGGAAAAGATGTGGCCGCTGCACGAAAGACGCTTGCTCTCAAGGCAAAGACCTACTATTCCAGCGAAGCATTGAATCCAAGGCCAAAGCGTGGCAGACCTCCAAAGCAGGTGGTGAAGGTAGAGACTGAGCCGCAGTTTTCCCAAGATATCTATGTCGCTGTGCCAAAGCAAGTGAAGCCATTCTTATTTACACCAGAATATCACGGAACTTCTTCTATTTTCACATTCTCTGGCAAGTTTGCTTCAGAAGAAGATCTTCTGGCTCATAGAAGAAACCAAGTTCAGTCGGCTGCTGCTCTTGAAGCTCAAGATTTGAACCAGAAGCTTCAGGCACTGAGAGCCATTTCTGCGCATTGGCTGAATAAAGAAGCAGGCGCACCAAGTATTCCTAACGGTACTCCAAATAAACCAGCCTCTTCTCTTTCTGTACCTATTATGGCAGAGGAGTTAGAAAAGCCGCTTCATGCAGTAGTTTCTCGGAAGTCAAAGCCTTTGCAGATTACAAAAAAAGAAAGCTCCAAGCCTGTAAAGAAAGCGCCAAAAAAAGAAGCTGCCAAGAAGCCGGAGACAAAAACTCCAGAGAAGGAAGTCAAAAAATCTTCTGTGGTCAAGGCCACAGCATCTCAAAAGAAGACTGTGCCTGCAAAGAAGCAGGTATTGCGCTCTATCAGCAAAAAGGCGGTGCCAGTAAAAAAAACAACAGGTGTACAACCTAAAAAAAGTGCAAAACCTGTTGTCAAGGCACCAAAGAAAGCGGTAGAGAAGAAAGCGCCCATGAGGCTGCTCAGAAGGAAGAAATAGTCCTCTTTTCTGCAAGTACAATACAATGGATCAAGTTGTCATTTCAACAGAAAAACTTGCGCGCTCGTATCGCACTTCTCGTAAAGAGACAGGCCTTCTAGGCTCTATAAAAGGGCTTTTTACTGATACATCAGCGCTCAAGCATGCTTTATTGCCGATAGATCTGCAAATCATGCGTGGCCAGATTGTCGGATTAGTAGGCTCCAATGGAGCTGGTAAAACCACATTATTGAAGTTATTGGCAGGCCTCATCTTTCCTACGAGTGGAAGGGCAGAAGTGCTAGGCCATACGCCGTCAGATCGCTCGAGTGCCTTTTTGAAGCAAATAAGCCTTCTTTTGGGACAGAAAAATCAGCTCTGGTGGGATATCTCAGCAAGCGATAGTTTTCAGCTGCTTATCACGATCTATGATCTCGATAAGAGGGCTACTATAAAACGTGTAGAAGAGCTTGCGGATCGACTCGACTGCCGCCATGTGCTGCAGGTGCCACTACGCCGCTTAAGCTTGGGCGAGCGCATGAAAATGGAGTTGATTGGAAGCCTTCTGCATCAGCCAAAAATTCTCTTCCTCGACGAGCCTACGATTGGCTTGGATGTGGTTGCACAGACAAACATCCGTCAATTCATCTTAGATGAGCTGAAGGGATCTGATGTCACCATCATCTTGACAAGTCACTACATGGATGACATCGCCTTGTTAGCAGATCGTCTGCTTCTCATGAGTCATGGCGCTATTGCCTATGACGGCACTGTTGATCATTTTATGTCTCTGACGCCGACTACAAAACGGCTGACGGGTGACTTTATGACTCCTCTATCGGAAGAAATTCACCTTACACCAGAGTGCACTATTCCAGCTGGTGCCTATACATTTGATCATTCGTTATCATCTGCAGAGCTTTTTCAAGCTCTGAAAGTACTTACTTCCAAGACCCAAATTAGGGATTTAAAAATAGAAGAGCCAGAGTTTGAAGATGTCATGCGTATCTTTCTTGAAAAAGAATCTAGCCTGCATAAGGCTCGGCATATCCACTAGGATAGCCTATAAAGCCGATTTTTTGATGGCCGTTGCCATTCTGCCGCTCTGCTATTTTTTAGCAGAGGCTGCATTTTGGACGGGGCTGATCGATGCTTCTGGGAGCGAGCTTTTTGCAGGGTTTCCAGCACGCTACTACGTAGGCTATTTTCTCTATCTTATCTTGCAGCTCGGAAGTCTCAACTGGCGCTTTGAGCGTGTGATGATTGCCGAGATTAACAGCGGCGCTGTCAATGCGTTATTGCTCAGGCCAAGCTCCTTTTATGAGTATCATCTGGGGCAGCTGCTGGGACAGAAGCTGATCACCGCTGTGGCTATGATTCCTGTGGTTTCATATATTGCGTGGCAGTGGGATCTGCCGTGCCATCTCGAAAGGCTACCTCTCGTGTTTTTCATGGGCATCTGCTATGTAGTCTTGCTCTTTTCACTACACTTTGCCGTGGCGGCGATGGCATTTTTCTTCGATAACGTCTATAGCCTCAATAACACAAAAAACATGATCCTCTGGTTTTTAACTGGCGAGCTCATGCCCCTCGATCTTCTGCCTTCTCCGGTACGTGAGTGGGTGATCGCGCTGCCCTTTAGCTCTGGGATCTACTTGCCAGCCGCATACCTTTCAGGACGTATTGACACCCCAGTGTTTATGAGAGGATTTGTGAGCTTAGCTATTGGCGGCCTCTTCTTTGGTCTTTTGGCGCGTCTTCTGTGGAGACAGGGATTGCGCCGATATGGTGGAACAGGAGCATAGGTGAAGGTATGTGGCAGTCCTTGAAAAAAATGATGCGCCTTGAGTGGTCCTTGTTTCAGTTGAGCGCTATTGCAGATATGCAGGTGCCCTTTAATGTAGGCGTTCAATTTATAAACGATATTTTATGGTATAGCGTGCAGATTTTGCTCTTTGAGGCGCTCTATCTTCATGTCGACAGCTTAGGAGGCTGGGGTATCGTTGAAATGCGTGTTTTCCTTGGGGTCTTGTTTTTGGTGGATGCCCTTCAGATGTCAGGGGGCTTTCCATGGCTGCGCTCTCTGTGGCTCTTTGTCCTCATCCCAGCAGCTCTTGCAATCTTTTACTCGACACGGCTTCTCTTCTGTACGGTGACTCTGCTCATGACAAGGGCGGATCATTTCCAAGAATTTTATTTTACATTTTTTAAAATGGGGCAGCGTCCTGATCGCCTCTATGGACCTGCTGTGCGTTATTTGATTTTGCTTGTAATCCCAGTGGGCATGATAGCGAGCTTTCCAACACGCGTTTTGGTGGATCCTTGTGACAGCTGGGCTCTACCGGCACTGCTAGCGGCAGCAGCCATTACTTTGTTCCTATCCAACCGTTTTTGGCGCTGGTCTGTCAAACGCTATATGACGATTGGGTGACAGCCGTATTTGCTTGATAGATCATTTCTATAGTTTTTCATAGCATTTACAAAAACCAACAAAAGGCAATGCGATGAACATCCCGAGCATGGTAACAGGGTTTTTATCACTCTTGTTGTCTATATTTGCGCCTATTAGTGTGATGGCAAGGCCCACGATTGTAAGCGGCAAAAGAGCAAGCGAAAGGGCGCCAAGGACAACAGCTGCTGTTCCAAGGCCAACTTTTTGTAGCATCTGGAGGCCCTTAGAATCCAACCACGATGGCGTTTTTTGCTCTGATTGTTTTGTTTTATTGGTCTCGTTATTAGTGGGTAGGTCTGTGTTGTTACCAACAGTCGATTGGTTCTGGGTGATGTTGAACTGATTGTCGTGCGAATTCGTGTTGCCACTAACAGAGAAATTGTTCTGCATTCTTTTTACTCCACATTTTGAGTTTGATAGAGTTGCTCGGCATATAAGACAGATGCGTTATAGAACGCCTGGTTTTTGAGTAGAAGATTGCGCTCTATAATGACTGGATTTTTTTGGATCACATGCAATAAAAAGTCGGCATGTGGATTTTTAAATGTGCCGCCCCAGAGGTGGATTTCGCAGTCGTGTAAATCTGCCATCTCGGCAGATGTCGTGATAAGTGCAGAGAGAGCATGTGCCATATCGCGAACGAGCTCTTTGGCGATAGGATCGTGATGACGAAGCGCTTCATCAAATACGACAGTCGCTGCCTTAGCCACATCTGCTGGCAGCATCTCACGTAATGTAAGTGGACGGATAAGATCTTTGAGACTCTCTACTTCGAAAAATTCTTGTAATGCTGTTGTCAGACTCGTTGGCTTACCAAAGCCATATTCATCCGCAAGTGCCGCTTTTATACCCTGAAGAGCTAGGTGGTATCCGCTTCCTTCATCTCCTAGAAGGGGTCCCAAACCTCCTGCTTGATAGACGATGCCATCTTGTTTGGCAAAGGCTACAGATCCTGTCCCCGAGATCAAGACGCCGCCACAAGGGTCAATGAGCTGAAGAGCAAGCTCTGCGTCACCAAGGAGGATGATGTTGTCTTTGGCGATTCCATATTCTTCAAAAAGTGATGAGATGATTTGTTTATTTTCTTCATTGCTTAACCCTGCCATCCCAGCGACGACTCTGCAGTCTGTGAATAAAGACTCGAGAGGGATTTCCAGATAGCCTATTTGTACATCGTGGAAGAGCTCATAAAAAGCTGTGCGTACACCATCGATGCCTACTGTGTTGATATTGGATCCTGAGGCAATAATAGAATCTGATGATCGTGAGTCTTGTACTAGTAGTTCGAGCTGCCCTGCTTGATTGATGACTTGCATGAGTGTTTTTGATCCGCCGCCATCAATACAAATTGTATAGGGGCTTGCTATGAGGCTGCTTAGGTTCAAAAAGAGCGCAGTGAGGCAAAGAAAAAATGAAGAATAGATCATCGGAGTGCTCCTCGAGTGTTCCTTATTTGTATACGGCTTGCAGTCAGTCTTTCCGATACATCGCGAATAAGCGTCTCTGCCGTGTGAACGGAAGCATGAAAGCCTGTTCTTTTTTCTGCAGCAAAATTCTGCAACATATCGATATTCATGATGTCTGCCTTGATGTCTGGGTCGATATTGCGCGGAATCGAAAGGTCGATGAGAAGGCGTCTTCGGGGCGATTTTTGATAAATCTTTTCAGTAAGTAGATATGATGGAGATTTGGTAGCACAGACAATACATTCATACTCGGCCCAACTATGAGGAAACTGATGCCAGGCGAGTGTGCTGCAGCTAAGCCTCTTGCTGATATGCGAAAGCGGTAGCTCGCTTCTATTGGTAAAGGTAACGGTGGCAAGGCCCTTGTTTTGTAAAAACGTCGCTGTCTTTACATTTATTTCAGAGGTGCCCACAAAGAGTATTGAGGGGACCGTTTTTTTAAAATATTCATATACTTTTGCAGCTACTGCATGTTCAAGGTCGGGGATGTCGCGATGTATAAGAAATTTCGTGCGCACTTCTTTAGAAATTTTGAGCGCCTTTTGAAAGAGAAAATGGAGTTCGCTACAAAGAGAGTATGTCGATGAGGCGACCTCGTAGGCATTGCGCACCTGTCCTTGAATTTCTGTTTCTGCGATGATGGCGCTGTCAAGTCCTGCTGCTACCCTTGCCAGGTGCTGTAGGCAGTCAATCCCGAAAAAAGAATAGCACTTTTGTTCAAAGTCGACATCGATTTCTTCTCGTAGGATGGAGAGGATGTGTTGATGGGTGTCAGCTAGATTTTCTGAGGCAAAATAGAGCTCTGCTCGATTGCATGTCGATAGGACCACACAACTTTCTCGTAGATGTGTAGGCAGGGTATGAGAAGAAAAACGATTCAAAAGCGCAAGCGCCATCTTTTCTCGAATCGCCACTTTCGCCACCTTGTGGTTGATGCCAATAACGGCTATACGCATGCAAAAACTCCTTAAGGAGGTATACTTAAACAGCCAGCTACAACGCCGATGCCTATAGTGGCAACTCCACTTACCTTCATCACATGAGCTATCCGCACATACCCATTTTTACGTGCAAGCGATGAGCTAAGTAGAAAAACGGCGCCTATTCCTCCAATATAGCATGCAGCACCTAAATAGTATCTAAAAAAAAGAGTATCTCTATTTGTCGCAAGCTGCTTGATCTCTTTACTGGCTAGTGAACAAAATTCATCTTGCAGAGTTTGAAACGTCCCATTTACCTGTTTTTTTGTCAGCTCACACATCAGCTGATTATAGGCAACCACCGTTTTAGCCGTTGAATGTTTCACAGCATCAAAGAGAGCACATGAATAGCTACTCAAAGTTTTCATAGGAAGATAATGAGCAAACTGGCCTAAGACACCTAATCCTGTATGGCAATTCATGATGATTTCTCTTTTTCTAAGGCGGTAAGCAGTTGTTTTATTTTTTCTTGTGATGTCGTGAATTTGGGGTTTTCGTTCGACGCTAAGGTGAAGTCTTCTGCCACTTGTATGCCTGGGTATTGAGCACGCGGGTGAGGGATGATGACATAGCTTTCTTCAGTTTCATAGGTGTTGCGAGCCTCATCTTGTGAGATGAGGACTTCATGCAGCTTTTCTCCCGGCCTGATGCCGCAGAAAGAGATTTCTGATTGGGGAGAAAACGCTGTAGCCAGATCGACAATCTGTACACTCGTTGACTTGGGGATAAAAATTTCAGATCCCTGCATTGCGGTGCAGGCATACTGCACAAAATCAGTTGCCTCATCAAGGGTGATCCAAAAGCGTGTCATGCGCTTATCTGTGACGGGGAGTGTTTTGCTTCCTGCTGCTAGCTGCTTTTGCCAGTAAGGCAAAAGGCTGCCGCGGCTGCCAAGGACGTTGCCATAACGCACTACAGAAAAAAGAGGACGCTGCTGCTTGCCTACATAGGAGCCTGCTGCTAAAAATAACTTGTCAGAGCACAGCTTCGTTGCCCCATAGAGGTTCACAGGATTCACAGCCTTGTCAGACGAGAGTGCCACTACCTTTTCTACTTTGCAGTCGATAGCGCAATTGATGATATTCATCGCCCCGATGACATTCGTTTTGATAGATTCTGTCGGGTTATATTCTGCAGCAGGAACTTGCTTTAATGCAGCTGCGTGGACGACGATATCTACTTCATGAAACGCTCTTTTCAGTCTCTCAGAGTCTCTGATATCGCCTAAAAAATAGCGTATTTTAGAGCTTGAGAATTCAACAGCAGCTTCTCTCATTTCCCACTGTTTGAGCTCATCACGAGAGAAGACAATGACCTTTTCTGCCTGGTTTTGGCGGATGAGCTTTTGCACAAAGGCTCTGCCAAAGCTGCCTGTTCCCCCAGTAACTAGTACTGTTTTTCCAGAGAAAGTACTAGCCGCCTTCGTTTTCTTTTCCATAATAAATCATCAGTTTTGTTATAAGTTCATGACATATCTACCACTTCGTTATACGAGTTCTTAAGAAACAGAGCAAGCTGAATAACATGCCGCTGTGGTAGAAGATACGTCTATTTTTTTGTTGAATTGAGGAGTAAGAGGCGATGGTCAAACGCTATGATGAAGACGCAGTACAAACTCTCGATGCGCTTACGCATATCCGCATGCGTACTGGTATGTATATCGGACGTTTAGGTGATGGCTCTCATACAGATGACGGCATCTACATTCTTTTAAAAGAAGTGATTGATAACAGCATCGATGAATTCATCATGAAGAATGGGGATCGCATCATCGTCCAGGTCGATGAAGAAACGAAAACGGTATCAGTTCGTGACTATGGACGGGGAATTCCTCTTGGCAAAGTGATCGACTGTGTCAGCCAGATGAACACGGGAGCGAAGTATAACGACGAGGTGTTTCAATTTTCTGTTGGGTTGAATGGCGTGGGGTTAAAGGCAGTAAACGCGCTGTCGTCTCATTTTCTTGTACGAGCAACAAGAGAAGGTAAATTTTTTGAAGCCCGCTTTTCAAAGGGGATATTACAGCATTCGCATGAGGGAAAAAGTAAAGATCCATCGGGAACGTATATAGAGTTCATCCCCGATGAAGAGATTTTCAAGGGGTATCGCTTCCGGCAGGAGCTGATTCAAAAGAGGATCTCCTACTATGCATTTTTAAACTATGGTCTTACTCTTGTTTTCAATGGCATGCCTGTACAGTCGAAGAATGGCCTTCTCGATTTAATTAATGAAGAAATTACGGAAGAGAAGTTGTATGAGCCACTCCATTATAGAGGAAAAAATTTAGAATTTGCCCTGCTTCACACCGCCCATTATGGAGAAAATTATTTTTCATTTGTGAATGGCCAGTATACATCTGACGGGGGAACACATCTTGCTGCATTCAGAGAGGGCCTTGTCAAGGCGATTAATGAGTTTTCGAAGAAGAGCTTTCAAGGTGTAGACGTACGAGAAGGTATCGTGGCCGCTCTTTTGGTGAAAGTAAAAGAGCCAATGTTTGAGTCGCAAACGAAAAACAAGTTGAGCAATACAGATATCAAAGCACCTGTCACACAACAGGTAAAAGATGCTGTCTTGGACCTCTTGTATAAAAATCCAGAGGTCGCCCAGGCGATCATCGACCGCACCACATTTAACGAAAAATTACGCAAAGAGCTCGCCTCCGTTCGCAAAGAGGCAAAAGAGAAGCAGAAGAAGATATTTTTCAAAATTCCAAAACTTCGAGATTGCAAATATCATCTTCATGAAGATGTCCCTAAAGGCGAACAGTCGATGATTTTCTTGACTGAGGGTGACTCAGCAAGCGCCTCTATTGTAGCCTCACGCGACCCATTTACTCAGGCTGTGTTTTCTCTGCGCGGAAAGCCATTAAACGTTCATGGGATGAAGTTAGATCAGCTCTATAAAAATGAAGAGATGTATCATCTCATGAGTGCATTGAATATCGAAGATGGCTTGGATACACTGCGCTATAACAAAGTGATCTTGGCAACAGATGCTGACGTCGACGGCATGCACATCAGAAACCTGCTCATCACCTTCTTTTTAACCTATTTTGAAGGCCTTGTGACGAATGGTCATTTGTTTATCTTAGAAACCCCACTTTTTAAAGTGAGGGGTAAAGACCAGACCTTCTATTGCTACTCGGAAAAGGAGCGCGATGAGGCCACGAAGAAGATCCCGGCAAAGCAGCTTGAGGTCACCCGATTTAAGGGTTTAGGGGAGATTTCGCCTAGTGAATTTAAGCAGTTTATCGCAAAAGATATGAAGCTCCTCCCTGTAACGGTAGCAGCCTTGTCTGATGTTTCTCCCACGCTTTCTTTTTATATGGGGAAAAATACGCCTGATAGAAAGGCTTTCATTATGCAACATTTGATTCACGAAGAGGTGATATAGGCTATGTCTGATTTAAAGCACATGATGAAAGATCATTTCCTACGGTATGCCTCCTACGTTATTTTAGATCGGGCGATACCAAACGTCGTCGACGGCTTGAAGCCAGTACAGAGGCGCGTTCTCCACACGCTTTTCCAGATGGATGACGGCAAATTCCACAAAGTTGCCAACGTTGCTGGTCAGACGATGGCCTATCATCCTCATGGCGATGCTCCTATCTATGAAGCTCTCGTAAACCTTGCAAACAAGAACTTTTTACTTGATATGCAAGGAAACTTTGGGAACATACTCACGGGAGATCCTGCTGCAGCGGGTAGATATATTGAAACCAGGATGTCGACGCTTGCGAGACTTACTGTTTTTAACAAAGAGCTCACCCAATTTATCCCCTCATACGATGGAAGAAATGATGAGCCTGTCACGTTGCCTGCAAAAATTCCTTTGCTATTGATGTTGGGAGCAGAAGGTATTGCTGTTGGCATGTCTACCAAGATATTTCCCCATAATTTTAAAGAGCTCTTAGAAGCTGAGATTGCGATACTAGAAGAGCGCTCGTTTAAAGTAATGCCAGACTTTCTCACAGGAGGAACGGCTGATGTTTCTCAATACGATAAAGGATTAGGGAAAATCCGCCTCAGAGCGAAAATTGAAATTAAAGATCCTAAAACATTGGTTATCCGTGAAATCTGCTACGGGACGACAACGGAGTCTTTGATCCGATCTATCGATGAGGCAGCAAAGAAGGGAAAAATCAAAATTGATTCCATTCATGACTATACGGCAAGTAAGGTCGAGATTGAAATCAAACTACCCCGTGGACAGTATGCGGAGGAGCTGATTGATCATCTCTATGCTTTTACCGAGTGCGAAGTTGTCTTGCATTCACAGCCGGTAGTCATCCGCGATGGATTCCCTGTCGAGATGTCTGTGGATGAGGTATTGCGTTATCATGTCTCTTTACTGCGCGGCTATTTACAAAAAGAGCTTGAACTTGAGCAAAAGAAATTACAGCAGCAGGTCTTTGATAAAACTCTCGAGCAGATTTTTATAGAAAATAAGATCTATAAAAATATCGAAGAGGTAGAAGAGTATCAAGAGGTGTATCATGTTCTGGATAAGGGCTTTAAACCATTTTTGCAGCTTTTAGAAAGGGCTCCACAAAAAGAAGACTATGACAGGCTGCTCAGCATTCCTATCCGACGTATTGGTCGTTTCGATCGTGAAAAGAATGAGAGTGATATTAAGGCGCTGCGCGATAAGCTGGCGGTTGTTATGGCGCATCTACAAAACATCACGGGTTATACTGTCAACTATATCAAGGGCTTGATTACACAATTTGGGGACCTTTTCCCAAGACGTACAAAGATTAAGAAAATCGAAGAATTGGATATGCGTGCCATCGAGACAAAAGAGGTCGAGGTGAGCTTCGATACAAAGGCAGGGTATGTTGGCACCAAGGTGAAGGGGGATCTTACGATCCGGTGCACCAATTTTGATAAGCTTTTGCTTTTGATGAAGAATGGCGAATATAAGGTGATCAACATCCCTGAAAAGCAGTATGTAGGCGTGCTCAATAAAGAGGTTGCGTATGTGGGTGTCGCTGACAAGCAGACGGTGTTTTCATGTGCCTATGAAGAAAAGGCAAGTGGCCTTGCCTTTGCAAAGCGCTTCGTCGTCAAGCAGTTTATCTTAGAGAAGGTGTATCGCTTTATTGAAGATGACTGCAAATTAATCTATTTTTCTCACAATCCAGACCCTCAGGTGCTGCTGCATCTGATGTCAAAGCCGAAGCAGAAGGTGTCCGCGCAGGAGTTTCGCTTTTCGAAAGTGCTCGTCAAGGGCGTACAGTCGAAGGGGGTCAAGATGGCAAGCCGGCATGTGATGCAAATAAAAGAGCAGTAGTGCTTGTGTAGAGTTCACCTCTCATCCAAGGACGGGAGGTGAACATCTACTGCGCTTACCCTAGCTCTTTTCGTTTAAAGACACATTCTCTTCCCAATTTTGGAAGTGTTTGCGAACTCGAAATTTGTAAAAACTCGGTTTCTATATATCCATGTGCAAAGTCAGCAACTACTTCCGTTGCAACACATTCACAGTCGTCCTTGTTATCGTCTGTAATTTCTTTATAGAATACAAAATATAATTTTATAGACAATTTGCCGTCAATTTTTGACCAATCTACACATACTGCTCTAAGCTTAGAAGTAATTGCGCCCAACAGCGCACGATGAACCGACAATAATATTTCACTCCTGTTTTCTATTTCTGCATTATTCATAACTCAAACTCCTATTCAATATGTGGGTATGCTGGAACAATATGTGCACCACCAGCTTTGTCATAATGTATAATCCCTCTTGTGGTAGGCAAGAGCGTTGAACTCTTTGGCCCACGATATTCATCAACTATTTCTCTAAAATCTACCAGTTCCTTATATCCTGCAGAGCCTACAAGTTCCGATCCTATTGCGGCTCCCTGACCTGCATACTCTTTCAATAATTTATCTGGATTGGAATGCTTAAATATACTCTTTGTAGCATCGAAATTTTATGCTCAGGTATATGTTTCCCTTGTTTATCTACATGATTCAAACTGATTGAAAATAGGCCTCTCTTCTCATTACTCCTTACGTTGGAACACACATGCTTTCCCAAGAGATATGATTGATTTCGAACCGTCTACAATAACCAATTCAATTGAGATAGAGCCATTAACAAAGTCGGCTATAACTTCTGCAGAAACCCCTTCGGCCTCTTCAATGTCAACTTCAGTGGCTTGCTCAAGAATAAAATAAAGTTTTATTAATACTTTCTCATATTCATAGATCCAGTCTACAAAAATAGCCCTAAAATTTGGTGTGATAGCACTTATAAGGGCTCTCTGAACCGATAATAAAATACGACATCTTGTTTCGATGTTGTGATCATTAACAACCTGATTATGAGCTTGATCTTCAATTGGAACCGCTGGGATTATATATGCATCGCCAGATTTGCTGTAATATACTATTCCCTTGGTTGTCTCTTGAGGCTCGGTCGTTTTTGGATCTATATACAGTCCAATAACTTCTTTGAAATCTACTAATTCATTATAATTTTTTATTTCAAAATATTGTTATGATACACTAAATTCCATATCTGTATTTATTTTAAATTTGTTTTTTAAGAAACATATTAAGATAAGATGCAATTCGAAAAACACACAACAACTAAGTAAACATAAATAAAATATTTAGAATACAGTCTTTTCATCGACTAGATAGTATCCGATAAAAACTAGTATGCACTTACCCTATCTCTTTTCGGAAAAAGACACATTCTTTACCCAAATGTGGGATTGTATGAGGATAATCAATCCTTAAAAATTCAGTATCTATTTTATCTTCGGGAAAATACGCAAATACCTCTGTCGCAATACATTCTCCATTTTCAATATCATCATCTGAAATCTCTTTATCAAAAACAAAATATAATTTAATGGTAAAGCTCTCGTCTACATTTCCCCAATCAACAAAAATAGCTCGTAGATTAGGTGTAATTTCACCGCGCATTCCTTTTTGAACAGCTAGGAGAATAGAAACTCTTCTTTTGACCTCATCATTGTCCATTTTAAAATCCTAGTTTGTTTTTGGAGGAGCAGGCACAATATGCGCTCCTCCATTTTTGCTATAATGTATAGTACCCCGAGTTGTAGGACGCGCTATATTAGTTTCAAGATCTATACAATCTCCAATAATCTCTCCGAAGTCAACGACTTCTTTGTAACCAGGAAGTCCAGCAAGTTCTGGCAGAGGACTTGAACCCTTTCCAGCGAAGTCTTTCAACAATTTTTCTGGATGTGGATGATGAAGAGGACTAGCAAGTTCTTGATAATTTCTATGTCCAAGAATATGCTTCCCCTGTTTATCTGCTTGTATATAAGCAGAGTGGAAAAATTCTTGCCTCCTAACCGCAGCTTGTTGCGCGGATTCCTTCAGTGCTGCTTTGGCTTGCTGTGAACTTGCCAGGGTTTTGAGATTGCACATTGCATTTGTTTTCTTTAACTCTGTAAAAAGCTGTATTCCCTTCGTTGTTCCATAGCAAAAGAGAATATCAACTCCATATTTGCCTACTAAAAATCCTGTTTTTTCGCCTTTCGTTTTTTGATCAAATTTGTGCCAGCGAGAAACCAATTCATGCAACTCAGGCGCGACATCTTGAGCTATAGCTTGCAATTCTTGAGTCGATAAGTAGTCAATAAGATTATTGGTAGCATTAATCATCTTTTCCGGAACATGTATAGGATCTTTAATCCCAGCCCAAAGTAGATGTCCCATTCCTTCGATGCTATTCCATAGTGATAAGGGGGCCTGTTCTACACCCTCGCTTAATCCTTGCAGAGCCCCCTTCATAAAACCCTTGCCAAAATCGATTTTCTCTTTACTTTTTGATTTTCTTAGCAAGTTTTCTTTATCAGCAACTACATAATCGCAAATAGCCTGGTCAAAATTTCCAGTTTCAAAATATGCAATTGCTCTTTCTAAATAGGCGTCTTTTAACGTTGGGTCTTTTTCTATTGCTTCAGAGAGTGCCTCTATCGCTTTGCTGTATTGCAAGGAATTAGAACACGCTATTCCAAGGTTTAAATAAGTATCGGCATGAAGATAATCATTATACCCACTGCTCTTTGATAGCGCTATAAGTCGTTCAATTGCTTCTACTGCACCTAGATAGTTTCCATGATTTAATTCGAATAAACCATGCTCATAATAGGTTCTTAACGAAGAATGCTTTTTCATACAAAAGGTATGTAATTTGCAGAATTGATCCTTCACTCTGATCTCAGTGTTCTTTATATCTTGCAGTCTAGAGGCAAGCTTTTCTCTTATTTCGGCTGTATCCTTTTTGTAATTGTTTAAAAAAACACCCCCATACGAAGTGTGGAATGAACATTTAATTTTTTGAAGAAATTCCCGTTCGAGCAATCCAGCTTGACATCCAACTTCTATAAGTTCTCGAGACAACTTAATCATATAAGTAAAATCGGAAGGATACCTGCCTGTGTCTGACCCTGATAATTTGTGATACGCGCTATATCCACAATTCGGCGGTGGGCCATAGAATTCAAAAAACTTTTTAAGCAAAAGCCGCCTCTTCTCCATATGCTTATCTAAATGGTCGTGATACGCTTTGAGATGGCTGCCTAAGTAATTTTCATCGCGTATTGGGCTATACGGTGGAACACCTCTCCACCAGTCTATTTTCTTCCATTCTTTAGCGATCACATTCGCAGGCCAATTATCTAACGTATAAGGCCATATTTCTTCTTGATATGTAATTGAAGAACGGGACTGGTAACAACTACATTTAGGGCGAATTTCTGCATGTAGCAACTCTGGGGCAAGAAACCCCATACACATCAAAAGGCACACTATAAAAGTTGAAATATAAGAGAGGATTCTAGAAACACCTTCGTCTAAATTCATTTTCGGGTTGAAAAAACGAAGTTGATACCAACAAATAATCTTTTCGTCAATTCATATGTGAAGCAAGTTGTACCGGGCAATTACACACAGATGATTACACACTCTTTGCTAATTACTTCCACTCTTGGTATAATGGGTGTAAGGGGAAATCTATGCTGTACTAATTATCTCATGTAAGAGGAGTTGGGTATGTCTTCTGATTCCAGTGTGGTTGGTGTTGGTACTACGTCTAATACAAGTGGCGATACATCGCTGAATGTGACGACCTCAGGGCAGGTAGCGCAAAAGGAAGCTGTACAAGCAAACTTTGCAGCAGCAGTAGATACAGTGACGGCTCGGGAAATCAAAGTAAACAGCATGGAAGAGCTAAAAGTAAAAGCCCCCGAGATATACAACGCCTTCATGATGTCATTCGCTAATGATATACGCGGTCAGATGCAGCGATCAAATGACCGTATTACAGAAGAGCTCAGAAAACAACGATCGTAGTTAGAGAATAGAGATGCCCGATAACGAAGACGATGTGCGTAGGGAGACGCTTTTTGTTTTGCCTTGCCATTGTCACTCAAGACTCGATGCCTTCTTACGCGAGTTTTACAAAACCAATTCCAGAACCTACTTTCAAAAGCTCATCGAAGAGGGGCTCGTGCTTGTTAACGGCCATCCCGTCAAAAAAAGCTATCGTCCTGAAGTGGATGATGAAATTGAAGTACAGCTTGCGCTCACGAAAGAGTTAGATCTTATTGCAGAAGATATCCCCCTCGATATCTTATATGAAGATGATGATATGCTGGCTATTAATAAGCCCGCTGGCATGGTGGTACATCCAGGCCATGGCAATACTTCACATACCTTTGCAAATGCTCTTTTATTTTACTGTAAAACACTCGAGCGTAATGACCCCATACGGCCTGGAATTGTACATCGCATCGACAAAGGGACCTCAGGGGTGTTGTTGGCAGCAAAGACAACAAGGATGCATCAAGCTTTGTCACGCCTGTTCGCTACAAGAAAAATAGAAAAAAGCTATCTAGCAGTATGTCTTGGCATCTTATCAAAATCAGGAACTATTTCCGCACCTATAGGACGCCACCCCGTCTATCGCAAACAAATGGCAGTTCTCCAAGAAGGGGGCAAAGATGCTCTCTCTCATTACGCGCCGCTTTCTCACGGGAAAAATATGACTCTTGTCCGCGTCCAGATAGAGACGGGCAGGACACATCAGATTAGAGTACATCTCAAACACATCGGATTTCCTATTCTCGGAGACTCTATCTATGGAAGCGAAGCGTATAATAAACATCTGCACTTGACTCGCCAGCTGCTTCACTGTGAAAAATTGGCTTTTATTCATCCTCTGACAGGGCAGCATATTGAAATAGCGGCCCCCTTATCACAAGATATCTCTGATATACTATCAAAAAATGGGATCTCATATGAGAGCAGTAGTGCAACGAGTAACCAAAGCCCAAGTAACAGTAGCCGATCAGACGATAAGCTCAATTGATCAAGGTCTTCTGATTTTGCTCGGTGTATTCAAGGAAGACACTCTTGAGCAAGTCAATTGGCTCGTTGATAAGATCGCGAATCTGCGCATTTTCCCAGACTCTCATGGTAAAATGAATCTGAGTGTGAAACAAATAGATGGCAAACTATTAGTCGTCAGTCAATTTACTCTGTGTGCGAGTGCCTCTAGTGGTAGGCGGCCTGATTTTTTTGCTGCCGCAGAACCGCGGAAAGCAGAGGAGTTATATGAGGCGTGCATCCTGCGTTTTGCTGAGGAGCACAAGCTAGTTGTACAAAAAGGAGCTTTTGGGGAAAAGATGCAAGTCACGCTTGTGAATAATGGCCCAGTTACAATAATTATTGATACTCCCTAGTCATAATCTATAAATAGTTTTTTAGCGTTTTTCGATTGTAAAACTAGAAAATGCATAAGTTAGTTTGTGTAATTAATAAAATTCTAAAATGAAAATGAAGAAAATTGCTAGATAAATAGAACCAACTAGGTTATGATTGGGTAAAGAAAGTCCAACAGGCTTTCTACTATGTTGTGAACCGGAAGATTACAAGCAGTCGTTACTGACAGCTATTTCCAAGAGGGTCGAAATATGAAGGAATTTGTTGCGTATATCGTCAAAAATCTTGTTGATCATCCAGACAAGGTTCGTATCAATGAAGTTGGTGGTACCCAGACGCTCATCATCGAACTCGGTGTTGAGAAGGGTGATATCGGTAAAATCATCGGTAAGAAAGGTAAAACCATCAATGCAATCAGAACTCTGCTGATGTCTGTTGCAAGTCGTAATGGTATTCGAGTGAACCTCGAGATCATCGAAGACGAGAAGGACGAAGAGGGCGAAGGAAAAGAAGGCGAAGGGTAGACCTCTTCGATTACGAAACGAATCGAGGAAGGTAGGGAGTGATCATAGCCTTCCTTGAATTGATCGTACCTGGCTTAAAATAGAGGACAGCAATTGGCAATTTCTCTGTTTTTGCGTCGTGTGCTGGCGCGCATGTCGCAGCAGGGAAGTTGTGTTCAAAAGCTTGCTGTAGCTCGTGCCAATTATCTCCAAAAAATACAGCTTTCATATCATTATTTTGCACAGCTGGCGTCGTATGAAAGGCGTTGAGGAAGTAGATAAGACGCTCCATTGCTTTTTGGGTAGGGGCAACCCATAGCCACATCTCATCTCTATGAGTCCATGAAAGCGGCTCTCCTGCATATACCTCTTCGGCACCAGGGATAGTGCTGATCATATGCATATGAAAATCAATTTGATGCTTTGCTTGGTAGGTTTCTTGTGCTTTTTGGTACCAAATAGAACGAAGTGCCATGGCAGATTCAGAAAAGAGTGAAAAATTTTTCTGAAATAGCTTTGTCTGACCTACACGGCAGCAGCCATTTTGTTCTTTCGTGTCTGCAAATACTGTAGATGGTTTTTTCGCAATACACGCCCTTAAATTTGCAGCAACCTCTTGTTCTTTAAATTCATATATCTGCTTATAGAGCGAGTACATATCTTGATTTTGTAAAATACGACGAGCTGCATTTTTAGCAAAATAGGCGTCCATAGGTATGTCATCTAAAGAAATGATTTCTTCGTCGTTTGTGGCAGTGATTGACTTCATTCGATTCAGGAAAAGAGAAAGAGCTTGAACATCTTTTTTGCTGACCTTACTCAAAAGGTCCGTATCATCTAGGATGGCATATAAATAGCAGAGATACTCTGCAAATTCTCTTTGCGGATGGACGAAGTAGGGACTTGCATATGACATCTTGATATCAGCAAGTCGCTGCAGGCGCTTGAGTGTGTCAGGAGTGGTTGCGAGCTTTTTTGTCTTCTCGATTTCTTGATCACATGCTTTTTCTTGTATGCCCATAGAGCCATATATTCTATTGAGCGTATAATTCTTTGCTGCAATGACGCTGTTTGTCGATTGTGCGTCTGAGATGTGAAAAAGAGGAGCGCTTGATGTCTTCAAATCAGTCTTATGATGATCAATGACGCTGATTACTTCTAGGTAAGAGGCCATTTTCGTCTCACCAGGATTTGAAAAATCACGCATGGAAACAGTGCCAAGCAAGGCTTTTCTGAGGTCAGAGGAGTGGACGATGCCAACAGGAAACCAGAGTCCATTATCTTCTGGAACGACGACGGTGAGGTAGCTTAAGTCTTCGAGCTTGCTTCTGATCTCATCTACATCGCTTTTGAGCATCACAAATTGTGGCGGATGACCCAGGACTTTAGTTTGTATTTCAGTCATTACTCGTAGACGATCGGTATAGCTTGTGATGGCAGAAATAGTCTCTTCTAGCCTCGAAAAGACCGTTTCTAGTCTGGAAAAGATAGCGGGTCTATCTTCTATAATCATACCTGATTTATCAAAGAGATCTGGACTTCGGAGGAGATCTAATGTTGCTTTAAAGGTTTTAAATTCAGATTCAGCGACTAAGTCGAGTGCTGCGCCGAGCTCTTTAAATGAGGAATGTATTCCGCGTGAAATATGTAGTACCTTTTTGAGGTAGTCATTGAGATGTCTTCGTTGCTTGTCGGTAAATTCTTTTACAGGTTCATAGTTACGTACTTCAATTTCAAAGATTTGTTCTAGGGTGGCTGTCACGTCATCCAGGTGTAGAGCACTTTTTGAAAATATGCTGATGAGTCGTGAGTGAAGTGTACTCTCAAACCAACGAATGACGCTATAAAAGAGCATGGCCACTTGTCTTGCGTTTTCAGCATCACTTGCTCGCCAGTCGCCAAGATAGTATCCATGATCATCGACAAGGATAACCGCTTTATTATGGTGTGTATTGTGGTCGATTTGGCTTGTCGGTGTGTCAGCATGGACTTTGATCACATCTTTTGTGGTGACAAGGTCCATTGCAGTCATAGTAAGTGTGGGGGTGCTTCTTGCCAGTTGTGAAAACACGCTATCGCTGAACAACTTTTGAAAGAGTAGCTTGACGTGAGCTTCTTCAAAAGAGCCTGGAAGACTCCATATATGATTAGAGGTGCCTACTTTTGCGCTAAAGGCATCGATCCATCCCCATAAAGAGGCTACTGTGGTGTCTACGTCTGGTGAGGCATGAGCTGCTACAAAATGACTTCCAGGAAAGTAGGTATTCATACCAATTGGAAAAAATGTCTGATACTCATCGCGAGGGATATAGCGACCCGCTATTTTACCACGTACAAGTAGCTGTTCATTTAGTGATAGGTTGCTAAAGTGGTTGAGCCAAAATTCGAAACTCGAAAAGAGATATTCTTCAGATAAGAGGTTCGATGCGTTTACTTTTGCGATGAAGTCGAGGGTAGCAGGAAGTAAAAAGCAGGGAGTTGGTTCATTTTGAATGAGCTGGAGAAGAATTTTATTTATTCGCTTGAATTTTTGCCTGTTTTGCAGAGAGGTAAAAGAATGGGTATGAAGATGGCGGAGCTCTTCATCGGCATGAGCAAATGGGGTGAATTGAACCTTATAATCACTCAGATAGCTTGGTTTCACCATAGCTTTCTCCTTGCGTTGTCGCTCTTCTCACTGAGGCATGTACGATATACGGACTGAGTAGGACTCGAACCTACGACCACCCGCTTAGAAGGCGGGTGCTCTATCCACTGAGCTATCAGTCCAGACTTAGGCGTTTTAGACTGGGTAAATTGTGCCTGATTTGCTTGTTAATGACAATAGTTGTTGTTGATATTTCAGAGAATTCTTTAGCGTAGATGCCTCTTTTCATGGTAAAAGATCAATGGAGATAATAAATTGCATGAGAGAAGTGTATCTAGGGCTTGGAGCAAATATTGGTGATCCTGCTGCCGCAATCAAGCAAGTTATAGAGCGGCTGAAGCAGCATCCAGAGATATATGATCTTCGTTTTTCTAAGCTCTATCGAACAAGTCCTGTAGGGGAGAGTAATCAACCAGATTTTGTGAATGCCGTGTGTCGTTTTGCTACCTCTCTTCCACTCGCTTCATGTATGACCTGGATTCAACTGATAGAGCGAGAGATGGGGAAGGTACAAGTAAAAAAAAATGGTCCCCGTACGATCGATATCGATATCTTACTGTATGGCGATGAGAAGATAGATACTCCCTCTTTACAGGTGCCACATCCCCGGATGTTTGAGCGTTTATTCGTGCTTGTGCCGATGCGCGATATCACGTCGCATGTTATAATCGAAAAACAATCGGGAAGCGCAGTGGATCTATCACAGCGCATAGCTGAACTTCGGCAAACGAGTGCTGATACAGTAACCCTACTAGGAGAAATAATACTATGAACGAAAAAAGGCAGAGCGCTATAGGCTCTTTTTTTGTTGGGGAGGGGCAGCCCTTGTGTGTGATGTCAGGCCCATGTGTAATTGAAAGTGAAGAGCACACGATGCGTTGTGCTGAGCAACTGAAAAAAATAGCAAGTCGCTTGCCAATTCATTTCATCTTTAAGGCGAGCTACGATAAGGCAAATCGCTCTTCTGTCCACACTTTTCGAGGTCCTGGAATTGAAGAGGGACTTCGTATTCTTGAGAAGGTGAAGAAAGAGCTGGAGTTGCCAGTCGTTACCGATGTCCACTTGCCTGAAGAGGCTCATGCGGTAGCTGAAGTATGCGATCTTTTGCAAATTCCTGCATTTTTGTGCAGACAGACAGATCTTATCTTGGCGGCAGCAGCCACACTCAAGCCAGTGCATGTTAAAAAAGGGCAGTTTATGGCGCCATGGGATATGCAGCAAGTAGTTGAAAAGGTGAGATCGTGTGGCAACCACAATATCATCTTATGTGATCGGGGCGCCTCTTTTGGATATAACAATTTAGTAAGCGATATGAGGAGTATCCCCATTATGCAAGCGATGAATGTGCCTGTCACGTATGATGCCTCACACTCGGTGCAGCTTCCTGGAGGCCTCGGAAACAGCTCAGGAGGGGATCGCAAGTTTATCCCAACTCTTGCTCAGGCAGCGATTGCCGCAGGATGTGATGCCTTGTTTATTGAATCGCACCTCAATCCAGACGAGGCAAAAAGTGATAAAGCAACGGTGTTTCCGCTGGATCAGCTAGAGGCTCTTTTACAGAAGCTTGTGCTCATATATGATGTGGTGCGAAAGTGAGAAAAGTAACCGCTCTGTTTGTTCTTGGGTGTCTTCTTTTGGCTATCTTGATATTTTTTGATGTCATCCACGTCTCTTCATCGGATCAAGCAGGGTATGACACTCTTGCTCGAGAGATACTTGAGAAGCATGAATTAAGAAAGCATGGAGAAGAAAAAGAGGTCACCAGGCAGATACGAAAGAATGTATCAAAGACGATATTTTTTTCTGAGCCAAAGGGGCGTTTGGAGATAGAGCTGCGTGGAGTGCGCTCAGAGGTGGGCGTCTTTCAGAAAAAATCGGACGCCAAGTTGGTAGAGACTTTTTCAGATGCAAGTGGCTTTATTCAAGAAGAGCTATTGTATCATTTAGCTGATGGAACTCAAGCAAGGCAGCGTGATGATGGGACCTTTTATATCTGCAAGGCGCAAGAGGAGCAGACGGTAGAAAAAGAGACAGTACGCCCAATGCAGCGTATCCGCTATTTTATGGCAGATGTTGCCATCTATGATTATCATGCAGAAACTTTGATTGCATATAATATCCATTTCTGGACTTATATAGTACCCGGGCATGAGTTGATAAAAGATGTATCTGGCTTGAAGGCAGAGTCTGAGGGGACAGCGCGTTCGATGACCATACATCATATGCCAAAAGAGGGAATACAATTTTCTGCTGAAAATCTGAATATGGAGATGGTGCCATGAGATATATGATCTTGCTATGTGTTCTGTGTGTTGCAGCAGCAGTTGGAGCTGAAGAAGCGACTCCAGTGATGAAGCTGCGTGCTGAAGATGTAAATTTCGACGGCAAGCAGGTACACCTGGCAGGGTCTGTGTATGTGGAACACACCTTTGGAAAACTTGAATGTGAGAAGGCGGTGCTGATTTTAGAAGAAAAGCAACAAATAGGCTCTGCGATAGCACGTGGATTTTATCCAACGAGGATCTTACTGGAAGGTGCAGTGCAAGTAGAGCTTCATGATGGCAGCTCTCTTACGGCAGATGATGCAGATATCGACTGTGCGAAGCTGGAGGGAGTCTTTACGTCCGATCTTTCACGTAAAGTCGTCTATATTTCGTATGTCCAAGAGGGATTTTGGAGATCCAAAGTAAAGGCCGAAAGCCGAGCTCTTCGGCTCAAGATGAAGAGAGGAGAGGGGAAAAATCCTCTGTATACGTTTACAGATCTTCATAGTGAAGAAGCGGTTCATATCGAATACGAAAGTCAAAAATGTGAGGGTGCGTTTAATGACTAGTCCCCAAAAAGCAGTTCTTGAAGTGCGTAACCTTGTGAAAAGCTATGGAGGAAAAGAGGTAGTGAGTGGATTATCGCTCTCTATTGCCCCTGGCGAGATTGTAGGGCTATTAGGGCCCAATGGCGCTGGAAAGACGACTGCTTTTTATATGATGATAGGCCTCATCCGTGCAGACCGTGGGGATGTCTTTTTTAATGGTGTCAATGTCACGAAGATGCCCATTCATAAACGGGCTCGAATGGGGTTAGGCTATCTTGCCCAAGAGCCCTCTGTATTTCGAGATCTGACAGTAGAAGAGAACATCCTATGCATCTTGGAGACGTTAGAGCTTTCACAGCAAGAGCAAGATAAGAGGCTTGTAGAGCTGCTCTCAGAGCTCCATCTCACACCTCTTGCAAAGAAAAAGGCGGCAGCGCTATCGGGTGGAGAAAGAAGAAGGCTTGAGATTACACGAGCTCTTGTGACAAGTCCTACCTGTCTTATGCTCGATGAGCCTTTTGCCAATATTGACCCTATTGCTATCCAAGATGTAAAGACGATCATCAAACATCTGGCAAAGAAAAATATCGCCATTTTAATTACAGACCACAATGCACGAGAGATTTTCTCTGTGGTAGAAAGAAGCTATTTGGTGAGTGAGGGACGTGTTTTACTCTCGGGAACTGTAGAAGAGCTCATTCATGACTCTCACGCTCGTGTCACCTATTTTGGGGATCAATTTACGCTCTGATTTTCTGAGAGGGTGTTTGGAAAGTCCTAAAAGATCTTTTTAGAGGCGCTAAGAGGTGATTT
>CAZASK010000002.1:0-115691 GCA_964487845.1 uncultured bacterium
ATCTAAGCTTGACGTGGCTTGACGCGCTAGGAATCTTCTGGCGGGAATTGCTGTGTTAAAAGGACAAAAACCGCGGCTCAAGACATTAAGAGCATAGCAAAATCTCAAATACGGCCACACGCAGTGGTTACTAAAGAGGCTCTTGGCAAGGCTCTAGGCTCTATGGGACTCTCTTTAGACGCAGAAATTAGAAAGAGTATCTTAGAAAAATACGATGAAAACAAAGATTTTAAAACTCAAATTCGCAGCTTGTTAAAAGAGCATGCTGACAGCATCAAACATCAAGACTATAATGAAGTAAAGAGCTTTGTAAAGTGGTTAAAAGAGGGAATTGAGCCAAATCCAGACGATATTGATATTGATTTTAGCGAAGATGATAGCAAAGATATAAGTTCTTTAAAAAGAGAGGGCACCGTCTTACTGCCAGAGACCACTCCAAGTGACAACAAGAATCTTCTTAAGCGCTTCCCTAGCATGACAGTAGAAGAACAGCGCAAGTACCTTAGGATGCAAAGGCCTTCCTCAGATATCCATGAACCGTCTCTCCAAAAACACACAGAAGAACTTGAACAGCGCCAGGAAAAGCGGCTTACACGAACAAAAACACTTGCTCTGTACTTTCCTGAACCAACACCGGCAACCAAGAGTACAGAAGCTGGGCGCCATACAAAGTCTATAAATTGGGATGAGCTCAAATCATACAAACCCGATGGCCAGTCCTATTTAAATCGATTCCTAGACAAACGACCAGATAATCAGCTAGCTCTTGATCCTACAAATCCAAAGGAATTTAAAAAGGCGCTGAAAAAAATTGGAGATCAAAAGCTCTCTGAAAGAAATTTAAATACACTTGTTTTCAGCTGTGCACAAGGTACTGCACACATATCAGAGGATGAGGCTGATTGTTTTGCACTACTTAATAAACATCAAAAAATAGATGTCTTGATGCATGTATTGATGAAGGCGAATATTGAGCCTGCTCCAAAAGATTATGCAATGCCAGAAAGCGAAGTGTATAT
The DNA here is from genome assembly GCA_964487845.1 of uncultured bacterium. Taxonomy (GTDB): domain Bacteria; phylum Chlamydiota; class Chlamydiia; order Chlamydiales; family FEN-1388; genus CAZASK01. The sequence continues at coordinate 1,020 of CAZASK010000002.1, forward strand.
TGACCAAATAGAACACTTAATGGACGACCTCCTCACCCTTGACAAGCATCCAAATCAGGAAGCTGAAGTTAAGGCAGCCAAAGACCGGATGGAATTTATGACATTTCTTAAGATTTTAATGAAGCCAGAAAAAGAAAAAAGACTCAGTCAATTTGATTCCTCCAAGCTCCTCTTGGCAGCTAGAGTGCTGAAACAAGAAACCCCATCAGTATATGGCTATGATGAAAAACAAAGGGGAGATCCATCTACTATATTCAGTAATTTCAGTGCAAAAAGAGTCAGTAGTATTGAAAGCTCTCAAGGCTACCGCATCCAAAATAGGGTGGGCGAAGGAAGGCTATCGAAAGAGCAGCTCAACTTCTTTATTAAAACATATGAAAAACCAAGCTCTAAGCTCTCAAAGGACGAAATAGCGGCCTTTAAACGCCTCTCATTCGATCAGCAACTCGATATTGTATTCAATCTTTTGTACAAGCTCACAAAAGAAACGAGTGTATATGGGGAGCCTGAGAAGAAAAAATATGAAGGGCTCATTAACATCATGATGCAGAACCTCTTCAGTAATACAGACTCTGAATCGAATAAGACAAAACCTCTCGATTTTCTCGCCTTCCTCAAGAAGGGGTTAGAGTTTGGCGATGTTGACAAATTCGGTGAGCACAAAGATCCTAATCGAAGGCATGTAGCTTGCGGAATATTGAAGGATGCTCTACAAGCTATTCTCAAGGCCCCTGAAAGCAAATAGCGCGAGCGCTGTCAGCGCCTTCTTTTTGACTGCATGACCCGCCACGGGCAGGTCATGCAGCTATCGCAGACGAATAAGCGTCTCTTTCAAGATGCTCACAAAAGAATCGACATCTTCTTTCGTATTGTAGCAGGCAAGAGAAGCTCTTGCTGCAGCAGATATGCCAAAATGGCGCATCACAGGCTGAGCGCAGAGGTGTCCTGAGCGAATGGCGATGCCTTTCAAGTCTACCATCGTTGCTATGTCGAGCGGGTGGACACCTTGGACATAAAAAGTGGCAAGAGCACCCTTCTCTTGCGCCTCTCCTATGATCTTCAGCCCTGGGATTTGTCGAAGCTCTTCTGCGAGATGATGGTAGAGCTTTTCTTCATGGGCTCTGATATTTTGAATGCCAAGCCCTTGTAAAAAGTCGACAGCCGCTCCAAGACCAATTACTCCTGCAATAAGAGGTGTTCCTGCCTCAAACTTCATTGGAGGAGGAGCATAGCTCGTCTTCTCAAAAGTCACCGTCTCTATCATATCCCCACCTCCTTCATAGGGAGGAATCTCCTCAAGAAGGGCTTTTTTACCATAGAGCACACCAACACCTGTCGGGCCATACATCTTATGGCCTGAGAAGGCAACGAAGTCTGCATCGAGCGCCTGTACATCAAGCGGCATATGAGCCACACTTTGAGCAGCATCGATCACTACTTTTGCGCCTACTTCGTGAGCGAGCGCAATCATCTCTTGAATCGGATTAAGAGTGCCTAATGTGTTCGAGATGTGGGCACATGCCACGAGCTTAGTACGAGGGGAAAGGAGCTTTTTAAAGGCCTCTATATCGAGCACGCCAGAGTCATGAAATGGCACCACTTGAAGCTCTGCGCCATAGGCCGCGCATACCATCTGCCAAGGCACGATGTTAGAATGATGCTCCATCTCAGTGATGATGACTGCATCTCCTTTTTGAAGAAAGCGCTCAGCAAAAGAGTGAGCTACGAGGTTGAGGGCAGCTGTCGTCCCCCTTGTAAATATGATCTCATCAGAAGAAGCAGCTCCAATAAAGGCCGCTACCTTCTTGCGGCTTTCCTCGTAGAGCTCTGTAGCCACGCCGGCTGTTGTATAGACAGCGCGGTGTACTGTCGCATATTCATCTCTATAAAAGCGTGTAATCGCGTCAATAACCTCATCAGGCTTCAGTGTCGTCGCCCCAGAGTCTAAGTATACAAAGGGATGGCCGTTGACTTTTTTTGCAAGCATGGAAAAAGAAGAACGAAGAGGAGCGCCTGATGCAGTATACATACCACTACTCTACAATAGCCGCTATCATTTGCTCTACCTTTTCTTGCAGAGAAGGGATCGTGATCTGCTGCGCAATCTCCTCACAAAATCCCTCGATGAGCACAGATCGCGCCTCTTTTTCTGAAAAGCCCCTGGTGCGCAGATAAAAGAGCTGCTCTTGGTCCAGCTGTCCTACCGTCGCTCCATGGGACGCCTTTACATCGTCTGCAAAGATCTCGAGGTTGGGCTTGCTATTCGCCTGTGCTTCATCACTCAACACCAAGTTATTGTTCAGTTGATAGGCCAGTGTCTTCTGCGCCTTTTGGTGGACATAGATTTTCCCCTGAAAGCTCGAGCGCGCCTGATCGAAAAGCACCCCTTTAAACATCTGGTTTGAGTGAGTATTTGGCTCTTTATGCTCAACAAGTACATTCGTATGACATTCAGCATGAGAGGCGGCCACCCAAAGGCCACTCAAGTCTACTTCCGCACCCTCTCCAGCAAGCGATGCTTTCAAATCTGAACGAATGGGAATATTACCATGAGTAATCTGAATTGAGCGCATCGTAGAAGAGCGCTTTTGATAAGCTCTCAAAGCATTCATGATCATCCCAGTTCCACTTCCATGCATAGTCTCGACAAAAGAGACATGAGCTCCCTCTTCAAGGTAGGCTTCGAATAGCATACTTGAAAAGAGCTCGTGCGCATTTCGTAAGAATACAGAAGCTGTCATTTTCAACTCAGCATGTGCTCCCATACAGAGATAGATTCTTGGAAGGACGGCGCTTTCTTCATCACAATCGATCACATGGATGATTTCTATTGGCGTCTCAACAATTATTTTGGGAGGGATGTAGAGAAAAAGGCCATCTTGATAACACGCCATGGTAAGTAGAGCAAAAGGGTCATTTTCTTGCTTGAGAGCTTCAGAAAAGTGGTTCGACAGAAGTGTGGCATATGTTTTTGCAGCCTCTTGCAGCGGCTTTACAACGCATCCTTTGGGAAGGGCGCTTATACCTGAAAGATCAAGGCGTATATTCCCATTTACAAAGACAACGTATGATCGCGAAGACCCTGTAAGGGGATGAGGCGGCACAAGCTCTTTATTTTCTGGATAGCGGTAACTTTTTTCTATAACCTTGGCAAGCGAGATATACTGGAAAAGATCGTTTTTACTTTTTGGCAAACCTACCTGCTGAAGCTTGTGCCATGCCTCGCGGCGCAGGCGTCTGAGGAGCTCTGTATCGCCACTTTTTTCTATAGAAGCACAAAAACTCGGCAAGAAAAGATCTTTAGCTTCATGAGCAAGCGTCATCTCATTACTCCTCTTCCGGAGAAGCTTCTAGCCAGTCATAGCCTTTGGACTCGAGCTCAAGAGCAAGCTCAGGCCCGCCTGATAACACGATTTTCCCATCGATCATAACATGGATATGATGCGGCTGTATATAGTCGAGAAGCCTTTGATAATGGGTGATCAGTAAAAGCGCATTTTCTTGTGACATCAGCTTATTTACCCCGCGAGCGACAATACGCATCGCATCGATGTCAAGGCCAGAATCTGTCTCATCTAAGATCGCCATCCTGGGGTTCAATACCGCCATCTGCAAGATTTCACTTCTCTTCTTCTCACCACCTGAAAAGCCCTCATTGACATTGCGGCTACGAAATTCTGGCTTCATCTCCATAAGCCGCATCTTCTCATCAAGATAGGTGTCAAATTCTTTTTCAGAAAGCTCTGGCTCATTACGCGATCTTTTCGCTCCATTGAGGGCCACACGTAAAAACTGTGTGGTAGAAACACCAGGAATTTCAACAGGATACTGAAAACTCATGAATAAGCCAAGGTGAGCACGCTCTTCAGGGGCCATCTCAAGAAGAGACTTGCCTAAAAAGAAAATTTCGCCTTCAGTAACTTCATAGGCAGGGTGACCGGCAAGCACCTTTGCCAATGTCGATTTCCCAGCACCATTAGGCCCCATAATTGCATGAACTTCGCCTGGTTTGATTGTAAGGCTAAAATTTTTAAGAATGGCTTTCCCATCGACGGAGACAGCGATATTACGTATTTCTAACATGATCTATCCAACTGAATTTTCAAGTTTTAATGCGAGCAGATTTTTTGCTTCAGTAGCAAATTCAAAAGGGAGCTCATCGAGGACTTTTTTACAAAAGCCACTAACGATCATATTGACCGCATCTTCAAAAGAAACCCCGCGCGATCTGAAGTAAAAGAGCTGCTCTTCATTTATTTTCGAAGTAGAGGCCTCATGTTCCACCTGACTTGAGGCATTGCCCACTTCGATATAGGGAAACGTATTGGCAGAGCATTTATTGCCGACAAGCATGGAGTCGCATTGGGTATAATTTCTAGCCCCTGCAGCCTTTGGCAGCATTTTTACAAGGCCACGGTATGAGTTGTGTGACATATCGGAGGAGATACCCTTCGATACAATGGTAGACTTACTGTTCTTCCCAATATGAATCATCTTCGTTCCAGTGTCTGCCTGCATGTGGCCGTTTGTCAATGCTACCGAATAAAACTCTCCGACCGAATCATCACCTCGTAAGATACAGCTCGGATACTTCCAGGTAATGGCAGCTCCTGCTTCTACTTGCGTCCATGATATCTTTGACTTCTTGCCCAAGCAAAGGCCGCGCTTCGTGACAAAGTTATAAATTCCTCCAGCTCCTGTGTCCTTATTTCCAGAATACCAGTTTTGGATCGTAGAATACTTGATTTCAGCATGATCGAGTGCTACAAGCTCGACTACTGCAGCATGCAGCTGGTTGGTGTCATACGCAGGCGCTGTGCAGCCTTCTAGATAACTCACGTATGAGCCCTCTTCTGCAACAATCAGTGTTCGCTCAAACTGCCCCGTCTCTCTTTCATTAATACGAAAATAGGTAGAGAGCTCCATTGGGCATCGCACCCCTTTGGGGATATAGGCAAAAGAGCCATCTGAAAATACTGCTGAATTGAGGGCTGCGAAAAAGTTGTCCCCAACAGGAACAACACTCGCTAAATATTTTTTTATAAGCTCTGGATAATTGCGTACAGCCTCTGTCATCGAGCAGAGAATAACGCCCGCCTCTTTCAGTTTTTTCTGAAATGTGGTACCGATTGATACTGAATCAAATACTAAGTCGACGGCGACATTTACATTCATGAGGCGCATCTGCTCTTCAAGAGGGATGCCTAGCTTCTCGAACGTCTTTAAAATCTCCGGATCTGCCTCACTGATATCATTCAATTTTGCTTTGTTTTTTGGAGCAGAATAGTAACGAATATTTTGATAATCGAGGGAAGGATAGGGAGCGTTCGACCAGTGAGGCTCTTGCATCGTAAGCCATTTACGATAGGCCTTCATACGAAAATCGAGCATCCATGAAGGCTCATCTTTTTTCTGTGAGATAGCTTCGATCACCTCTTCACTGAGACCTTTTGGGAAGGTCTCAGTTTCAATATCGGTAACAAATCCATACTTATACTCGGATGGAACAAATGGCTGCGCCATGAATTAATAACTCCACATACAAACTACAGCCTTATGACAATTCGTCTTGCTTCTTATGATTCATTTCTTTATCTATTTTAAGAACTTTTTGTTGTAGCCGATAATGCTCCCGACGAATTAGATCGATTTGATTCTGCAATTCATTCATCTTCTCTTGCGGCGTCGCTATCCAAGTATTCCCCCAGTAATGAACAGCTATAGATTCGGGATAGACCCGTGCAAAAGGACGCGGATTTTTCAAATGCACACTTTCTAAAAAGTCATACAATTTTTCTCGAATAGCACGTATACCACTTCTTCTCTTCGCAGCAGAAGCTGCCGACAGTGGATAAAAATAGGTAGCAGGGAAGGCCATGTTATTCAAATTTTGCTCTTTATACTTCTCAAAAAAGGCAATCGAAAAAGGAAAATAGGTATGGTTAATAACCCGTGAAACAGGGGAAGAATATTTACGATTCACTTCATCCCATCCGGCACGAATGAGCTCTTTCCATCGCTTAAGCACAGGATGATTTGGACGTGAGGCCATAATAGAAATTCCAAGCCACACACGATTATTAGTCGTATCAATTTTATGAGGATATTCAATGCCTACATACATGTCATATTTGTGATTCAACTCTTCCAAAGAATGATAACACTCCATGTCGACATCTAAATAGACTCCCCCAAAGCGATCCAGCAACTCAGAGCGCAGGATGTCAGACTTTTCGGCATAATTCGGCGTTTGATCAATTAAATCTTTGAGCTCAAGACCAAGCTCTTCAACATCGACATCTGTCCACAAACGATACTCCCAATCTGGGTGCACAGATTTCCACTTATCACGAAACGTCGCAAAGTAAGAAGGAGGCGTTTTAGGACCAAGCCATATTTGATGTAAAATTTTTGGAATCTTTGGCTGTTGTGATTCTACCAATTTCGAAGGGAGATTTTTTTCATAATTTTCTTTCAAATTATTAAAACGCACTACATCATCTGGATTTGAGAAAATTATTTGATACTCATCCGTTCCTTTCCCCATCGATTCTTCGAAACTTACTTCTTCTATAGGCCCATGCCGAGAATCTTTGTCTTTTTTCTTATCTGAACAACTCGCCGCTATTAAAGAAACAAAAAAGAGAGCTGCAACAAGGCAGTATATATACTTTTTTTTCATCATTTATCACCTTTAGACCACATATGTTACTGTAGAATTGATATTAAATTCATCTACTGTTTTGATAAAACCTCTTGAGCTACTTCATTTTTTTGTTGCTTTAATAGCTTTATCTGCTCTTCTAATGCACTGATTCTCTGATTCAACGATTGATCCACTGACAATACCCTCTCATGAATTTCGTTAAACAGTTCATGAGATGTTTTTTGCCATGTGCCGCTCCAGTGGTGGGCAGCTAAAGTTTCTGGCTGAAGAGAGGTAAAGCAAGGTTTCTGTTTGAGCCCTAATGCAATGAGCATAGACCTCACCATGCTTTTGAGACTCTTTCTCTTTCTGGTGCTGCCATGAGATAATTCTGAAAAAGTGTAGGGATAGAGATAGGTGGCAGGAAATACAATATTTTTATACTTTTGATCGTCTATATAGACAGATACGGCATCTCCAAATGTATAAAAAGTTCTCTCTAATACACGTTTTTTGCACTCTGGCATCTCCTGTGCCATGGGTAGCCATTTTTCCCGTATGAGCCTCTTCCACATTTGTATAATGGGATGTTTTGGACAAGATCCTATCAATGCATTGCATACTGTGACACGGGGAAATGTTTTTGGATTTACTCCCTCATGTGGAGGCTCTAATCCTGCAAAAAAGTCATATTTTTCTGCACACTCATCAAATGGTTTCAGACACTGGAAATCAACATCAACATATATGCCGCCGATCTGATCGAGTATTTCCGCGCGAAGAATATCTGACTTTTCTCCCCAATTTGTCGAAGAGTCAAATTCCTCTCGTAGATCCATTGGGAATGCAGCAGCCTCTTCATTTCCCCATACTTTTATTTGCCAGTCGGGGTTGTGTTGCTGCCAACTTAACTTATAGCCCTCAAAAAAGCTGGGTGGAGCTTTAGGGCCAATCCAGATAAAATGAATAATCTTTGGAATCCTGCACTCTTTTGAAGTAGCCTCTTCTGCGAATCTATTGTAGTATACCTTCTCATACTTTTTAAAAAGCCTTTCATTTTCCGCATCTGTCATCATCAATTTATACTCCGGAAAATCAGGTCCACCCATAGACTTTTCAAAGTTCACTACGTGATTTATCGTAGACGCACAATTCAACTGCTTCACGCCGAAGGCTATAGCAAAACCGCCCAGTATCAAACACAGTAAAACACCTAATCGCTTTTTCATGCTCATTCCCTTATCTTTGGAGATTATCTCTCATTTTTCTTCCCACGTATTCGCAAAATCATGTACCACTATTGTTTCGGGACGAATTGTGGTAAATATCTTCTTTTTCTTCAATCCAAGAAATTCAAAAAATCGACGTTTGTGCGAAACTTCTTTTTTTGGTCTCGATTTATTTGGAGGCATTAGTGGAAAAAAATAAGTTGGTGGGAAGATAATGCTATTTTTAGAACTTTGTATTCCCTCTTCCACAGCCTCTCCAAATGTAAAAAATGTAGTCATTAATACATGCTGTACGATATCTAGTCTTTGCCCTTTTACTTTGTTAAAAGCCTCTTTTATTTTTTCATGCCATAATGAAAGTATAGGATGATGAGGAGCGCTTGCTATGACTGCATTTGAAATAAACAGCATGTGAGGACTTCTTTTGCCGATACCATGCGGCGCTTCTAAGCCTGCAAAAAAATCATATCTTTGTACCAGCGGATCGAATGATCGAACGGCAAAGATATCCACATCAAGATATACTCCCCCATATCGACGCAAAAGCTCAAGACGTACGAGATCCGATTTTTGTCCATAGTTACTGCATTGTTGAACAAGAGGCCATATATCTAGCCCTTCTGCCTCAACATCTGCATCACGCCACAATTTATATTGCCAATCAGGATGTAGCCGCTTAATCTCTTTTTGATATTTTTCAAAAAAGGGCGGCAGAGGTTTTGGACCTAGCCAAATTTGATGGATAATGGTTGGGATCGCTGGGTCAACAGCTGATCGATCCACGAGAGCTCGCTCTTTCCATATCTTCTTCAGCAGCTGGTATCTCTTTTCATCGGCTGTATTAGCGATCATGCTCTTATAGGGAGAATGTCCCCTTCCTAAAGACTCATCAAAATCAACGATCAACCATTCAGAATATGAACCGCAACTCAAGAAGGCCATATACAACAAAAAAAGCATTATTCTTTTCACACATATCCTGTAACTTTTTTCATAAAATTTTGGACAGTCTCTTATACCCAAACACTTTCTAGCAAGACGAAAAAAGCGCTAATAAGGCATCATAGGTGCAGCTTGAGGAAAAGATGAACAGATTATTCAAAACAGCATTAGCAAAACCAAAATATATAGCGCTTCTTGCGGTTTGCATTTTTGCATCACTTCTTTTTACCTTAGCAGGTCAACTTGAAATGTTTGCTCTTGGGGTCATTACAAAGAAGGGACCTGACTTTTTTGAACTTTTTGCTCAGGAAAAGAATGGAACTCTCATCCCCACGCATGCTGTACAGAAAGAATTTTTACAAGAGCGCTTTGATGCAATCGATCATGATCACACAGGTGTTGTCACAAGAGATTCTGCTGAGCAGTTTTTGCAAGCACATAAAGAAGCCGGCGTCATACATACAGGGCTCGCCTCCATCAACAAGCTCTTCCCTATCGATAAGAGTGTATGGAATCTCGTTCTAGCGCTTATCTTTGTTGCCCTCTTCAAGGCGATAACCCTATTTGCCTATCGCTTTGGAACCAAGCTCATGGCCATCCGTATCAGTCGCGATTTGCGCCAAAATTATTTTGAGCATATCCAATCACTCCCTATCAGCTTTTACCAAGAACATAACATCGGCAGCCTCTCTTCGCGAGCAGTCAACGACGCCTATATGATTGCTGATGCTATTAACTCTATGCTGGTAAATTATCTCCAGACTCCCTTTGCCTTTGTTACCACATTTGCGCTCTGCTTTTTTGTAAGTTGGAAGCTCTCTATTGCTGTTTTTTTTGGCTTTCCTCTTCTTATCGTCCCCATTTTGTTCTTAGCAAGACGAGTAAAAAGACTATCGAAGCAGATTCAAAAAAAGCAAGAAGCCTTTGCCTCTGTCCTCATTGAATTCTTATCGGGTATACAGACAATAAAACTCTTTGCTATGGAAGAGTTTTCTCTCAGAAAATATCGCGAACAAAATGACCAGATGGCCACACTTGAACGCCGTAGCGCACGGTATGACTTATCAGCAAGGCCTGTCCTCCATACTATCGGCATCTTTTGCCTCGTCACTGCCCTGTTATTTGGTCTATATGGTCTTCACCTTCCTTTACATGAGGTGCTCTTTTATTGCGGCCTTTTGTCTTGTGTATATGAGCCGATCAAAAAATTTGCAGAAGAAAATGCTCGTATCCAGCGAGGGATTGCTGCCTGTGAGAGAATGTTTGAAGTCTTAGATCTTGAGCCTCATATAAACGACACAGATGGCGCTATTGAGTTTACTCAGTTACACTCAGAAATCGAATTTGACAATGTCTTTTTCAGATATGACACTGAGTGGGTGCTCAGAGGTGTAAGCTTTACAGCCAAAAAGGGTGAAACGATAGCCGTTGTAGGGCCGACAGGAGCTGGGAAGTCGACGATTGCACTCCTCATTCCGCGCCTCTATGATATCCAAAAAGGACAAATCCGTATTGATGGGAAATCAGTCTCTGCCTATACACAAAAGTCACTTCGTGAAAAAATAGCCTTCGTCCCTCAAAAGCCCTTTTTATTTTTCGATACTGTCTCCGAAAATATCGCCTTTGGAAGACCTTACTCACAAGATGCGATCAGAGAAGCCGCTGAACAGGCACATGCTGATGAATTTATCACCCGCTTAGAAAAAGGCTATGACACCATGCTTGCAGAAGCGGGGAAATCGCTCTCCGGTGGTCAGCAACAAAGGCTTGCCATTGCACGCGCTTTGGTCAAAAAAACACCTATTCTCATCATGGATGAGGCTACATCATCGCTTGACGCCCTCAGTGAGGCGCATATTAAACAAGCTCTAAAAAGCCTCCACGGACAAACAACGCAAATTATCATTGCCCACAGGCTTTCTACAATCGAAGATGCAGACAAGATAATCTATATTGAAAAGGGCGTCAAGATCGCCGAAGGGACAAAGGATGAGCTCCTGCAAAGCTGCCCTCAGTTTCGTGCCATGTGGGACCTTCTTCGGCGCACATGAGGTCTATTTTTGATAAATGGCATTATTCTCAAGCTGCAATCTCTTCGCCTCTTTGAATGGAGCACGACGCACCTCTTCGCAATCGATACGTGCTGTGAGGATATATGGGTGCGTCTCTGCAGAAGAAGCATGAATAAGTGTATTATCTCCCATATACATTGCAACATGCGATATTTTTTCTTTTGACAATCCCAAAAAAAGAAGATCCCCTGGGAGGAGATGATCCCAGCTGGCAGCTGTAAATCCCTTCCAATTGTATTGATCTTTTGCATCTCGCGGGATCTGATATCCCATCTCTCTATAGAGCAGCTGTGTGAACCCAGAGCAATCGAGCCCAAAGCTCGATCTTCCACCCCAAGTATATGGCACACCTAAAAATGTTTTCGCAAGTTCAACTGCTTGCTTTACTGAGAGAGGTGTTTCATCGTACGTAATACAACCTGTTTGCACGCAACCTATGCGCTTGTCTACTAATTGTACCCGAACCCATCCCTTGTTTTTCAAACCTTCTTGATCCTCCAATACAGTCAATTTACTCCCATAAGGCAAGGTAAGGAGAGGCTTCATCTTCATGTTATTTGTTTGAAAAACATGAGCACTTAATCGATTGATTTTTACAATTTTTTGGTCTAAAAATGAGTAGGGAAGCGGTTTTGAATTTTGAATATGCATCCACCCACTATATTCATCAACCTTGGTAGAAACACGCATCCATAGAAACCTCTCTTCTAAAATAGATACTTCCTCTGAATAAAAGGCTTCTGAAACCATTTCTGAACAATCATTTGGTTCCTTGAGCATTGTTACGGCAGGTTGTGAAATATAATAATTACTGATATGCATGAAAAGCTCCTGTAGAAAATGCCTGAAGCAGGATTTGAACCCACGACCAACGCTTTACGAAAGCGCTGCTCTACCCCTGAGCTATTCAGGCAAGAGAATAGATGGTACCGCGCTTGTGATTTCTATTCAAGAGGTTGAAAGAGAGCACAATCGTTTTCCATCATTTTCGATAATCTGCTTGAGAACATCTCGAGAGGCATATATCTCTATTTTCTTTTTTGCTCTTGTAATTGCTGTATAGAGCATATTTTTAGAAAATCGCTCACTTCCTTGAGGTAAAATCAAAACAACATGATCAAATTCACTTCCTTGGCTCTTATGCACAGAAAGGCAAAATGCTAACTCATGCTGAGGGAGAAGAGAAGTAGGAATATGTCTCATCACCCCATCTACTCTATAATAAGCCATTTTTTCATCCACTTTCCAAATTCCCACCTCGCCATTCATGAGCTGTAATTCATAATCATTTTTCGTAATAATGGTCGGAAGAAAGAGTGATCTTGCATAGCGCGCTTCTTGATGAAAAAAGTCATTGATATGCTCTACGCTGTATGGACCATCCTTCAATGGAGTCAAGATCCGAAAGCGCTTTATATCATCTACATCCCCACTCGATAGCTCCTGAAAGGATGCCCTATACTGCTTCAAAACCGTGAGGTTGCAAGCTTCTATGTCATGAAAAACAACTGCCTCTGAAGGAGCATGAAGTGCCTCAAAGAACATCTCGATATTCCCGCTTCGTACATGCTCAGCAAGCTGTACAATAGATGCAAGCTCACAGCGCAAGCACTCCTTTAAATATCCTATTGGTACTTTTTTCGAATGGATGAGCTCTGAAAAAACAGCCCCTGGCTCTACTGGAGGAAGCTGATTATCATCTCCTAAAAATATGAGCCGCGTCCCAGGCTTTATACGAGCAAGCAATTGCCTCATGAGAGAGGCATCTATCATCGAAGCCTCATCTACTAGAATCACATCATAGGGAAGAAATGAAAGATTTTTTGAGCGGACCGAAAGAGGAAGTATTCGTAAAAGCGCATGTAAAGTCGCGGTTGTGATATGCGGTTCAATTTTTTCATACTCACCGCCGCATGCCCGCTCAATACTTGCCTTCAAATGATGTGCTGCTTTTCCTGTAGGCCCGGTAATAGCAATCGCAATTTTTGATCGCAGCTCATGTGTTGTAGATTGAAAGTAGGCACGCAAAAACACCCCTGCAGTATGTGTTTTACCAGTTCCTGGTCCTCCTGCAATGACCCCTAGAGAAAAAGACAAAATGGCAAGTAAAGCCTGCATCTGATCATGAGTTATCTGTTTATCTGCATGTGCCTGGAGGAGAAGCAACTCAATCTTGGCAATATGGGCGCGATCCATTGGCACATTCTGTAGTTTCTCGATAGAGCAAATGATTTCTTTTTCGTCAAAATAGGCTTTTTGCAAGTATATCCTGGTGCCATCTTTGACAACACACTCCTCATATAGCTCTAAAAGTCCTTGTCGAATGACAGCTTCAATCGAAGAGGGAGCGCTTGGCCATAGAATAGAAACAGATGGCGCTAGCTCATCTTGTAATTCCACATAAAGATGGCCATTTCTATATACTGAAGAGAGAAATGCAAGCGCCATAAAGCGTGCTCCATACTCCGGGTCATAAAAAGAAGCGATGACCAAATCGAGATAAGAGGCTTCATTATTGTGTATGCATTCCTCAAGAATAGCTTTATGCATGCGCCTCCATCAAAAAAATGCCTCTGCCGTCCACATCCACTCCCTTTACAAAGACAAAGAAGAAACCAGATACTTGCCCAGCATTTGCCCATTCAATATATTTTGCGTAGGCATCACGATACATCTTTGCCTGCAAGGAATACCCTCCTTCTTCTATAACCTTTCTAAGAGATTCATGATCATATCCATCCAAAAGTGTATGTGTTTTCCAATCGATAATATAAAGATATGACCTCACACGGATCACAAGATCTACAATTCCATGAATAATGGCTTGCTCTTTTCTATAATAAAAGGGCCTTTCTATACTGACAACCTGGCACTCTTCATCTGATAAAGTAAAGGTATGACCGTGAGAAGAAAATGGGGCATGAAAAATCATGTAGAGCATCTTCACTATCTTTTCAATATGCTGACCTTCTGGCATGTAGCATAACTGGGTCATGAACCACGCATGAATATTTTCTTCAGACCGTACTACCTCCTTCGGCTGTGCAAGAAGCGCTGCTATCAACTCATGCATTCTTCTCCCAAAAGATGCTCCTTGCAAAAAGTCGCTCTTTTCTACACTGGCAGTTTCGACGCTTTGCTTATTCACTGAAAAGGTTTCTATTCGCACAGGCTCTACCTGAACATGCCTGGTCTCCTGCTTGAAAAACATCGTTTTTTTCTGCAGACCGCTCTTGGAAATCTCTTTTTCAGAAAGCCAAATCTGACCTATAGATCCATTTTGAGATAATAGCGACACCATTTCTTCTTGAATAGCCGCATCCATCCACTGATACTTTTCTCCACCTTTTAATGTTGTAGCGAGCGTAGCGAGATATAATTCCATAGCAGATGCCGTCCCATATGGGACTTCTTTTTGCTCTTCTTGTAGTGGTACACAAAGATACAACTTTTTCTTCGCTCTCGTTGCACACACATAAAACTGCCGCAGCTTTTCATGATCAGCCTCTTCTTTGTCAGAATCAACAGGTGTTCTTGAAGCTGTACCTAAGGAAAATACCACATCAAATTCAAGACCTTTACTTTTATGCATCGTCAACACTTGAACAGCAGCCTCGCTTGTAGGCTTTGCTAAAGAGCGCTCCTCCTCCGTCATATTCTTTAACTGCTTGAGCTGTGAAATCAATGCAGAAGCAGTTCGTATATTCGAGCTGTAAGGTGCCAACAAATCAAACATGCACTCCATCTCTTCTGCACAGGGCTCTTTTGCATTGGCCGCAACAAAATCCATAAGCTCGTTAAAAAATCGAGGAAATCCACACTCCTCTAATGTTTTTTTTAAAAACAAAAAGCGCTCTACATATTTACTACGAAGCTGCAAGCTTTTGTCATCTAAAGAGCGAAGAAGCTCACAATATTCAAAACTTAAAAAGAATGGATATGCTAATAAAAGAGTTGCCAAAGGACCCATACGACGGGGCTCTTCCATGCATCCGCAGATTCTCTTCAAAAAATGAAATGGTTCATTTTCTTCAAGCGTTATCGTTTGAGCGCTCGCTACTTGAATTCCTCTTTGTGAAAGATAGTCAACTACACGCCTTGCTTGATAGCGATCCTTTACTAAAATAGCCGTCTTCTCTACACCTTCTTTCAAGAGGGTTTCTAGAATAAACGGAAAAATCTGTTTTTCCTCCATAGCAAGTGATGGAAAGAGTGACGATCTTCCTTTGCTTCCTTGTACCATACAAAAGAAGATTGAAGGCGCTGTTTCTAGGCCCACATGCCGAGTATGTAAAGCACGGGCAACTACCGTCTCTAATGTGTCTGGAAGTAAAAAAAGATCCTTTGCATGTGGTGCAGAAAAAAGGAAATTAAGCCCTTCATTGAGCGCATGTGATGAACGAAAATTCGTAGTAAGACCAAGCTCACTACCGCCCCTTAAAGCACTTTTGGCTTCCAAATAACTATAAATATCGGCTCCACGAAATCGATAAATTGCCTGCTTTGGGTCTCCTACCAAATATAAAAATGATTGGCTTTTTTCATCTAAATAGATCTTCTTTACAATCTTCCATTGCAAGGGGTCTGTATCTTGAAATTCATCGACAATAAGCGTATGATAGCGCTCTCTCATAAACACGCAAAAGTGTTCATCTTGTGTTTTTTGCCATATTGCGTGCAGACAACGCTCGATCGAAAGAGATCCATTTGCCTCTTGCGCACGCTCAACAAACAACTCAACTTCTGCCACGAGTCGAAGAAACAGATCGTCTGTACATGCAAGCTCTTTTATAAATGGTTGCAGCACATGTCTCATGCGTTCGAATAGAGGCTCATATTTTGAAAGGGGAGCTCTTACCTTTAATTCTTGAAAGACCTCATCGAAAATAAGCGGCATTTGTAAAAAGTCAGCACGTTTTGGATTTGGTGAAAATAGAGCTGCAAAAGCCTTTATTTTACATGCTACCTCATGTGATATTCCGTCACGTCCTTTTATATTTTTATATCGCTCACACTCGGCTTCTAAGATAGCAAGAACCGTTTCTTCATCAAGCTCAAACTCTTGTATTGCAGCAAGAAGCTCATTCCATGTTTGCAAAGCTTTCTTGTTTTCTTTATTTTCTTTTCGCCATAGATGTACTCGCAACAACTCCACAAACGGTACAAATCCTCCATGCGTTTTGATAAGAGCCGCCACTTGCTCTGGAAAAAACTGCTCTTCCTGTATTCCATACAGGAAAAAATCATGAATAAGGCGCGTTATATCTTGCGATGTTGCGACTAGAAGAGGCTCGCCTCTATACTCAGAAAGAGCGCGATAACAAAACGCATGGATCGTAGAAATCGTCACATTCGAAAATTGAGAAAGAGCTCTTCGCAAAATTTTTTGCGCTTGCACAACTGCTCCAGCTGCAAAAATTGCTTGTACATACTCTGGAGCCTCCTCACACGAACTCCCTGACAAAAGATCGATCGTGTATTCAATCGTTTTTTTAATACGTTGCTTCAATTCATACGCACAGGCGTTGGTGAAAGTGATAACTGCAATCTGTTCAAAAGATTGAAAGGTTTGTGCACTAGTAGGCTCTAGCAATCTTCTTACAACCAAATGCTCAATTGTAAATGTTTTTCCAGTCCCTGCTGATGCTTCTATGAAAAGATGTTGGTTTAATGAAATTGTTCCTTGAAGAACATCAAAATTCATCATTTTCTTGCCTTTACAAATAGATCCGCCATCTTCCGCCAATGACCCCACTGTTTTTCAAAATAGGAAAGATGGTCTGTTTTGAAAAAATAGCCAATATATGGATCAACCCACTCATTTTTTCGAGAAATTTTTTGTAAAAAATGAGCCGCTGAGTCCGTTATAGCTATCTCCTCTATCCATTCTGGCATAAGTAGCGAAGGAGCTTCTAGAGCTTCCAATGCATAAGCTACAAAATCGTGAAGCTTTTGCAAAGGCTCCTCAATATGAAAATGCAATTTTTTCGCATCACGTATGCCGTAGATACTCGTTTCTTTATCTAAAATTGAAAGAATTGACAATAGAGGATAATTACTATAAAAACTGTGTGTATATAAGCGATCAAACGTGACCAATCCTGTCTTACAGACAGGTCCTATCTCTCCTATAAGGAAATAGTCTTTTCCCTCTATCTTGAGAGGAATCGATGGAGCTAAAAGCCTCTCTTCTGTGATCCACTCTTGCTGATGGCAATTCGTCATCAATTCAATTATCTGAAGTGATGAAGGTATATTCAGCTTACCTTTTACTGCCTCAATCTCACTTTTATCTCGAGATAGTGATGCTATCGCCACCTTTTTTAAATGGCCCATAGGCATTTCTGGAGAAGACTCTATCTTTTCAATAAATTGTGCGTGATCTAACTGCAATGCTTCTCTTTTTGAAGACCACTCCAGCTGTGTGCTCATCCAAAAATTATCTTCTGCCTCATCTTTCTTCAGGTAAATACCAAGACTCTTCTGTAAATAAGCTTTAATAGGATTTCTTGCTATATCGCATAAAAGACGTATATCGATATTTTTCTGCACTTTTTTTGTCTTCACTACGCAAGACGCGTGCTGCATTTCTTTTTCGCTTATGGGTATAGCAGCATGCTCCTTCTCTTCGGAAGGGCTATTCCCCCACGCAAACCCTGCATTCATCGCTTGCAACAAGTTTCTAACAGGAAGAAGTGGTTCAGCACAGCACTCTTCTGCTTGATAGCTCACATAAAACGCATCTTGCGCAAGATGAATCGATTCAATGAAGTGAAGCTGTTGTACATCTTGCATTTTCCCATATCTCGGAATCTGAAATTGTTGAGCTGCACTACAAGACACACTTGGCTGCAAAAGATCTTTTTTTTCATTCATTCCAATATAAGCAATAACTCTAGCAGGCAATCCTCGCAGCTCTCCAACGGGAGTAAACACAACTGGCTTTTGGAAAAACAACTTTTCTCTTCTTTGCATCTCCTCATATTTCTTTTGAAGCTGTTCACAAGCGGCCTCAAAGCAAAGAAACTCTTGTGATGTTGAAAATGCCGCAATGGCATCTTCTAGCCACATTCGTTCTTTTCTATCCTCGCTTTGCCAAAAATAGGTATTCAAATGTTTATCAAAGATGGCTGCCCACACAGCTCCATTTTTTTCTTCAGAGAGGTAGCCGCCAAACTCAGAAAAAAGCTGTTGTACGATAGAGATAAAATGACCCACTGCTTGTGCTGTCGCTACTTCAAGCTCAATACCTGGGCTTTCTCTCTGAGTAGAAGCACATACCATATCTCGTGTGAGATCTTCCCATGTTCTTGCCCCTTGCGAAAATAAAATACCAGAACGCTCGAGCTCTTTTTCCAAAGAGCGCATATGGACGCCTTCGAAAAATGGACTCTTCTCAAAATAGGCTTTTATTGTGAGTATTTCATCTGTTGAAAATTGAAATGTCTTGAGAAACTGGCTATTCAAAAGAGTCAAAATATCATTCTTCGAAACTCTTTTACTCACACATGCTAATGAATGAAAGAAACTACCAGCTAGTGTCGCCGCATGCATTGGATTTTTATGCCCTACCACTTCATAGCTCAGTGCTGAATCTTTTTTTCCAAAAACTCTCTCAATATAAGGCAAATAACGATCTAATCCATCTACATATACAATACAGGCTGCAGGAAGTAGTTGTTCTGTTAGGTTAATACAGAGAGCTTGCCGCATCAAGACTTCATATAATAGCTCCACCTCTTCTAATAGTGTGCGGGAAGTTCTCACTTGAAGGCTTTGATCGTCAACTACTTCTATTTTTTCTTCACGCCTATACGATAACGTAAGAAGATCCGCTTGTACCATCTGTAGAAAAGTGGCTTTTTTTAGAGAGAACGAAGTATTACTCACTTCATGGCGTATTACTTCATTATAGAAAGAGTGAGAGCGTATCGATTCAGGAATTAGATATTCTTCTTCTATAGGAGCATCTGTTTCTTGAATCGCTTGAATAGTCTGTCTTGCTAAGGCGCCATTATTTGCAAGTAGCGGATGACGATCCCAATAGAGCGAGTGCAGTACTTCTTCATCCACGTCTGGCAGCTGTATTTTTCTTAATTCTTTATCTGTGTACACATCGGTCCAAAACATCATCGAAGGAGATAAAAAATAAAAATGGATGTGAGATTGCCCGATACACTGCCTGAGCCACTCATGGCTCATAGAAGCAAATCCGAAAAAATGAAACTCTCTCTTTGAAGACAAGATGGTATGAATGGTATTCCGCTCTAGCCACTGCTGCAGCGGTAGAATTTCTACGTGAAACAGAGGCGCCTCAATCATGCGTGTGATTTCTTGCCATAGATACCAAACAAGTCCACCATCAGGCGCGATAATTACGTGATCCTTTGTATAGCTCTGCAATTTTTTCACAAGCCTTGCAAAGTGAGATTCGATCTTATTACTCAAAAAAATATGCGTATTCGAAATATCCATACCGACTTTATCATAGCTTAATAATTCCAAGAAAAATTAGCATATAGTTTGCCTAAAGAGGAAATTGCAAAATTCCCTCTAAACATACAAAATTATACACACATAGGCCACTCATGCTTTTTTTCGATAACCGATTGCCTCATGAAAAAAAAACATTTGTATCAAAAATTTTTGGTCAATTTCGACTTACCTCGTTTGCGCATCTTAATATTGCACAGTTCTTGGGAGCAATGAATGATAACATCTTTAAGCTTTTGATCGTCTACTGCTTTATTTCTGTAGAGGGAACTCAATCCAGCAGCTCTCTACTCGCAGCAGTAGGGGCAGTCTATGTCATTCCATTTCTTCTTTTCTCTCAAACTGCCGGAATGGTTGCTGATAGATATAGCAAAAGAACTATTATTGTGTGCACAAAGGTAGCCGAACTCATTATCATGCTGCTCGGAATGATAGCATTTGCCTATGCCAGTAAGATATTGTCATTTATAGGGCTCTTTTTACTCGCGGCACACAGTGCTTTTTTTGGCCCATGCAAGTATGGCATTGTCCCTGAAATCGTTCCCACAGAGTCTATATCCAAGGCAAATGGATATCTTACCTCTTTTACGTATACTGCTATTATTTTTGGAACTTTTCTCGCTTCCTTTTTAACAGATATCACAGAAAGAGGCTTTGTCCTCTCCGTCGCTATCTGTGCTGGATTTTCTTTACTAGGACTTTTTACAAGCTTGCATATTCAAAAAACAGCCCCTCTTAACGCACAAAAAAAAGTAAGTCCTCGATTCATTACAGAGTTAATACGCACACTAAGAGTCATTCGTAATGAACCATCACTCCTTACCGCCGTAATTGGATCTGCATTTTTCCTCTTTATTGGCTCTTTTATTCAACTCAATATGATTCCTTTTGCAATCAATATTCTTCATCTCAGCGACGTGCAAGGTGGGTATCTCTTTTTACTTACAGCCTTGGGTATTGGGGCGGGATCCATTTTCGCAGGCAAGCTTTCTGGGAAAGCGGTCGAACTTGGGCTTGTGCCGATAGGAGGCCTTGGCATCACAGCATGCTGTTTTCTACTCGATTATTACGCACCATATATGCCAATGGTCTTACTCTTTGTCTTTCTAGCAGGTTTTTTTGGAGGGGTCTACCTGGTTCCCCTAGACTCCTATATTCAAGTAACAAGCCCCAAAAATCATCGCGGTCAAATTGTAGCCTCAACAAATTTTTTAGGATTTGTCGGCGTACTTTGTTCTGCAGGGATGCTTTATCTATTAAGCGAAGTTCTTCATATTGACGCAGACCACGGTTTTACAGTAATGGGTTTTGCAACGATTGGAATTGTTATTTTTGTTCTTATATCGATGTCTGGGTATATTGTGCGTTTTTGCTCTTTTATTGTCTCTCGCATCCACTTCCCAGTAACCCTGCAAGGCAAGGAT
Source organism: uncultured bacterium (assembly GCA_964487845.1). Lineage (GTDB taxonomy): Bacteria > Chlamydiota > Chlamydiia > Chlamydiales > FEN-1388 > CAZASK01. The sequence continues at coordinate 21,826 of CAZASK010000002.1, forward strand.
GTAATATCCATCTCTAAAATCTCTTTCTTTTTCGTGCCCCATTCCTTTTGGCCTTGGGCAGCAATACTTCTTGCTTCCCAGAGAAAGCGAATGAGACTCTTTACTCTTCATTCCACATCGACCCTTTCATTTTTTGCCAAAATAGCAAAGATGTGTATCCCAGTGCTTGAGGCGTCACATCCTGAGGATCTGCTCCCTCAAGGAGAATATGGGGATCTCATCCATCACTCTATTTCAAGAGGAACATCTATAGGAATTTTCTGCTCGAAAGAGCTATTTGCACAGTATGCCGCTGCATGGCATTCTGCTTGGAAAAGTGATCTAGAAGGAAGAGATATCAATTTCTTCTCACTTATTGCTGTAGGACAAGAACAGTTAACTGAAGGGAAGATCAAAACAGAACTTTCTGCTAAGGTATCGCTACTGAAATAGAGCTCCTTAGAAACTTTTTTTGGACCACAACCTATTGAAAAGATCTCAATTCATATTCGAATACATAATAGACCTCTTGCGTAATGAATAGAAGCTCATCGAGTATACTGTAGACAGAGTCGATTTTACCCATCGATGGATGGGATCTCCTGTTGTAGCTTTCGGCTTGCATACCGATTGTGTTCCCCCTCCTTTTTTTTATTTAAAGCGACAACCTATCCTATAGATAAAGGATTTTGGTTAAATCTTCTCACAGACTTTATATCATTTATCAAAAATAACGTTTAGTTGTGCAAGAAAGCTGCACAAATTTTTTGCACCTGGGATGAGCGACCATTGCCGATAAGAAAGACGCGAATGAAGATAAAACATTTATTGCAAAGCTAACGCCAAAACTAAAACTTATTCTTCATAAATGGTATAAGAACAATGAAACTGATCGAACGAAACTGCAATCCATATACCCTTTTGAGAAAATGGACTTCTTTCGAAACTCGCTTTGGTTAGAAAAATTGATGATTTTTGATCAAGTTGAGTTGCGAATTGTAAGAGCATATGGTCGAAAAATTTGCAGCTCAAGATGCCAAAAATGGTAATTTTAACAACCAAATGGAATCTCGAAGGAAGTCTAATAAAAAAAGGGGCCCAAATGGGCCCCCTATCACCTTGAAAGACTATACTACAGTCGTTCTACTAGAACGCGTAGATAGCTGCAAGTTGGAATTTATGCGACTTGTGCTTGCCACCAATCTTTCTTGATTCTTGGTGAGCGCGCTGATAGAACGCATTGAGTGTCAAGTTGTCTGTTAAAGCATACAAGCCATCAAGTTTGTAGCCTTTGTAGTTTGTAGTACCTTGGCTCTTCTTTCTAAAGAAGGAGATGCCACGTGGACTATCTCTACCAATACCTTGGCAGTCAGATTCTGGCATAGCAAGAGCTTTTACCCACTGATAGCTTACATCGATTGCCCAGTCAGATTGACGCTTCACTTCGCCCATTTTGAAACCTACGTAGAAAGCATTACCAGCCTTCTCATGGTGTGTCCAATGAGTAGATTTTGCTGCATGGTTGCGCAGGTATGCTGCATACAGTTGTGTCTTGTATGGAACGAAATCAGGGCTGAGATTGTATGCCAATAAGAATTGAGATACGTTAAATCGAGCGCCATGAGGTCGCTTATGGTCATAGCGATTTGCTTTACTCTTATTCCAGTGGATATAAGAATATTTAAAATCGATACCTTCATCAACGATGTTCATGAATGCCAATTCGCCAACATAGCCAAAATGGTTGACAGTTTGATCTACAACAAATCCAGCCAATTTAGCTTGGAAATCTGCCATTCCTTCGAAACTGTTTGCATACTTGAGTAATAAGCCATCAAAATAGTTATGGAACATTACTTTTGATTCAAAAACGTCTTTGAGACGGCGACGACCCACTTCGATATCAAAGCGAGACGTACCTTCTTCAAACACATTATATCCCAGATATGCTTTGCGCAGAGCTAAATTATCTAAACTTCCGCTACCAAATAAAGTATGGTGATGGTTTACATAGTGTGGAGTTTCTCTTTTCCCCCACTGACGGATACCCGCTGAATTGTCAAATTGCAATTGGATACTCGCCCATGAACGATCTGCTTTGTAGTCAAACATCAAGTTAACTTCAACATCAAATTCGTTTGTTGCAAAAGGAGCATGATGATGCGATTTATGACCACGTTGCTTTACGCCTTTTGTTGTGGACTTCATATGGCTCCACTCTGATCGCACGTCACCGCTGATCATGAGGTTACCACCTTTTTCTTGCACTGATATACCGCTCTTTGATTTTACAAAATCAGATAAAGCTCGGATATCACTCTCACGCTCTTCCGATGTTGTCGAGTAGTCTGCACCTTGCATAGAAGAAGCAAACCCACACGTTGCCAAAGCTACTGGCAACAGATACTTGAACAGGTTCATGGTTTTCTCCATTGTTACATGTTTTTCTAAAAACTTTAATAACTTCATAATTTTTGTTTCACCTTCATCAATTTCGGACGCCGGTATCATTACTTTGTTTCTTTATCAGAATCACTATCTCTGAAAAGACCCTTTTGGATCACTTCTCAGGCTGTTTTTCTCACGACGCCCAATTCATGAAACATTTAACCTCAGTGTATAATGCTGATTGCCTATTTTTGTAAATATAATTCACCTGTTTTTTTTACACGTTAGCGACCAACATACTCGTAAGGCTTGCAAAAAACACCCCACGAAGGCTCTTTTTTTGATCCATTCAACCACATCTTCCAATGGCTCACAGGCCTTCCACAAAGGCCATATGCATCAACACTCCAAAATTCTAAATCCAAATTCCCTGGATTCACAACAAATGCAAAAAAATCTTTCACCCAGTTTGTGTCCGCAAATAAAACAGGACGAGGAGCGATGTGTCCTTTTTTACATAGTACTGCCAAAAGATGAGAAAAGAGATCGCTATTGGCCTTTGTTTTCCCAACGGTAACTAAAATAAGCCCCCGCATGATATCAATAAATCGCCTCGAAGAAATAATAGGTGCATTGATGCTATGGATATACTGCTCTGCACTGTGTTTAAATCTTGCGTCTAATTGCGTATTAGACTGGAAAAGCTCACTACCGACGTCAAAAATATTTTGCTTGAGTTGATCGCGCAGAGCAAATGGAAATTCACTGTACAGCAGTGCGTCTATAGTATCTTGCGATATCACAGCCCCATATTCCGATTGCAGTCCTTTATCACGCAGTAAAGATAGGGAAAGATGCATTCTAAAATCTTGTAGGGACTGCTTATACGTGATATCTTGTAATAGCTGCCTCACACGCGGTTTATAATCAGCAGCAACAGAGGAGCACAGCGATTCTGCTATATTCTGAGAAATCACTCCATTCACCTCTATCTCACTGTAAAACCGTTTAGCTGGCTCTACAATTTTATTTTTTATCCATGAGTAGCTGTACATATCACTCGTCCAAGCTTCACGAAAAAGAGAAAATCCTGGCTTCAGTGAAAACGCGTGAGTCGGGGAGTGAATGAGCATCGATTTTTTTGAGTTTTGTATATATAGCTCCATTACTTTTGCAGGAAGCTGCCTCATACTATCTATTAGCCAAGCAAACAATTCTGTTTCACTTTCGACCCATCTTGAAATTTCAGTAGGTCTTTGCTCGTTCCCAAAATAGGCACTTACCAAAATACTCATTGAGCCACCAGAGGTGTACACCCAAGGCTTTTTTTCTACCTTATCAAGATGTTCGAGTGGTTTTTGCGGACATCTCGCCCCATGCGCTTTGGCCATTCGAAAAAAACTTGACTCAAGAAATTCATCGCTTCTTACATGATTGACAAGCTGTGTGATAGCGACACTAAAGTCTTGCTCAATTCCTTTTATCTGCGGCATAGCGCGTAATTCCTGCTCTGTGATCGTGAAAAATGAGACAAGAGCCTCAATAAAATCTGAAGCAGACCGAACATATGTCCACAAAGATGGATTGCTTCTACCATGCTTGAAAACAAGTCGAAACCCTGCTGGGCTATCGTCGAATGGACCACTCGCTATATCATGAATTTCAGCGTCATATACTTCCTGGAAATAATCAGGAAATTTTTTATCATATTCACCTATGAGGAATTCATGTAAATGAGCGATTTTATTTGCATTTTCATACGCTATTTGTTTTTGTTGTTCGATGTGATAGAGCTCTACTTGCTTCGATTGATACTCCATTTTCATCCATTCAATCTCTTTCTCAGAAGATGCGCTTTTTACCCTCCCTTCCAAGTAACGCATATGAACAGCCGCTTGGTCATATTCATCTGAAAGAGCTCGCAACGTAGCATTTGCATGTTCTACTTTTACAGACATCATCTTATAAAGGCATTGTCCTATCCCGCCAACATCATCAAAATTCACCCCAAGACTTGTATAGAGATTCCAGCGTGCAAAATCGAGTTTGATTTCAGAAAATGAGGCGAGTGTAAACTCCCATGCCTTTATCAAAGCATTATCAGCTAGCGCCTTAAAGGCAACTGTTGCCTTCTGCATATCGCGAATACACGCTTCACAAGGATCCTCTCTTATTCCACTTTTCTTTGAATTTTTTGGAAGATGAATAAATATGCCGCCATGAACCATCCCTTTGGGTTTATTTAGAAAATTATCGAGATCCGATTGAGTGATATGATAGTGATGCAATAAAACACCCCGAATCAACTCTTCCGCATTGGTAATAAATAGATGTCTTCCTCCTGAAATTGAAGAAAAACAAGCAGCAAATAATTCAAAGCTGCGATTCACTTTTTTTTCCAAAGGCAATTCTTGGTCAATCAACCCAGCAGCCTCAAGAGCTACAATAATTCCATACGATTTCCATATCGGATTTTCATTTCTCTCAAGATCTCCTTGAAGAATAAGTGGTTTTTTGAGATCTCCATTTCCCCATGTAATGCTCATGGGAACCGCATATTCTACCCCTCCAAACGTACGCTTCAGCCTCCCAGTATTCATCATCTCATCTATGTCTTTCAAAAAAAGACGGGGCTGCTCTTGTTGAATAATAATGGCAGGAGCTGTTGCAAAACAAGATCCAAGACTTTGTCTGAGATAAGTCAACCACGCTGCAAGACATGCTCTTTTTACATGAGAATCATTGATTATCGTCGTAAACGGAAGGCAAAGGGTATCTCGAATAATTTCTTCAGCTACTCTATTTGCCACGGGACGACTTATGTTTTTGAGTATCCGGACAAGCTCTTTATCTTTTTCTAGTAGTAACAAAACCGCGAGTATATGCTCATCTCGCAAAGTATCGTGATGACGATGAGGACCTAACGAATAGAGATTTTCTCTCATCAATTGTACATACTGCGCAAGAAGGGGAGTATTGAGCTCACCGCGATCATCGATAAGCTCAGTCGCAATCTGTCTTGCCTTTAAAACATTGCGTACTGCACAGCTTTCTTGAATTTCTGTCGCATCGAGCAGCTCAGAGAGTGCAAAATAATCCTTTTCAAACACAGAAGCCGATACACTACAGAGAGATTCATGAATCTTCTTAGAAAAATCGATATCAGTACAACTCAGCTTATTTTGATCCTTTAGCTCTTCATCCATTCCAAACACGCCTCGACTTTTGCTCTTTCATACTGTAAACTTATGAAACATCGTTATTTTGAAGGAGTTTCCAATATGCGCATCCGGCTTCTTGACGCCCAAGACAAGATCTCATCTGTTGAAATTGCAGATGGAGCTTCTTGCCAAGACCTAGCATTCAAATTAAACCTCAAAGAGCCAGGCCAAGCTGTCGCTGCCTCTATCAATAACACGCTACAAGATTTCTCTACACTCTTAAAAGATGATGACCTCGTTCGATTCTACTCATTTTCAGAGCCAGTAGGTCAAGAGCTCTTCTGGCACTCATCGGCTCATGTACTGGCACAAGCCGTTTTACGCCTTTATCCAAACGCCAAGCCAACCATCGGTCCTGCTATTGAAAATGGATTCTATTATGATTTTGCAAATCTCACAATTTCAGAGAGTGACTTTGATGCAATCAATAAAGAGATGCAAAAAATCTGTGAAGAAAATCATAAGCCCAAAAGAGAGGTCTTTTCGAGTAAGGATGAGGCAATCAAACATTTTTCCGATAACGTCTATAAAGTAGAGCTCATACAAAGCTTTGATGCTGGGAGCGAGCTATCTGGATATAGACAAGGTGATTTTTTTGACTTATGCCGAGGGCCACACCTACCAAACTTAGGGAAAATTAAAGCCATTACCATTCTTAAAACGTCAGGGGCTTACTGGCGCGCTGATGCGAAAAATGCCATGCTTACTCGTATATATGGTATTTCTTTTCCTGATAGAAAATTACTGAAAGAGTACCTTCATAAACTTGAAGAAGCAAAAAAACGTGATCATAAGATCATTGGGCCAAAACTCAACCTCTTCTCACTCCATGAAGAAGCCCCAGGCACTCCCATTATTCACCCCAAAGGGATGATTATATGGAATGCTCTGCTCGCTTACTGGAGAGAGTGTCATACACGTGCTGGTTATGTGGAAATCAAAACACCGACGATGATGGTAAAAGATCTTTGGGTACGCTCAGGACACTGGGGCAACTATCGAGAAAATATGTTTACCTCTGAAATTGAAAACAGAGAATTTGCGATCAAGCCGATGAACTGTCCAGGAGCTATGCTTTTTTACAATCACACCAACCATAGTTATCGTGATCTTCCTTGGAGAGTGGGTGAAATCGGTCACGTTCATCGCTATGAACCATCTGGAGCGCTTTCTGGACTCTTCCGTGTTCGCGCTTTTCATCAAGATGATGCTCACATCTTCATGAAGCCATCAGACATTCAAGATGAAATTCACCGCGTGCTGCAACTCGTTGATGAGATGTATTCAACATTTGGGCTTTCTTATGAGCTCGCTCTCTCAACAAGGCCAACAAGTAATACAATAGGAACTGATGAAGAGTGGCACACAGCCACAGAAGGGCTTCGTAATGCTTTAATTGCAAATGGAAAACCATTTGAAGTCAACGAAGGTGATGGCGCCTTCTATGGCCCTAAAATTGATTTTCGCGTGTTGGACGCTTTAGGGAGAAAATGGCAGTGCGGTACCGTGCAACTTGATATGGCACTTCCTGAACGTTTTGATCTCGAGTATGTCACAGCAGAGGGCACAAGAGCCCGTCCTGTGATGGTACACCGAGTTATTTATGGCTCGATTGAACGCTTCTTTGGAACGCTTATTGAGTTTTATGCAGGAAAATTTCCTCTCTGGCTGAGCCCTGCTCAAATTGCGATTATCGCAGTAGCGGACAGGCATGCCCCCTACGCAAGAGAACTACAAGAAAAGCTACAAAAAAGTGGTTTTTTAGTAGATGTCGATGACTCTCACGAATCAGTATCTAAAAAAGTTCGAGAAAAGCAGCTGAATCAATATAACTATATTCTCACTGTTGGAGACCAAGAAGTTGAAGCAAAAACCATTTCTCTTCGAACACGAGATAATGTAGTTCATGGCCAGATGGCTCTTTCTTGCTTTGTAGAAAATATTGTCAAAGAAAGAGATCAACGGTTACTGTACTCTTTGTTCAAGAATGAAAAATGAGCAAAATATGGCAACAACTATTGCAATTAGTAGTTTTAAAGGCGGGACGGCAAAAACCTCCACGACACTCCATTTGGGAGCCGCTCTCGCTAAGTTCCATAAAAAAAAGGTTCTGCTCGTCGATTTTGATGCACAAGCTAACTTAACTCTAGGGTTTGGCTTTGACCCAGATAGTGTTGACAGTATGGCGCCTGTTTTGCAGGGAACAAAACAGATCTCTGATGTGATCAAAAAAACATGTGTGAAGGGACTTGATATTGTACCTGCAGATACTTGGTTGGAGAGGGTGGAAGTAACAGGACCCCTCGCACAAGATCGCTACTCGCATGAACGTTTGAAACATACACTCCAGAATGTTGACTACGATATTATCATCATAGACACGCCACCATCTCTTTGCTGGCTCACTGAGTCGGCACTGATAGCTGCCAACCAAGCTCTTGTATGTGCGACTCCAGAATTTTACAGCGTGAAAGGTCTAGAGAGACTATCTCAATTTTTACAAACTGTAGCTGAGCGCCATAAAATGGATATATTAGGAGTGGTACTCTCTTTTTGGAGTTCACGCGGTAAAAGTAACGATTCATTCTTAAAAGTAATAGACCTCTCTTTCCCTGGAAAATGTTTTGATACAAAAATACGAAAAGACATTGCTGTCTCTGAGGCCTCTGTCCATGGGAAGCCACTCTTTGAGATTGCAAAACTTTCGCAAACGAGTCGTGCTGCAGATGATTATAAAGAACTCGCTCGTGAGATTTTACAACGCATATAGGTGGCAACTATGAGCTCTATCGACGCTCTCATCAGTAAACGAATGGGTAGCCCTCAAGGCTCCCCAAAAGTAAAAGAGTTGGCAAAACGATCAAGCGAGGGAAATCTTACAAGCTTTTCTGGCCTTTTTAAAGTGATTGAACTCAGCGAAAAAGAAAAAGAAGCTCTTGAAAAAATATTATCAGAATATAGCACCAAGCAAAGTGATCTCAGCCAAGATCTTACACAACTCGTCTCGATCACCTCAGAAGTAAAGGCCATCAACAATCAAGCCGCTCTTTTACATGGAGAGAGAATCAAGCAAGCGCAGGCTATTTTTCAAAAATATAAAGAGGGTGCCTTTTCAGCATGGCTCATTACTTCTTATGGAAATAGACAAACACCTTATAACTTCATGCTCTATTATGAATTTTCTACCCAACTTCCTCATCTTTTGCGCCAAAAGGTAGATACAATGCCAAGGCAAGTTATCTATACGTTAGCAAGTAGAGATGCTCCTATTGAAGAAAAGCAAAACATTGTTGAAGCATACTCAGGACAGACAAAACAGGAAATGCTTGAGCTTATTCGAGAAAAATTCCCACTCGATGCTCGAGATGAGAGAAAAACAGATAAAGGCCAAGCTATCTTGATGCAGCTCACAAAACTTTATTATTTATATAAACAATCTAAGCCATTGATCGACGATGAAAAAAATGATGAAATCATCGCACTCGTCAAACGGCTTCTAGTATTAGCCCAAAGTTAGTATGCGCATAACATATCAAGAGGCCGCTCACCTTCTTAAAAGTGGAGCGGTTGTTGCTATTCCTACTGAGACGGTATATGGTCTTGCAGCGCATCTCCACTCAAAACAAGCTATTGAAACGATCTTTCAATTAAAAAAAAGACCTCGAGAAAATCCCCTCATCATCCATGTAAGAGATATTGATCAAGTACACTCGTTTATAAAAGAAAAACCGCCACACTTAGATGAGCTTTTGCAACACTTTTGGCCAGGACCACTCACTGTTATTGTAGAAGTGGACCCATCATTAGTTCCTGTAGAAGCAAGGGCAAAACTCACAACTGCTGCCTTTAGAATGGCCGATCATCCCCTACTTGAAAAGTTATTACACATCGTCTCACCCCTTGTAGCTCCCTCTGCCAACCTTTCAGGTAAGCCGTCCGCTACTCGAGCAAAACATATAGAGTCTGATTTTGGGGATGACTTTCCAGTGCTTGATGGAGGTCCTTGTCAACATGGTCTTGAGTCAACAATCCTTGCCTATAAAGATGGCTTTTGGTGTATTGCTAGGGAGGGCTCTATCCCAAAAGAAAAGTTTACCCCCATTCTAAGGTATACCCCGGAAAAAATAGCAGCAGGTAAAAAACCAATTTCGCCTGGTCAAATGTTTCGCCATTATTCTCCAGAAGCAACACTGTATCTTACCAAGCCAACCCACTATGTAGACACAATGATTGGATTTTCTGACCGCAGTTATACAGGCTTCAAACATATCTATCGACTAGGGCCTAGCACAGATCCAAAAGAAGTATCACACCATCTTTATGATATCCTCAGGCAATTAGATAGCGATGGTGTGCGAGAAGCAATAGTTGACATAGATATTCCCACAACAGGTATATGGAGTACTATTTTAGAACGTATCAAAAAAGCCGCCTCTAAGTAAGTGCCCAGTCTATTTGCTTTTGACCCAAGCTCTCTAACAAGTTGTTGATTTTTGAAAAATGTCTACATCCAAAAAATCCACGCATTGCTGAAAAAGGAGAAGGGTGTGCCGCTGTAAGTACGTACACCTCTTTCCCTGTTGTTATATGAGCACATTTATCGATTGCGTTTTTTCCCCAAAGAACAAAGATCACAGGATCATTTCGTTGGACCAAAGACTTGATGATGGCATCAATAAAACACTCCCATCCATGCCCTTTATGCGAAAGAGGATCACCATGCCTTACAGTGAGCAACGTATTTAAGAGAAGAACACCTTGCTTAGCCCAAGCATTGAGACAGCCATGTAGAGGAATATCAACACCAACATCTTGCTTGAGCTCTTTAAAGATATTTTTAAGGGATGGTGGTTGAGGAACTCCTATAGGCACACTAAAGGAAAGCCCATGTGCTTGCCCCTCTCCATGATAGGGATCTTGCCCCACAATAACAACTCTTACATCATTATATGGGGTCATTTTCAGAGCTTGAAACACGAGATCTCTTTCTGGATATATTGGAATCGTTCCAAGCCGTTCATTTCTCACAAACTCCATTAATTGAAGAAAATAGGGTTTGGAAAACTCTTCTGCTAATACATGATTCCATGATGGTTCTATATACGTCATACACACTCAACCAATTGATCTACGTCATTTTTAATTATATCAAGAGCCTGCTTCCAAAAATTTGAATCTGAGGCACATCCATGAAAATGTTTTTTTATAACATCTTCTACACTCAATCTACCTGTATCAAGAAGAAGTGCTTTATATTTTTTCCCGAACTCTTTTGGGCTCTCTTTTGCCTGCTGTAAAAGAAGTACGCTCAACAAATACCCAACCGTATAAGGGAAATTATAAAAACTTATATCGGTAAGATAAAAATGAAGCTTGGTAATCCAGAAATAGGGATGATAGGATTCAAAGATAGTGCCATATGCCTCTTTTTGGGCATTTATCATAAGCTGTGAAAGCTCATCTGGCAACAAAAACCCCTGTTTTCTTTTTTCATACATGTTGTTTTCAAACACAAATCGGGCATAAATGTTTTGTAGAAAAGAAGCGTGTCTCTGCACTTTTTCAAAAAGATATTTTTGCTTTTCTTGAGTGGATTGAGCATTTTGGATATAGCCATCCATAGTGATCTGCTCAAAAAACGTTGAAGCCATCTCCGCTAAGCACATGGGGTATTTTTGAGCAAAATAGGGGAGATGAAAGAGTTCGTGACCATGGTAGCCATGGCCAAGCTCATGAGCAACGACACGTTCACTGTCAAAATGTCCAGCATAACTTAAATATATGCGAGACTCTCCAGCTTCTGGAAATGGAGTGCAAAAGCCACCCGGAGCCTTGTTTTTTCTTTCTTCAACATCGAGCCACCCCTTCTCACACACATGCTTTGTATAAGCTGCCATATCTTCAGAAATAGGCGTTAGCTGCTCTATAAAACGCTCTATATACTTTTGATAAGAGCATTTTTTAAATGATGAAAACAATGGGGCTTCAAGATCATACCAAGATAATTTTTTTACTTTATAGCACTTTGCCTTCATCTTATAAAATGGATGAAATATATCCTTTGATTTGGATACCGCTTCCCACATGGAAAAAAGTGTTTTTTCCTCCATATTGCTTTGTAAAAGCGCTTCTTTAAGATGACTGTCCCATCCTCTTTTCGATAACACACTTAATCGAAATCCGGCAATATGGTTGAGAATCCGTGCAAAAGTCATTTTTTCCTTTTCACATACTTTTTCCCATTGAGTAAAAACTTCTTTTCTCACACTTCGACTCGTCTCTGAAAGATAGTTATGAGCAGAAGCTGCAGAAATAGTCTTCTTTTTTCCTTGTATCACGCATGGAATACTCATATTTCCTATAATTTCTTGATACATACCAAACCAGCTATGAAAGCCATCTGGCGATAAGTGAACAATAAGATCCTCGGCATGCTTATCACTTTTTTCTTTTAAAGCATCTATCTCTTTTGAAAAATAAAATTTGAGGTGCCCACACTCTTTTTTATTCATCAAGGCAGCAAAAGATGTGCTATCTAATTTTCCAAGTGTTTCTATCAACTTGAGATGCTCACTCTCTAATGCTGCGTGATGTTGGATAACCATATTTTTCAACTGTTTTGCTTCTTGATCAGTCACATCTTGTACAATAAGACATTCGATATAAGATTCGAGCTCTTTTAACTTTGAGGCAAGAGATTGTAGCTCTACTATTTGCTTTTCTAAAGAATTTGTTTTACACTTCTTATAGCTCTCAAGGCGTTTTACAAAATCACTTGCGACTCTGGATATATTTTCTCGCTTGATAATCGATTCCAGATCCCACCTCATCGCATAATGCTTCATTTTTTATCTCCACTTCTATATTCTTATTCATTCACACAAGAACATATGAGAATGCCAGAAAATTCTTTGTTTTGGCAGATTATATGAAGGTTGTCAATTTTATCTGGGTGTAGCGCAGCTTGGCTAGCGCACTTGCATGGGGTGTAAGGGGTCGGAGGTTCGAATCCTCTCACCCAGATTCTTTTTCTTAAGTCCTTATTTTTTTCTCATGACGCATAAGAGAGAATGAAGGGGGGGTAACTAAATTTTTTTGATAGCCGACTAACACCATGGCATATTTGGATACCTCAAATCTGGATGAACCTATGTCATACCGTAAACCGATAGACTAACACCCTAGAAGTTTGTAGAAACGCTCAAAGAAACATTTATTGATTTTCTGGATTATCATAAAAATCAAAAACTGATCATATATCACTCTAAAAAAAATAAATTCATGAATACGCCTTTGTAATGATCATCCTACTCACAACAAAACTGGAGGGAATTGCTGTCATCTTGCTACCACCAATCTGATTTTCACAATCTTGCTATCAACTGATAAAACAATGAGTTTCTTGATTTCCCAATAACACTTCTTTCGAAATTTACATACTGCAATCACACTTAGATCAAAGATAAGTTATTCACACACCTACACACAACAACTCACAACTTATCAACAACGATTCCACAACCCAAACACTCAACAATCATCACACTATTGACATTTCCACAACCCCTAACAACAACTAGTATTTATATAATTCTATAAGAAGTAGTATTAAGGCTATGTGGGACTTGTTGATGATTTGTTTGTAGGTTATAAATTGACGAGTAGGGTATGATCGTGAATGAATGACACACGAGGCGAAATATGGATCTGTTTTCCCCAGCTACTTATTTTGATATATCAATATTTCCATTCAAAGATCTCTTTGATGGTTGTCAGACGGTTTGGCAAGTGCTTCAACAAATAGAACCTTATCTAGAAAAAAAAATGTTAGGTTCTCTCGATGCTGAAAAGCAGCAGTATGCTTATTTTGTAAACCCAGAGACCATCTCTATTGGTGAGGGAACAATCATCGAACCGGGAGCATATATCAAAGGCCCTTGTCTTATTGGAAAAAATTGCCATATTAGACATGGAGCTTATATTCGGGGAAACGTCATCATAGGCGATAACTGCGTTGTAGGACATGCCACTGAGTTAAAACACTCCATTCTTTTAAACCACGCGCATGCAGCTCATTTTGCATATGTTGGAGACTCTATCATTGGTGGATACACCAATCTCGGTGCTGGAGCAAAATGTGCGAACTTGCGTTTGAAGGGCGATGAAATTAAAATCTCCCATAATGGTAACGCAGTTGCAACAGGTCTTCGAAAATTTGGTGCCATCATCGGTGATTTTTGTCAGGTGGGCTGTAATGTTGTATTAAATCCAGGCACACACCTTGGAAAGCACACTCATGTTCATCCATGCGCTAGTGTTGCGGGTATTATTCCTGAAAGAAGTTTAATTAAAAATGGTTCTGGCATAAGCGTTGTCCCTCAATAACTATCTATAAATAATTGGTTGTATGACATCTTTTTCTAGTAAAAACCAATCTTCTGTAAAACAGGTTGTTGCAGAAGAGTTGATGAAACTTCTTTTGCCTTATAAAGAGCGTGTAGATAGCGATATTGCTGCACTCATTCCAAGGATGGGAGAAAAAACAGCTCTTCGCGACGCGTGTGAGTATGCTTTATTAACTCCAGGGAAGCGATTTAGGCCTGCGATTGTCTGGATGATTGCTAATGCTCTTGGAATGAATCCTCGGGTGAATAAAGCGGCTCTAGCGGTTGAATTTTTTCATACATCATCATTGATTGCAGATGACCTTCCTTGTATGGACAATGATGACATCAGAAGGGGGCGTCCAACGGTACATAAAGCCTTTGACGAGGCGGTTGCTCTTTTGGCGAGTTTTGCGCTTATAGCAGCAGCATTTGAACATACTGCGCAGGCAGCAGTTGATATGAAGCAGTCTTCCGTACTTGCTTTACAAGCTGATGAGGTGTGTAGAATAGCCACATTTGAGTCTGGAAGAGTAAATGGCATTCTGGGACTTATTGGAGGACAATTTCTCGATCTTTATCCATCAAAAGTAACACACGAGTCGATTACTGAGATTATTGCAAAAAAAACAGCAACTCTTTTTGAGCTTTCTTTTGTTTATGGATGGATTTTTGGCGGTGGAGATGTAAATCGTTTAGATGATGTAAAAGAAGCGGCCCTTCATTTTGGTTTTGCTTTTCAAATCTTGGATGATATTGATGATTTTGAGCAAGACACAAAAGCTGGAAAACAGATCAACTATGCCGTGGCATTTGGTATTGATGAGGCGAAGCGAGCTATCCATGACTACACAGAAAAATTTCAAAAAAAACTCAAAGATCTTTGCTTGCATTCACAAGAATTAGAGAGGTTGTGCTCATTTCTTTCAAAGATGAGTAATGTGTATATGTAGATTGTATAAGGGGTATGAAGAGTTGAAAAACTCTTCATACCATCTCAGTTTATACTTCAGCTAATTCAGAGTCGACTGCGGTTTCTTGGACGTGAGCATCAAGATTTTTTAAGAGAGTGATTGGGTTTTTCTCTTTACACACTTGAATGACATTACTTTCAATTTCATCTAAGAGTTTTTGGTTTTTCTTTAATTCATCGCGAACAGCATCTCTACCTTGCCCTAGGCGTTGATTTTTGTAGCTAAACCATGCACCTTTTTTATCTACCACGTTTAGATCTGCCGCAAGATCTAAGATCGACCCAGCACGTGAGATACCCTCATTAAAGAGAATATCAAATTCAGCAACTTGAAAAGGGGGGGCTACCTTATTTTTTACCACTTTTGCTTTTACTCGGTTACCTACTTCACTGTTATCTGCACCTTTAATACCAGTTATTCTTCTTAAATCAATACGCACGGACGCATAGAATTTTAAAGCACGTCCACCAGTTGTTACCTCTGGATTACCATATACTACACCGATTTTTTCACGGATTTGGTTGATAAAAATGGCCGCAGTATTACTTCTTGAGAGTGTCGCTGTTAGTTTTCTGAGAGCTTGTGACATCATCCGCGCCTGAAGGCCCATAAATGAGTCGCCAATTTCACCCTCCAACTCAGCTTTTGGAATAAGGGCAGCTACAGAGTCTACAACGATAAGATCGATGGCATTTGAGCGAGCGAGAGCGTCTGCTATGTTGAGAGCCTCTTCACCGTTATCAGGTTGGCATATCAGGAGGTTATCGATGTTTACACCAATACGGGTAGCATAGCTTGGATCAAGTGCGTGCTCAGCGTCTATATATGCTGCAACACCACCGGCTTTCTGCACGTTCGCCACTATGTGGAGGGCTAGTGTGGATTTTCCTGAGGATTCAGGACCAAAGATTTCACTAATTCTACCTTTGGGAATGCCACCAATTCCAAGAGCTAGATCCAATGTGATAGCACCTGTTTTAATAGCAGCAATTTCTCTTGATTGAGAATGCTTTCCCAAAGTCATTATGGAGCCATCTCCAAACTGTTTTTTGATCTGACTTACTGCAAGATCAAGTGCTTTTTTTCGTTCAATATCTTGTTGTGCCATAACCTCTTTTTCCTCCTGAAGGTAAGTGTTAGAAGGTACTAGATACATGACATTTCGGTAAAGAGTTTTCTATAGAATGTTTGTATAGAAAACACTATAATCAAAATGGTAAAAAAAGTTTAAATAGTGTATAATCTTTGTTGTATTTGTAAAAATAAATTACAAAACAATTGGTTGTTATGAATTCTTTATGTTTTTCTAGTGTAGATTTTATCCCTAGTCAAGTGGGTGAGGTGAGAGGGTCGGTAGGACAAAGGTGGGAAGACGGGTTAGTTAAAAAAAATAATCTCATTGTGTTTGCAGATAAAGAATTTAAATCACTTCCGGAATCGGTACAGCTACAACTTTTACTAACTTCTCAAGAAAAGAAAGAATTTGAATATTCTCACTTATCGATAGGTGATCTTGCTTTATTTTTTAGAGTAATAGATGCCTTTTACTATGCAACTATATCAGACCCACTTGCCATAGACGTAAGTGCTCCACGAAACTACATAATCTCTTCTATCATAAAGGCTTGTTTTAAAGATCCAGGATTTGTTGAGCGCTATATTTCTGAATTAAAACAGCAAAATGAATTTCAAAAAAGCAACGAGTTAAAAAATCACATCACAACGCAGATTCATGAATTAATTAAATTTTTCAATGTTGCTGATGAGTTGCGTTCTCAAAATAAACAAACCCTTTTTGATAAATTTGTGGGTATGTTTGATAGAGATCAAAAACTGTCATCATCAGAGATGGGTAAAGCATTACAAATAGCGCGTCAGTTACATAATTTTTCGTACAGAGATAATGAAGTTTTTTCAAAATCAGCACCTTATTATGAACTAGGTGATTATGGTTGTCCGCTTGAAGTGTACCAATCACTAAAAAAAATATTTGGGAAATTAGGTGAAAATCATTCGGTCGGTTTACAGACATATCATGCATATAAAATACCAAGCAAATGGCCTCCTGAAAAGCCGCTTCAACTTGTTGCGGATGAAAAGACGAATATTTTAAGTGATGGAAATCGAGTGTATTTAGTCCTTCCAATACATAAGAATAGAAATCATTTTATAGCAGCAGCATACCACCCTGGTATTAAGCAATATGTTTTATGTGACAACATGAATCAAGACTTTGAAATTATTGAGCACTCATCGGGCGAGGTCTACACCTGGGATAATGATTTTGTTAAGCGTCATATAGGAAGGGATATCAATGCTGAGGTTATGCAGTTTGCTCTTACAATGAAAAAAGAGGGCTATGAAAAAATTAAAAGCACGCGTGAGTGGGAGAATTTTAGTTGGAAGATGCCAGAGTGGTCGAATAACAATTGTTATTTAGCAGCTGGATGGTTGATCGCAAATTATGAAAAAAATGTCTGTGAAATATTAGATGCCACCACTCAAAAATCACAAACATCTACACTCATTGATTTAACGGATGACGAGTCAATTGAAAAGCCTCAAATCATTGATCTAACCAATAGTGAGCTACATGATGTATTGCCAAATCATATAACAAATAGAGATGTAAATACAAACAAAGTGCATAAAGCTCCTGTTTGGTTATCAGTTAAAGATTGGTTTGAATGTATAGGAAAAGGGCTGGGTTTTATGATATCAGGTGGAGTCAAGCTGATCACACTTCCTGTTACAGTTTTCACTTACCTTAAGAACTCTTTGTTTCGATAGGATTGTTTATTTAGGCTCTCTATAGAATTGGAGAGCCGTCTTTATATTCAACACGGTTGATATAGTTGCCACTACTATCAAAAAAAGTGGCAGTTCCGGTGCCATTGATAATACGCGAATAGGGAAGCCTTTCACCTTTTTTGAGATAATCACCCTTCACAAGACGCTCTTTATCATATTCCTCTACGAGCATAAGGCTGCCGTCCATATACCAGGCGGTAAGTATACCTTGTTTTTTGTTTTGAGACATCTCTCTTTGACTCTCTTGGGCCCCATTGTGATACCATGTTTTTACTGTACCATTTATTTTTCCATCCTCCCATTCAATGGAAAGTTTTGGAGTATGTGTGTCAGGGTAGTAAAAAATCTCTGGTCCATGTTTTTGCCCATTTTTTATATAGTATGTACAGTGTATAGATTGATTGTTTAAAAGGGTCACCATCCCTTCTTGTTTTCCTTTTACATACTCATGCAGTTCAATAGGCTCGATATCATTAAAAATACATTTTGTCCCATTCCCTTCTACAATGCATCCCACTCGTTCATTTGCCTGTGTAAAGTACTCACCTTCTATGAGAAGATTGTTTTTGTACATTTCGTGGAAGGCAAGTTGTTTGGTATTCCAATACCCACAGGCCTCACCTTGCTTTTCCCCTAGTATATAGGTCTCTCGTAAGCACAGAGATCCATCAGGATACCACTCCTGCACTGTTCCTGAGATTTTCCCCTTTTCGTAGGGGATGCACTTGCTACGATTGCCATTTGCATGAAAATAATTTGAAACACCAGTGAGCACTCCCTTATCATACATAATTTCTGCCGTCAATTGTCCATCTTCATTCCAAGCCTGGCTTTTCCCTGTCAAACTCCATGTCACTTGAGAAAGTTCATCAATATCCGCATTACCTTCTGCAACTCTTGTCTGCAATTTTTTCTTCCCATTCTCATGCCATTCCATGTAGAGTCCATGCGCTCTTCCATCCATAACTTCTAGATATTGTTTTATCTCACCATTCGAGTGATATGCTGTAATAATTGAAAGTGTATGCCCTTGTGGATCTTTTGTAAAAACACGTAATACTTTTTGGTAAGGTTGCGGATCTAAAAAGGAGGTGTGGCTGTACTTTTTTAATCGGTCGGGACTTCCAATCGTTTCTGTAAATCCATTTCTGTCGATGATGTTAATACTCGAAAGAGTGAGATTTCTTTCTTTTGAAGGGCAAATATTGGTTTGATTTTTTGGGGTATGATGTACACATGATAAAGAGCAAGCGGTCAAAAATAGGAAAACAAATAACAGCATTATGGATATTCTCGTTTTATTAATTTAAGGGAAAGGGAAAAAGATTCATGAATTGGGCCTTTCTTCCTTTCTAGTTTACAATCAGAAATAATAAGATGGGGTCTTTTTGGAGGGGGTTGATTTGATCCAATGGTAACTCCTTCGATACGTGATAAAATAAGCGCAAGATCATTTGAATCAACTTCTACAGGCTTTGCCATTGTTTCTAAAGTTTCATTAAAATGCGCGTAGTGTTTGATAGGGCCTTCTGCAAACGCAATTTTGTTTTGCCCATTAGTGAGTTGGAGTAATCTTTGTTTTATCTGATTTTCATGAGAATGAAAGCCATGATCAAGTGATTGCTGTAAATTCGCAATTTCATTTTGCAGAAGAGGTATTTTTTCAATTTCATTATCGATATAAAAATGATCAGCTCCCTTAAATTGTTTCTGTATAGCTTTATTAAATCGCTCTGAGTGTTGTTTTTTTAACGCATTTTCATACGTCATAGATAATTCATTATCTAAGGCGCTTATTTCTTGCAGGATGTGAGAGGTATAAAAATGTGTAATGAGAAGAGGAAGTAATCCTAATAGAAAGAGGTAGAAAACACATCTGTTAAATGGAATCATGGTCTTTCACCTTGGAAATAGAGTGTTTTGTCTTTTAAAAAGAATGAAGTTTTATACAAACCGCGCTGCATTGTCCATTTGATTTCGCCTTTGGCATCAATCAATTCATTTGGAGCTATTAATGCTTCGTGAAATTCTCTGGCAACTGTTGGATTTGCAGTAGTAAATTCAAGATCCACGCGTACCTGGTAATGCTCTTTTGTTTTACCCTGGTCTGGTCTTTTGACGAGGGTATAGCAAAAATTTTCTATTTGAATAGCATCTTGCTGAGAGGTAGCGTGAGGAGTTATTTTAGGATGTGTAGCTAAAAAAGCCAACACATCAGATACTAAAGGGCAATCAGGATGGAGGGGAAATTCGAAACCTGGTTTTTTCATCTCTTCTTGTAAAAAGGAAATTTTTTCTTCAATTTCTGGTAGCGAAAGCGCTGCAGGAAGCGGTTCTTTCTGCATTATTTGGTTGATTTTAGATAATTTCAGGATGAGATCATTCTCTCTATTTTTAATGAGAGAGGTATTAGAAAAATAGCTAAGAAAAGAGAGGATGCACATGCATGAAAAATAGAGAGCAAATTCACGTCTCCAGTGAATCCATTTTTTCGAAAATGAAATATCGTGTTTGCGCAAGTTCACTTCTAGTCCAGATCCTCTATTGATTGGCAAAAGAGCTAATCCTATTGACGTAGCAAAGCTCTGTATGTTTTCTACTGTAATGCCTGCGGCGGCATGGATGTTTGTTGGAATTTTCGAAAGTGATTCTACACGGGTGCCAAGTAGCTTTCCAAATACTGAAAGAAGATAGGGATCAGACTCTACAGGGCCCGTAAATGTAACAGGAAGTTCATGAGCAAAAGGATGGCTACTCTGGAAGCTATAAAGTGCGCGAACCACTTCGGATGAAAATTTTTTGATATATTCTCCATCAGCTTCTTCTTGTGGTATAGAGTCTGCTTTTACCAAGCTGAGTGGAAGAGCTCTTACGGCATGCGGTAGTCCTTGATGCATTAAAACAAGTGTTGTTTCGTCGTAGGATAGGTCAAGAATAATGCGAGAAGTATTTCCAAAGAAAAAATTTGAAAACTGCGCAAGTGCGATAGCTTTTGGGGCCACAGAATCAGGATCTTGAAAATCTTGTGTAAGTTTTTCTAGCTCTTGCTGTAAAGCGAGTTTTTCAACCGAAAAAGCTAATATTTTTGAAACCCCACTCTCCTTCGATGTCACAATTTTATCTACAACGCATGAATCGAGAGGGTATGGCAAAAGAGATTCTATTTGGAATGGAAATGCCGCGTCAACTTCCTTCTCTTTGACTAAATCAATTTGAATAGATTTGGTGAGTGTTTGCAAAGAGGGGATGTTAGTGGTGAGATAGCTGTTTTTTTTAGATACATTGGCATTTCCAATGTAAAGCGGCTTTACATGAGCAAGATATGCTCGCTTTTCTAGAGATTGAATAGTTATTTTAGTTCCGCCTGTAAGGTGCGCAATGTAGATCTGATCACGGTCAGGTGTTACACCTATGCTTTGAATTGGAGGGAAGATCCAATTACATCCTGGGAGTTCTTGAATTTTTTGAAAAACATAAGAAAGCACGATTTGGCAACCTAAGCTATAAAATTTACTGCCATTATGGGAGAAACTGTGTAAAATATTCAAGGTATTGCGAAAAAAGTTTATATAAAGGGTTTTTAGTGGGCTATCAACTGTTTTTTACTCTCATTGACAGTTTGTTTTCGGTGTATATGTGGATGCTTGTGATTCGAATCGTAAGCTCATGGTTTCCCGAATATCAAGATCGAAAAATTCTTCGTTTTATTCGATACTATACCGATCCATATCTCAATTTTTTTAGAAAATTTATTCCCCCAATTGGAGTTTTAGATCTTAGTCCTATTGCGGCCTTTTTCGCTCTTCAGATTATTGAATCCATAGTAAAAGGAATCTTGTTTCGATGATTGCGCCTATTCACATAGGGAAGCTGCAGCTTCCTATCAATGTATTGTATGCGCCACTTGCAGGCTGTTCAGATTATCCTTTTCGTAAGACGAGTGCTCGATATAAGCCAGGGCTTGTTTTTTGCGAAATGGTTAAAATGGAAGCGTTGGTACGATGTGATTCTGGGACTCTTCAGCTTCTTGATTATAGTCATGATATGCATCCTATCGGAGCTCAGTTATGTGGGTGCAATCCCCGAGTGGCAAAAAAAGCGGCCAAGATGATCGAGGAAATGGGCTTTGATAGCTTGGATTTAAATTGTGGCTGCCCTGTAGACAAGGTGACAAAGGATGGTAGTGGATCTGGGATGTTGAAGAATCTTCGTTTAATAGGTGATGTCGTAGCTGAGATGGCATCCTCCGTTTCTATTCCTGTAACATTAAAAATACGTGCAGGATGGGACGAAGATTCTTTGGTAGTTCCTGAGATAGTACAAGTGTCAGAGTTGGCTGGAGCGCAGGCTCTCACTATACATGGAAGAACGCGTCAACAAGGGTATACAGGTTCTGCAAATTGGGACTGGATTTCGCTTTGTAAAAAGCATGCTACAAAGATCAAAATTATTGGAAATGGAGATGTGTTTTCAGCGGAAGATGCATTGAAAATGTTTGCCACTACAGGATGTGATGGCGTGTTAGTTGCTCGAGGGACACTTGGAGATCCTTGGATTGTCGATGACATAAGACGTCTTGCTGCTGGTGAGAAGCTTCAAGAGCGCAGTATTGAAGAGCGCAAAGAGGCACTTTTAGAGCATTTGAGTTATATAGAAGCCTATTTTCCAGAACGTAAAGCGGTTGTAGATATGAGGCGCGTTGGATGTTGGTACTTTAAAAAGTCAGCAGGGACTCGTGAATTTCGTGAGGCTATTACGAAATCACAGACATTGCAGGAAATTAAAACGCTTATTCGGAATTTTACGTAAATATGGATGAAAAATACAAAAATAACTTCCTACGAGCGGGGAGTTGT
Organism: uncultured bacterium; assembly: GCA_964487845.1. Lineage (GTDB taxonomy): Bacteria > Chlamydiota > Chlamydiia > Chlamydiales > FEN-1388 > CAZASK01. The sequence continues at coordinate 44,439 of CAZASK010000002.1, forward strand.
GCAAGAGAAGTAAGAGCATATGGGAAGTCGCTTATCAAAAAGGGCGCTTCATATAATGACATTATAGCAAAAATTTATACGAAAATTCAAGAAGTTGGCGCGTCTCCTGCCTTTCCTCCGCAAATGGCTCTTAACTGCACTGCAGCGCATTATCTTCCAGAACCAAATGAAGATATTATTTTATCTGATGAGATTATAAAGCTAGATGTCGGTGTCTGCTATGAGGGAGCTATCGGAGACTGCGCTGTTACAGTAGACCTTTCAGGGAAATATGAAAAATTGATCGAAGCTACAGAAGCAGCGCTTCTTGCTGCTGAAAAAATTATCAAAGTAGGTGTCCCGATACGATTGATTGGTAAGGCAATTGAAGATACGATCACCTCTTTTGGTTTTGAGCCTGTGCGCAATCTTTCTGGCCATGGTTTAGGGGTGTATCAAATTCATACATCACCCTCTATTCCAAATTATCATGATCGATCATCAGCTGTGGTAAAACCGGGGATGACTTTTGCTATTGAGCCTTTTGCTACCACTGGAAAAGGGTTGATTTTCGAAGCGGGAGATCCTGTGATTTTTGCGGTTCGTAAACAAGTATGTTCAGGAATTGAAAATAACCTTTCAAGTTCTGCACAGGTTCTTTTCAGAGAAATATGTACTTTTAAAGGCCTGCCATTTTCATTGCATGATTTTACGAAAAGAAAAATCCCTCTTCAAGTCGTGAAGCAAGGCATCGCAGAGCTCCTTCATATGAATCTTATAGAAGGGTATCCACCTTTGATCGAAGAAGAATATGGGATTGTCGCACAGGCTGAAAATTCAGTGCTTGTTGATATGAAAGGCAAAGTTACAATTACTACCAGGTGAATAATTTCCTTTAGAGGGAATTGCCATACTTGCTTTGGAGGCCAAATTCGATGATTTTTTTGGCGGTTCAGTTTTGCGTAAATCGACATATCCTTTTGGCCATAGGCGATTTACGAAAAATCTGAATCTGAGGGAAAAAGGACGGATTTGCTCTCAAATGGGGTTTTGCCATTTCCTCTATAGTATCCCAAGCCACTTCCACCATAGAGTGCCTACAGAACCCCAGAGAATCAGGTAGACGACGCCGGTAATGGCTCCTATTTTCCACCATGTCTTTACGTCTAAGTAGTTTTGAGCATACAGGATAGGGGCAGGTCCTGAGGCATAGTGGGTAAGGCCTCCAAATAGATTGCTGAGGTAGCCAAGGAGAAGTGCTGCAAAAATAGGCGGCGTTCCTATTGCGATAGCCACTGCTAAAAATGGACCATACATGGAGCTTACATGAGCTGTCACACTCGCGAAGAAATAATGACTATAGTAGTACAAAAGGCTGATCATGATAAGTCCAATACGCCAGTCAAATGAAGGGATATATTGTATCATCACTTTTGTAAAATAATCGATAACGCCATGAGCTTGCAGTTCAGAGGCCATCATGACGAGTACTGCCATCCAAATAAACGTATCCCACGCCATATCCTCACTCAGCAAGTCTTTCCAGCTCAGTACCTTAGTGACTAGGAGAATCGCCACTCCTAAAAGAGCCGCATCGGTTGGGTGGACATTGAAAACAGAACTGCAAGACCACAAAACGAGTAATAGAGAAAAGACCCCTAATAGAATTTTTTCGTGAGTAGTGATTTTTCCCATAGCTTTGAGCTCATTTTTGGTATGAGCTCTGATAGCTTCAGGATTCTCTACCTTACAAGGCATAAGCATCAGAAGAAATGGAGGCAATAGTGCAAGGGTCAAAAGTCCTGGGAAAATAGCCCCCATGGCCCAATTTCCCCACGTAATAGGGATTGAGAGATCTTGTGCAAATTTTACTGCAATAGGATTTCCAGCATTTCCGGTAATAAACATAGCGCTTGATACAACGGATCCATGAAATACGATCATGGTTAGATATTCAGCGATTTTTTTACCCTTTCCAGGAACACCAGGCTCATGTCCCATAACAGTAACGAGTGATTTCAGCACAGGTAAGATAATACCACCCGTCCTCGCAGTAGCGGAGGGAACGAGTGGGGCCATAGAGAGGCTGCTGACAAGAAGTCCATATCCCAAACCAATAGGATTTCCGCCAAAGAGTGATACAAAAGCGTATGCCATCCTATTTCCAAGGCCTGTTTTAATAAATCCTCTGGCAAGAAAGCAGGCAAAGACGATAAGCCAAATTTGATCATAGGCGAAGCCTTTTAAGGCTACATTGATTGGCAGTGTTTGAGTGAGTGTTAAAAATGCAACAGAGATGAGAGTGATGGCACCCATAGGGAGTGGTTTTAAGACGATGGCTATAATAGTGCATACAAAAATCACGAAAAGGTGCCAGCCTTGTGCAGATATCGCCTCTGGTTTACAAAAAAACCACAAGAGGATTCCAAGGAAAAAAACCTGCCCAAATTTCAACAACAATTTCAATACTTCAGATTTACCGCTATTCATCATTCCCTCATTGCTAATATGGACTACACACTATCCTCGAATTAAGGATTTTTCGCCTATCGAAATTCTCTTCTCAAAATTATCTTCTAAGATGCTCTGATTCGATAGTGTCCAGTATATTCAAGTAAGATGCATATCTTCTAGGGCTTACTTTGCCATCATTCACTGCTTGTGGAATAGCACAACCTACCTCTCCTCTGTGGAGACAATCTTGAAATGCACAGTGCTTTCCTTCCTGCCATATTTCAGAAAAGTAGTGTTTTACCTCGTCTTTGCTTAGATTCCAGATTCCAAAACTCTTGATGCCTGGCGTGTCTACAACATAGCCGCCAAATGTGAGAGGAAGAAGTTGTGCTAATGATGTTGTATGTGCCCCCTTTTTGGAGCGCTGCACGGTCTTTCCTACTTTTAAAGTGAGACCGCATACAGCATTAATTAAGGAAGATTTTCCAGATCCTGATTGGCCTGAGAAAACTGAAATTTTTCCCTTCATAAGAGCTGCTAGTGATGAAATGCCCTCTTGAGTACTGCAACTTGTAGCAATGACTTCGATACCGAGCGATCGATATATAGAAAGGCACTCAGAAAAAAGCTCCTTTTCTTCTTGAGGACCATTCTCGAGCAAATCAATTTTATTGATGACCAGCACAGGCGTCATACTTCCTTTTGCGGCAGCAATGACATATCGGTCGATAATAGCAGGCCGAAGTGGAGGATCAATTACTGAGGTAACAATAAAAACGATGTCAATATTGGCGGCAATTGGATGTTCTTTTACTTGAGAAAGATGGTCGGCTCGGCTGAGTACACTTCTGCGTTCTTTGATAGAGACGATTACTCCAAGAAGAGGGTGTTGTTCCTCGAGGAACACATGGTCGCCTACAACCAAGGTTCGTTTTGCCTTACTTTTGTTTTTTTTGAATACCCCGCGTAGTGAACAGAGATAGGTTTGATCACTCACTTGTACTCTAATTTTCTGCCCTTGAATATGAGTGACTACTCCCATTAAAAGCTTTTCTTCTGGGAGAACAGGTTTTTCCAGCTGCTTTTTTTTCTTTAAATCGGTTTTTTTAAATTGAGATCGATCCAGCTTAGAGGCGAGCTTGCGATCAAGTCTTTGCTCTTTTCGTGTCTGAAAATAATGTTCTTCGTCGTAAAAATGGGCATCTTTCATGCGGGCGCTCGAAGTAGGTGCATCAAAATACCTCCGGCGATAGCAACATTAAGGGATGGCATGGAAGAAGATGTAGGGATTGAGACAACAGCAGCCTGGAGCGTTTTGGGAATTTGGATACCCTCGCCCTCGTTACCAAGGATAAGCGCAAGGCTATCAGGGCAAAAGTGAGAGAGATTGTGTTCACCGCCAAAGTCTGCCACGAGTGGGATCATTTGATTTGCGTGAATGAGGCGTTCGAGCTCTTCCCAACTTCCTTGTTGTATAGGTAGCTGGAAAGTCGCGCCTTTTGCTGCGCGAAGGGCTTTATCTCCAAAGGGATCAGTGCAGCCAGGGAGAAGAAAAAGTCCATCCCATCCAAGAGCAAGTGCTGATCTGAGGATGGTTCCTAGATTTCCGGGATCGCGGACTCTGTCGAGGGCGATAATGCGTTTTTTTTGAGTAAGTGGAACCATTTCTGGGAATGGAAATTCTGCAATCATGCCTTCGCTTGTTTTTACAGAGGAGATTTTTTTCATGATCGCATCTGAAACGATCAAAACCTCGTTATATGGGAGATTCTCTGGAATGAGGGTTTGATCGGTGACAATAAGCCTAGTTATTTTGATCACACGTCCCAGATCTTGAATAGCATTTTTCCCTTCCAAAAGAAGGCTTTTGCATTCTCTTCTGTAATCGCTGTTTTTGGCAAGACCTACCAAATGCTGCACGATCGGGTTATGAATGCTTGAAATCGTTTTCATGGAGCTCCTTCAGGGTATTGAGTAGTGTTGTTTTATCAATAATGCCTCTATTAATGCTTATTTTTTCAGCTTCTTGCAAGAGTTTTCCCATAATAACTCCTGGTTGAATGCCGATTGCTGCCAAGTCAGATGGGCATATAAGCGGCTCTTTTTGCTTTACCCTTTGAATAAAAAATCGAAGTGACTCTTCTTTTTGTACAAAAAAGTGAATATTTTCTTCATTTTTATGGATAAGAAACATAAGGCATGCTCTTTTTTTATCATCTGCGAATAGGCAAGTCCAGTCATGATCTGTAGATTGCTGAGAATGAAGAAGTCGTTTGGTTTCTTTGTATGCTTGTATCCATTTCTTATCTTCGGAAGATCCTTTCACATACTCCACAAGATCAAGCAGATGATCATCGTCATTGAGAAGGTGTCCAATGATTACAATGAATGGCATAGTTGGATCGAGTGCGTTGATTTCGCCGAGCTGTGCTGCGAGCATTTCAGAAGATAGCTGAGAGAAGGAAGGGAAGATAGCTGATAAAAGCCCCAATTCGTTGAGAGTAATCAGAGCCTGTGAAAAAAAACCATTATTTTTTATTTTCGTTAGTTCTTGATAGACTCTCTCCATGGAGACGGCGGGTAAAAGTGTATGACTCATTTGTTTGATTGCTTGTGCTGTTTCTTCATCTAAGGAAAACTGATACCTGTTTTGAAAGCGGACAGCACGAATCATTCTCAACCGGTCTTCTGAAAAACGAATACGAGGATCTCCTATAGTTCTAATAATTTTATGGGCAATATCTGTCCGGCCCCCTACATAGTCAAAAATGGAACTTGTCTCAGGATCAAAAAACATTCCGTTGATAGTAAAATCGCGGCGTTCAGCATCTTTTTGTGGAGTGCTCTTCAAAATGACAGCAGTAGGTCTCCTACCTCCTTCATACGCCATATCGCTACGGAAAGTTGCTACTTCAAAGTGAAACATCTCTTGTCTTACTAAAACTACCCCGAACTGGATACCAACAGGAATAGTATACGGGAAGAGAGCTACAATTTCCTCGGGCAGCGCGTCTGTCGCGATGTCAATATCAGATGAGGGAATTCCCATGATAAGGTCGCGGACAAAGCCGCCAGCAAAATAGGCGGTATATCCATGAGACCGGAGAGTTTGGCAAATTTGTTTTGCGGCATCTTGTGCTGATAGCATATGAATTAAGCTTGAATTATGGTTTTTCTCAGTTTATTCTATTGTCACCTAAAAGATAGAATTATGGCTGCAAAAATCCGCGTTCTTGATGAACAAACAATTAATCAAATAGCCGCCGGCGAGGTGATAGAAAATCCAGCGTCGGTTGTAAAAGAGCTCGTCGAAAATGCAATCGACGCTTGCGCTGATGATATTATTATCGAAATTTTAGGAAGTGGTCATCAGTTGATTCGAGTTCAGGATAATGGCTCAGGGATGACCCAGGATGAGGTTTTGCTCTGTCTAGAAAGACACGCCACATCAAAATTGAACTCTTTTTCAGATATTTTTTCTTTGAAGACAATGGGATTTCGGGGAGAAGCCATTCCATCAATTGCATCTGTATCAGAAATGACAATAATTACCTCACCTCGTCTATTTGAAAAAGAGCTGTTGCAAGATGCTACTGTTGTAGAGGTTCATGGGGGAAAAATAAAGTCCTGTAGCCGGACGCAATGCTTTTCTGGAACGACTATTGAAGTACGATCTCTTTTTTACAATACGCCTGCAAGAAAAAAATTTCAAAAATCACAAGCAAAAGATGCTCAAGATATTACAAAAATGGTGAATCAGCTCGCTCTAGCACATCCAGAGGTTGGATTTAAGCTGATTCTCAATGGATCTCAACAGCTCTACGTTGAAAAAGCATCATGGGATCGATTATCAGATCGCGTTGGGTCTATAATTGGACGCTCTCTTTTTTCGAAAATGAAATATGTTTTTAAAACAGTGCATGGAGTCACTATTGTAGGATATATTCATGATGAAAGTGGAAGTTTTTCAAATAGAAATTATCAGTATTTTTTTGTAAATCAAAGGCCTATTGTATCTCTAGCTCTTTCATTTGCTGTCAAAAATAGTTATGGATCACTTATTGATCCTCAGAGACATCCAGCATGTGTGCTGTATCTTCAGTTTCCCGAAGATACAATAGATGTAAATGTACATCCTCAAAAAAAAGAAGTGCGCTTTCATGAAGAAGATAAGGTTCGAGCTGCAGTCATAGAGGCAGTTTCAGCGGCATTATATCCTTCGATTCACAAGAGTTGGGATCTAGGAGATCCTTCACAAGCGGTCTTTGAGAGTGCAAATAGCGTGATTGATTATAAATCTATCGATCCAGAACGCCCTATTTTATGCGAAAAAATAGCACCTACAAAGCAAGTAGAAGCGCTTGTGTATGAGATGCCGCTCAATACGTTTCGATTAGTCGGAATATTCCGAGAGTATGTTCTTGTTGAGATGCAGTGGGCGGATGATTTGAAAAAAAATGCTCCAGCAGAGCTGCATGAAGAGGGTATCCTCTTCGTGAATGTAGGAAGAGGGCTGTCTCGCGTTGCATATGAAGATTTGATGCAGCAAGGCCAGAGAGGGGCCAAAATTATCGAATCGCAATCGCTACTGATTCCTGTTTTCATAGAGCTTCAGCATCAAGAAGCTGCATTTTTACTTAAAATGATCCCGTATTTGTACAATCTTGGGTTCTCCGTAAGAGAGTTTGGAAGTAATTGTTTTCTAATCGAGGCAATTCCTCCAGCTTTTACCCAACTTGCAAGCAATGAATTAAAGGAATTCATCTTGAAAATAGTCGATGGGGCAGAAGTTGGATCATTTCATCCAGAGCAAGAAGCAAGAAGAGTAGCTATTCTCGCAAGCAAGAGCTATCGCTTGCAAAATAGTGTAAGCGACGATTTTGCAAGAAAATTTATCAACAGATTGCTCTCTTGTAGTCACCCATTTATTTGTCCTTTTGGGAAGGCAGTTTTTGCTACAATATCGGAAACAGAGTTATTGAAAAAGTTTAGCTAAAGGACTCTTATGCCGCATGGGCGTATTGGAATATTACAGAAAAAACTACACAAATTGGCAGTTGATGCTTTTTTAGTGAGTAACCCCCTCGATATTCGATATTTTACAGGGATGCATCTCTCAAAAGGGATGTTATTTGTTTCTTCTCAGAAAGCTGTTTTATTTATTGATGGACGCTACTTTGAAACTGCCTCGAAAAAACTCGACTGTGAAGTCGTTTTATGGGGGAAAAATGCCCTCTCTGATTTCCTAGATAAAGAGGAGTTGTCTTCGATCAAGCGAATAGGAATAGACGCGGGAAAAACAACACTTGCTTGCTTTTCTGATCTACAAAATGAAATAAAAGGAGGAGTAATCAAACGACAATGCATCCCTGTTCGTCAGCCAATCGATAGTATACGAGCAATAAAAGATGGTAAGGAGATTTCTAAGATCAAAGCCTCTTGTAGATTGTGTATAGATGGATTTTTATCTATTCAGAAGCATATTTATGAAGGCGTTACTGAGAAGGAGCTAGCCACGCACGTAGAAATTTTTTGGAGAGAGCAAGGAGCTGAGTCAAGCGCTTTTTCTCCTATTATTGCATTTTCAGAAAATAGCTCTATGCCGCATTACCAATCAGGAAATAGAAAGCTCAAAAAAGGGGATATCATCTTAGTTGATATAGGCGTTGTACTTGATGGGTACTGCTCTGATATGACCAGGATGCTATCATTTGGGGTAAAGAATAAAAAACTACTCGATATGTTTTCTGTGGTAAAGTGCGCTCAAGAGGCCGCCCTTGCAGCCTGTGTTCCAGGGCGCACTTTTACTGAACTCGATGAGGTGGCAAGGACCGTGATTCAAGAACATGGATATGGCGACTATTTTGTTCATTCGCTTGGGCATGGATTAGGGCTTGAAATCCATGAGTGGCCCATATTAAAACAAGAGACAAATAGGCAGCTCGCAAGGAAGCAAGTGCTTGAGGACAATATGTGCATCACAATTGAGCCCGGTATTTATATACCTCAAATTGGAGGAATACGTATTGAGGACACAGTGCGTATTACAAAAAATGGGCCGGAAATCTTGACCAAATGCTCAAAAGAGCTCATCAATGTGAAAGTTCAATAGGCTTTTGCGGCGCAATCACACTTACATATCGTAGGTCATAGAGATCATGAGCAAGTGGCTCAGCAAGAATATCATACGCGATGGCACCTTCTTTGAGTGGAGCTATCGAGTGTACGCGTGCGATTGGAAGTCCCTCTGGAAATACGCCATCTAATCCACTTGTTACGAGAAGATCTTGTGTTTGTATGAGAGCAGGCTCTCCTTCTAGGGGACGAAGCGGTCTAGCGGGGCCATGTATATCTGGAAAGTCATAGTGAAACCCCACTCCTTTAAGAAATCTACCTGGAGCGCGTAGAAAAGGTTCCCCATGACCTTGTAGCTCGCCTTTTGCAAGAAATTGCGTGACCTTACTGTGTTGAAGTGATGTACTCAACTCATCGAGCAAAAGGTGCAGCATAGGTAACTTGTGCATATCGTCAAATACAATGAGTGAGCTTTTCCGTATCTCATCTATAGAGCGCAGAATTCGTGTATATTCAATAGAACCACGCGCTACTCGTACAGCAGGAGTTAGCCCAGAATCGGTAATAAGGCGCACAAGGCTCGTTTTCTTCCCTAAATAGTCGATTACGCCAACAACTGCATCTCCGCTTAAGACAGGACTATTTATGCATGCTATGGGATGTTCTGGATCTGTATTATCATCTGCGCCTACGTCAATCCAGACGGAACTGCTCCAGCTATGGATAGATCGAAAAATCACTTTTCCAATGAGATAGGGGTATTTCTGCTCTTGAAAAGAGGCGATATTTGCTCTTTCCGATCCATTTTTTTGAAACCACAGTTTCAAAGAGGTGCGTTGCATCACTTCTTCGGAAGGCGTTTTTTTTTGTTGAGGAAATGAAAAGATGGTGGCAAGAGCATTCCCACCAAGTTCTTGCAACTTTTTATTTAAAGCTAGAGGCAAGCTTAATAAAATAAGCGCTACTATAAAAGGGAAAAATCCAACAAAGGAGGTGCTACGTCTCATCGTGCTACTCTATGTGCGATCCTTTTTGCGTTTGTTTCAGTAACTGCTGCAATATTAATGCGGCCATCATCGGCAAGGTAGATCCCTTCTTGTCTTAATTCGAGAATCTTTTCAATAGGGATGTGAAGTTGAGAAAAAAGACCAATACCTTTTTCAATAGACGCGGCAAGGGAGCCGCAATGCGCAGCATGCAGAATTTCTTGGAAAAGCTTTCGTTTTTTCCCAATCGATTCTCGTATTGTAGCTAATTCTCTTTCCCAGGTGGCTCGTAGAGCAGAATCTGACAATATGGTGGCTACAATACGGGCTCCATGGGCAGGGGGGCTACTATAAGTGGTACGAATAATTTTTTTTATCTGACTAGAAATTGGGTCAATTGCACTATTGGATACAATGGTGAGAGCTCCTATTCGTTCTGAGTAGATGCCAAAATTTTTAGCAAAAGAGGTGGTTATAAGAAATTCATGGCCATCTCTTGCGAAAAGATCAATCGAAAGCACATCCTCAGCAAGTCCATTTCCGAGTCCTTGGTAGGCAAGATCAAAGATTGGAATCATTTTTTTCTCTAGAATAAGGAAGCTAAGCTGCTGCCATTCGTCCATGGTGGGATCAATGCCTGTTGGATTATGACACGATGCTTGCAGTACAATAGCCGACCCTTCTTTGGCATTTTGAATAGCAGGAATTATCGCCTGAATATCGAGATGGCCATTCGGTTGTGCCTTATAGGGATAACTGTGGGTAGTAAATCCACAAGCTTGAAATAGCTTATGATGATTGACCCATGTAGGGTCAGGAATGAGTACTTCTTTTGTAAGAAATCGACTAAGAAACATGGCTCCTACATAGAGAGCCCCTGTTCCCCCTACTGTTTGAGCTGTGTAACTATTCGCGTGTGTTGGGAGTAGAAGATTTGCTACTTGTTGCCTAAGTTCTGGAAGGCCGTCTATAGGTAGGTAAGCCTTTGTTTCACTTTGCCTGATAAGCTCTTCTGTTTTGAGTACGACATCAAATTTCTTAAGAGAGCTGTCTTCATTGATTAGGATGCCGATACTGAGGTTTGATTTGTCAGCTCTCTTGTCTTGCTTAATCGCAAGCTGCAGTCCATAGATAGGATCTTGCGGTTCTGTTGGTATGGTGGTGAATTTTGTCATGTGTTATCCAAAATTTAATCGACTATTATCTGAAAATGGCCTAACATCTTTGGCATATCGTTTATGGGGCGTTAGCTCAGTTGGTAGAGCGCAACAATGGCATTGTTGAGGTCATCGGTTCGAATCCGTTACGCTCCAAATCCCATGCACATATTAGACTTCTTTCGAAACTCCATTAGTTGTTAAAATTACCATTTTTGGCATCTTTTCCTGCAAATTTTTCGATCATATGCTCGCATATTGCTCTCTAAATTTGCAACTAAACCTGCTCAAAAATCATCAATGTTTCCAACCAAAGCGAGTTTCGAAAGAGGTCTATTCTTCCTCTAACATATCTAAGAATGCTTTTAGCTGCTTGGAGCGCGTCGGGTGACGCATTTTCCGCAGAGCTTTTGCTTCAATTTGTCTGATGCGTTCTCTCGTAACATTGAATTCAAGCCCTACCTCTTCGAGGGTCTTTGGCTTTCCATCCAATAGACCAAAACGGCGAATAAGTACTTTTCTTTCTCTGTCGGTGAGCGTTTCAAGAACATCATTGATTTTGTCTTTTAAAATCGCATAGCCAGTTGCTTCTGCTGGAGAGTCTGCAGAGGTATCTTCAATGAAGTCCCCAAATTGACTCTCGCCACTGTCGCCAACTTCAGCTTGAAGAGAGATAGGATGTTGGGCGATTTTGTAAATCTCCCTTACACGATCCGGCGTTATACCGACTTCCTCTGCCAGTTCTTCTGGAGTGGGCTCTCGTCCTGTTTCCATCATCAACTTTTTGGCTCCACGAAGTACTTTATTGATCGTTTCTATCATGTGGACAGGAATACGTATCGTCCTTGCTTGATCTGCAATGGCCCGAGTTACTGCCTGGCGAATCCACCAGGTGGCATACGTTGAAAATTTGTAGCCTCTTCGGTACTCAAATTTTTCTACAGCCTTCATCAGGCCCATATTCCCTTCTTGGATTAAGTCAAGGAAGGAAAGCCCTCTATTGGTATATTTTTTGGCAATGGAAATTACAAGGCGTAGGTTTGACTCTACCATCTCACGCTTCGCTTCTTGGCTCTTATCCATCCAGCGCTGAAGCATGCGTACATCCTTCTTAAAATCCTCTAGGGACCTACCAGCAGCAAGCTCGAGTTTTTTGAGACGTCTTTTCGCGGCGAGTAGTTTTGCGTGGGCGAACTTGTTTCTCTGTGCTCGAGGAGTAATTTCATGTATCTCTTTTTCAAGAAAAAGGAACCGCTCATAAGCACGCAGAATTACCTCGCTGAAATCATCAATGATGTTGTGCTTGAAGTGGAGTCTTCTTAAATAGGCTTGAGTGCGAATGCGGCACTTTTCGGTCTCTTCATCTAAGTGGGACTGCTCGCTTTCCTTTTTTGAGCTCGCTCTATTCAGCAACAGCTTTTCGAGGATATTATCTTCTTCTTTTAAAAGATGTGCAATTTTCGGAAGCAGATTGAGAAATTCTTGACGATTAGGGACCTCTTTTTCGCTGATAACCTTGTCAAAGCGATCTTTTGTTTGAATGAGATAATTGGTAATTGCCGTGGCTTCTTTTGCAGAATAGCGGAATCGCATGATGATGCGCTCTATTTGAATTTGCGCTTTTTCAATCCGCTTTGAAATTTCAACTTCTTCTTCCCTTGTAAGCAAGGGAACAGAGCCCATTTCTTTCAAATACATGCGTACAGGGTCATCGGAAGTGCCTTCAACGCGCTTGGGGAGATTGTCGAGTTCTTTTGCTTCTTTCTTCTTTTCTTTTTGCTTGTCTACCTCTGCTTGGTTCAGCACCTGTACATCAAGTCCTGATAGAAAAATCAGCACCTGATCGATTAAATCTGCAGAATCAAATGTCATCGGCAAGATGTCATTGATTTCTTCGTAGGTGATATAGCCTTGCTGTCTTGCAAGGGCTAGAAGTTCTTCGACTTTTTCTTGTTGCTGAGGAGTAAATAGATCTTTAAAACTCAATCTGCTCATGAATGCATCCCAAAAAGAAGAGAATGTGTTGCGCTATACTAGCAATCACAACATTTTCAAATAAATATCCCCTGATTATGGAGGAAAGATAACTATTTTTCTAGCAAATGTTTGTTTGTGGTATAAGAGCTCCCCGATTGAAAGAGAGTTTTCGATAGATGGTTCAGTTGTATGCTCATGATCTTGACGGTCATCGTATCTTTGTTGAATGTGCGCAAAAAGGTCATGATTATCTCTGTCACGAGTGTGGCCGATTAGTAAGGCTTCGTGGGGGTCTCTATAGACAGCTCCATTTTTATCATATGGATGATGGGGGAGTATGCCGGCTTCATGAAAAAACGATCGAGCACGTGATGACTCAGCGACTGCTGCAATCAGCGATTGCCAACACGGAATTAGAGGTTCGATTTTGTGAGATTAACCGAATTGCGGATGCTGTGTGTTGGTCAAAGAAATTGGTATTCGAAGTGCAGGTATCGCCTATTCGTCAAGAAGAGGTGGCTTCACGAATTCAGGATTATAAGAGGGCTGGATTTGATACTGTTTTTATTCTCCATACAAAAAATTTTATGAAAAGACTAGCAACACCTGCTGAAGACTTTTTACTTGGATGTACACATTACTTTACAGATGTTGGCGAGGAAGGAGGTTCTTTTTTTGACTCACTCTCGTGGATTGTGAGGAAAAGACGGCTATTTTTACAGAGAAAGTCGCATGGTCGGCTGCAGATCGATATAGCAACTATTGCGCCTTACGAAAATGCTCCGACAGAGCCTGCTCTAGCTATTATTGAACAACGTAGGCTCACATGGAAATGGAGCGCTGAGGGGGATCTGCTCTCGATGAAGAGCTTAGATACAGAATTGCTGCATGAGGCGCGCTTGATTGAAGAGAGCGCTCTTGATGCCACTTCTCTGCAGCAGTCGCTTGCAAAGAAGTGGACACAGTTTTTTACAAACCTGTTTTATAAAATCGTGGAAAGATGGTGTTAGCTTCAGAGGAAATTGCAAAACTCCATTCAGGGCCAAATCCGCGCTTTTTTCGTCGCATTCAGATTTTTCGTAAATCACCTATGGCCAAAAGGATATGTCGATTTACGAAAAACTGAACCGACAAAAAAATCATCGAATTTGGCCTCCAAAGCGAGTTTTGCAATTCCCTCTTCAAGCTGAAAGCAGATTTGTCCATTGTTTTGCGCTTTTGTAGCAGCCGGCAGCTATAAAAGCTTTTATGCAGTCACCTATAATGAATGGGACAAAGCCCAGTTGAAACGACTGCGAACCAACAAACAATGAAAGCCATGCTGTGCCGAGTGTTAATACGACAATGCTTCCTACGCAAAGAGACATGCTGAGACGTAAAAAAGAGAGCGTTGAGCTCTTTGCGCATAAAGCTCCTGTAATGACTGCACCTATGCACATGCCTGCAAAATAGCCGCCTGTTGGGCCTATTAAACTTGCGATGCCTGCGGATCCTCCTGCGAATACAGGAAGTCCCATTGCTCCTTCGCTGAGGTATAGGAGGAGCGCTGTAAGGGCTTTTCGAGGGCCCAGAATTGCCCCAAGGAGAAGAGCCATCTGTGCTTGGAGGGTAAAAGGCACGGGAGTAAATGGAAGATATAGTTTTACCTGAGCGACAAGCCCCATTGCAACAGAAGCTGCTACGATGAGAAAGAGATCTCGAAGAAGTGTTGACTTTTCAGTTTTGGCTATTCTGAGTCCATCATCCACTCGTGCAAGTATTGGTTGGGACATATGCTCTCCTATATAATTCTAGTATTTCATTTATATCATAACGCAGCGAAAAGCTATTCGTAAAGAGATTTTGCCGTGAAACAAGGCTCGATGACTCCGATCGCGCTTCTAGAAAATGGAGGAGCTGGGCAGACGCCAAGAGCGAGTATGGCACGAATCTCTTCCCCTGGCCTTACCTGAAGTTGAATGGGGATTTTTGTGCGCTCAGATGGTTTCAGAAGTGTAAGTGCATTTTTGATATGTTCTTTTGAATGACCGACAAGGGAGAAAAAATCTTTTTGAAAGCGATCAAGAGGGATTCCTGTTTTAGTTTTTATTGCATGAGACACAAAGAGCATCTTGGCATCCTGACAATTCATCACAAAGGCAGGAAGTTCCGATTCTTGATCTATCATGTCAAATAAACGGCGCTTTTCTAGCGCAAGAGAGTCTATTGAAAGGTCCAGAAAGTGAGGGAGTTCGAGCTGCTGGTGCGGAGTTTTACTTGTCGCCGAGAGCTCTTTCGTTTTTTCCAACAAGACTACAAGCTCTTGATCGGATGAAGGTGTGATGGGCACAGTCTGTAATGGAGGAAGGGTAATAGAGTTACTTTTCGGCTGAAACAAAGAGGGTAAGAGCTCTTTTTTTTCGCTTTTTAGCTCGAGTTTCAGTACTGTATCTAATTCAAACTTTGTATTTGCGAGCTCTTGTTTGAGTTGCATAATATGGTGATCTGAGTGCTCGATGAGGCGCTCCTTGTCCTGCAGTTTTGTTTGAAGGTTAGAGAGTGCTTCTTGGTGCTGCTTGGATGCTTCATCGATTTGCTTTCTGAGGCTGGCAATCAAATTTTCATTAGCCGATTCATTTTGGGATTCCTCAACAAGCGTCTGCAGATGATTTTCTAGTTCCTCATTCGATTTTTTAAGGTTTTCTATGAGTTGTTCATTTTGATCGAATGTATTTTGAAGTGTGTGAAGAGCGCTTTGGAGAGATTCTATTTCTTGATTGGAAGCGGCAGGTTCTTGAGATGTCTGAACATGTCCGTTTTTTGCTTGTTGAATAAGGGATTGAATGAACACAATAAAGCAAACCGATCCTGTCACAGCTATAAGGGAAGAAAAGGCAAGTAACATTCTCATCTTTTCAGGATATCCTGTGAACGCCAGAGCGAAAAGAACAAGGGGGGTGAAGTAGAGAGAAAGCACCATCAAAGAGATAGAGCCGCTATTCAACCAGTTGTGTTTAGACCATCCTTTGTTCTGTGTAGCCATACAAATTGCGTACTCTTAATTTAGGGGGCTTCTTCAATTGATGCATTGGGTTTAATCAACAGTATTAAGTACAATTTACTTTGATTCAAGAAGATAATACCAATCACAGAAAATAAATTCGATTTGAGGATAAACATCTGTGATGGTATGCTTCTGTGACAACATTTGAATAGGATTCATAAGGAAACATAATGGCAAACCAAGAAAAAAACGACAAAAACAAGCTTGTTAAGCGCCCAACAAGTCAAAAAAGAGAGCTGCAAAGTGAAAAAAAACGTTTGAGAAACAAAGCTGCTCGCTCTGAGATTAAAACAGCGATCAAGGCGGTAAGACAAGGCGATAAAGAACAAAAATTTCAAGCTCTTAAAGCAGCTCACAGCTTGCTCGATAAGTCTGTAAACAAGGGCGTTTTTAAGCGTAACAAAGCATCAAGATTGAAATCTCGTCTGACTGCATACGTTCACAAAACAGCATCGTAATCACATTCGAGAATAACGGATTGATCTTTCTAAAGCCTGTTTAAATTCTGCGATTGCATGATTATAAACAGGCTTTTATGTAATAGCCTTGTAAGGCTATTCGTGAAAAATTAGCTTTATAAGATACAGGAAAATTGCCATTCTAGTTCGTATATAAAGTTTCGAAAGAGGTTTATACATGAAGCACTGTGTTGCTTTCTTCTTGATGTCTCTTTTCTCTGTTTTGCAATTATTTCCAGCACAATGCCCTCCAGTTGAGCTGCCTTCTCTCGAGATTCTCGTGCCGATGAGAGATGGTGCTTTTTTACCTACCTCTATCTATTTGCCTGAGGGGAGATCTGGGAAATATCCCTGTGTTCTTGTGCGGCAGCCTCTTGGTAAAGATTATGTCGCTTTTCACTGGGTGGAGTTAGTGCGATATGGATATATGGTAGCTGTGCAGGCGACGAGATCGTGTGGAGATGCCACTGGTAAATCACTTCCCTATATCACAGATGGCTGGGGAGAGCTGCAAGATGGATATGATGCGATTGAATGGCTTGCAAAAAGCGATTTTTGCAACGGCAAAGTTGCTACTATTGGCGAGTCGGCGACAGGGATTACGCAGCTTTTGCTAGCACCAACGAAGCCACCGCATCTTGTGTGTCAATATATTGAAGTGGCGGCTCCTTGCTTGGCGAAATATGCTGTTTGGCCTGGTGGGCAATTTCGTAAAGAGCAGGTGGAGGGTTGGCTCGCGGCTCATAGAAGAGATTCTTCTGTTGTCGAGTTGCTTCGGAGCAAAAAAAACGATGTTTATTTTTGGGAGCAATTTAATGCACTCTCTATGGCTCATCGTATCGATGCTCCGCAGATGCATGTAGGCGGATGGTTTGATATTTTCCTTCAGGGGACTATCGATGCTTTTACAGCGGCAGCAGCAGGTGGATCAAAAAGAAGCGCTTATCATAAACTCATCATAGGTCCATGGGCGCACCGCTATCGCTACAAAGAGACCTTGGGAGATTTTCCTGCTTTGCAGGGTGGGATGTCCCCTCCTTGTGTTATCGACTATGTTGCATGGCTCGATTATCATATGAAAAATCAATCGAATCATGTTCATTCATCGCCAGCTGTGCAATATTATGTCATGGGTCCACTTGATGGGACTGCTTCTTCTGGAAATGTCTGGAGGTCGAGCGACTCATGGCCTCCTCATGGCGCACGCTATAAGTCATTGTATTTGGGGAAATCGAATGATCTTACTTTTGATGTCCCAGCAGGAGAAAATCGATCGGTGCAGCTTGTTGGTGACTCGGCAAATCCAGTGCCCACTCTAGGGGGCAGAAATTTGTTTTTACCTGATGGACCTAAAGATATGCGCTCTATAGAGGTTAGAAGCGATGTTGCTGTATTTACCTCGGCGCCATTTGTAAAAGATATTGAAATAACAGGCAAGCTCAGCGCCTCCTTCTATTTGTCTCACATCGCCCATGAGCGAGATATATGTGTGCGCTTATGTGATGTATACCCAGATGGACGCAGCGTCTTGATTGGCGAAGGCGGCACTCACATCACTGCTGTTCAGGATGTGCTCACGCCAAGAAAAATAGATGTTGATTTATGGTCGACTAGTATTGTCTTTGCTCAAGGCCATAAAATTCGATGCATCGTGAGTGGATCGAATTTTCCTGCGTATGAGAGTTATTTAGAGCAAAGCGCCCTTCACCTCTGTCATCCAGGAATAGAAAAAGACATTTGCTTTATGATGCACATGGGGCGTGATTACCCCTCCGCTCTTGTGCTTCCTGTTGTTGAGGATTGATAGATAAGATTTCTTGTTTTTTCACGTAGCAGGGCTGCTCTTTTCATGGTAAAATCATCATTTGCTATCTTTTCATTCAGTAAAAGACAAAGATGAGCTCTTCTGACAGCAAAAAAAAGCTCATTTACTTCTGCTATGCTCATGCCGGTGATAGAGCCAATTTCTATTCCTAGCTTTGTTAAGCTCAACGCTTGTAGAGCTTCTGTGGTGTCTAGCTGATACGAAGATTTAAGAGTGCCTAAAGCACGACTTACTCTATCGTCAATGGTAGTGGGATCATTTTTGCAAAGAGAAGCTCTTGCATGCTTTTCTGCCACCATCAGCCGGAGCACTACGCTGCGATGTGTTGAGAGAATCATCTCTTCGGTCATTCCTAACGAGCAGCTATTGCGCACGAGAAGAATGTCACCAATCACATCATCAATAGTTCCTAAAAGACCAGTTGCTGCTATGGTGTCATTTTTTTCGCGATCGAGTGTTTCATGAAGTTCATGTGTATGAATAAGAGCCGGAAGGTGCAGATATGAGGCTACAGTAAATCCTGTGCCGCACATATGGGGATCTTGAGTGAGAAAGCCGAATTTTTTCGAGAAGGCAAAGTGGAGCGTTTTTGAAAGATTGAGCTCTATCTGCACCAATTTGTCCCACGTTTTTTCTAATTCGCCCCGGTAATCAGTATATTGAAGTTGGAGATGATCTTTTACATTGAAGAGTGCCAAAAATAATCCTGAAGAGTCGGCGGCACATGCTTGCCCTTGTCTTGCCTCTTGTAGACCTTCGAGGAGAAGAAAATGTTCGGTCAAAAAATCTTTTTCTAAAGGAAGGAGCTCTTCTATTTGGACGACATGAATTGGATTATGAGGTTGTGTATCACAGAGAGTTTTTTGAATAAGCGCAAGAAGCTGCAATTTCTTTTCGTGAGATAGATGGTTGGGGAAAAGAAATTTTTCAATATTTCGAGAGATTTTTAGGCTAGAAGAGAGCCAGATGCTGTTGGCATTCTCCTGCCAAGGAGCTGATGGAATGAAAGAGAGATGAGGAAGGAGATCACTTTTTTTCATCTGTGGTTTTAGGTGGGGGTTGTTGTGTGGACAGGGCTTTTATTTGGTCACGTAGCCAGGCTGCCTGCTCATAGTCTTCATGGCTGAGTGTATCTTTAAGAGCTTGATTCAAAGTGAGGAGTTGCAGTTCTGGACTCATTTGACTTGGCTGTCCTGCTGCGCGCCCTATATGCCATGACTTGTTTTTTTTCGTACTTGCCTTCTGGTTAAGGCGGTGTGATTGGGTGAGCTCGTGGATAATCAAATCTTCAAACACCTCATAGCATTGGTTGCACCCTAGCTGTGCTCCCATGCTGACTTCGTCTGCTGTAAGCCCACAGCCACCGCATGATAACCCGGCTTTTTTCCCACACAATTCTACTCGGACGTGATCGCTAATAATGAGCTTTTTTCTTAAAAGGGGGCAATCGCTACACATGCCGTATCGATAAATCATTTTCCCTGTAATTTCGGTATAGCATACTGTCACAGGCTTTTTACATGCCGCGCACTCAAGATTTTTTTCAGGTAGTGGATTCACAGAGCTCCCCTTTTATATCACTATACTCAAAAAGAATTTTTTTGGTAGTAGTCTAGGAACAACCATAGAAATAGGATTTTTATATGGAGTCGCTCAATCCACCTGTGCCTCAGTCAGGTCAAAAAGCGGGATTAGGGATTGCCTCTACATATCAGCAAAAATTCAAGAGCTATGGAAAGATCTATTTCCTCTTTCATAAAAAAAAGATAGCAAATGAACTTCTTGGGCAGCTGAAACAGATTTCATCAGGAGATATAGCGTCCTCAGAAGAGAGTAAGAAAATAGTTGAGGCTTCGAAATGGTTTTTAAAAAATGTTTTAAACAGTCAAATGCCATTTTTCAACTCGCAACGAAAAAGCTTTTCTGAAGCCCTTATGGCAGTAAAATTAGGTGTGCCTCTCGATGTGTTACAAAATGAAAAAAATAAGGGCCTTATTTCATTTCTCTCACGAAATCATCTTATTCGCCCGATGGACTGCTTTGATCATAAAGCTCAAGCGGGTGATGGTGGTGTGATACAACTACTTGTAAATGGAGATTATATGTCTTGGAAGGAATTGGAGCAGGAAGTAGGAGCCTCTGATCTAGATTATAACTACAAAGGTATCATCGTCCGCAACAAAGATAATGAATATACAGCACTGCCACTGCTTATACTTCCCAAAAAAAACGAAGTTCCAGAATCGTATAAAGGGGAAATTGCTCCAGATAAGCCAGAAATGGAGCTCATATTGAAAAATGACAATGAATTTGGGCATGCATGGTTACGTCTGAAGCATCCTGATGGAAAAGTCTATAGCTTTGGGTTATACAGAAAACAGAATTATGGGGTGTCTCTTTTTCAGCAGCTCTCAAAAGCGCAAGGAATGCTCATCTCCCCTGACTATCACGAATTTGACGGAAGTGGCTCGACACGAAAAAGTGAGAGTAAACCCATCACTCAAAAGGAGTTTGATGATTTGTTGGAAAAATTTGAAGACCCTACATATCGAGAGGGGCTGACGTATGAAGCATTGGATAAAAATTGTGCCAAGTGGGCAGTCACATCTTTTAAAGGAAAGGTGCACGCGAAAGACAAATATAAAGAGGAAAAAGCTAAAATAGAAAAATCTTATAAAATTCGACTATCGAAATTAAAGACCCCTCTCGTTAAAAATGCAGGAATTTGGCTCAAATTTACGCAGTCTCTTTTTGGTCGGGGTAGGGAATTAGAAAAGGAGAGAACAGGAAAAAAATACAAATTCACTAAGACAACGTATAATTATAAGGTAGACAAGAAGAAAACAATATATTCCCCTATCGATTTGCATAACAAGATGGGGAAGCAGAACGCATATCTAGGAAATGAGATGAAAATGCAGAAGAAATATCCCATTTTATGACTTTTTTGTCTTCGAAGGCGATTTTACTGCGTCAAAAAGTGATGATGGAAAAAATTGTTGAAATGGTGCTGGTAGAGCAGAGGAAAATGTCATTTTCTTTTTTGTCACAGGGTGGATAAATGAGAGTGTTTGGGCGTGAAGCATGAGTCTATTTGCCTTTGTGTCTTTGGCGCCATATTTAAAGTCACCTGCTATGGGATGGCCAGCATGCGCTGCCTGTACACGGATCTGATTTTTTTTCCCCGTCTCTAAGCAAAAACGTGCGAGAGAGTATTGAGCTGTTTGGAGAAGGCAAGAGTAATGAGTAATCGCTCTTTCGCCGAGGTCTTTGTTTTTTACTACATGGACATGGTAGGTACTGTCTTCATGAAGATAGCAGTCCCAGGTGCCGCCTTTTGCCATAGCTCCCTCTACAACGGCATAGTATATTCGGTCTATCTTATGATCCGCTAGCTGAGATTTTAGAAAGTGATAGGCCATTTCAGAGAGCGCGAAAATCATGAGTCCCGAGGTGTCTTGATCAAGGCGATGCACCACATATATTTTTTTCGGATAACGGTCTTTAATATGAGCATGTGCTGTTTTTTGCATCTCAAAGCGAGAGGAGACGCTAAGTAATCCGGATGGTTTATCGATCACTACCAGATGCGGATCTTCATAGACAATATGTAAAGGGCCTTGTTTTTTTATCCGCTTCTCCACTATCTCAATAGTTTGACCAGGAAAGACTCGGCTTGTATGAGTCGCAGGATTATTTTGAATGAGCACGCGGCCGTCTCGTAGCCAGCCCCTGTATGTATTGTTGCTACTCTCTGGTGCCATAAGGCGAAGAGCATCGAGGATAGTAAGCTCTGTATTAAATTGCTGTTTCACAAATGAGGTACCAAAATGTCAAAAATTGCGCACGTAGAAGCCATTGAAATACTTGATTCAAGGGGCAATCCCACGCTTCAGGTAAAAATTATAACAGATTCGAACATAGTTGCCAAAGCATCGGTTCCCTCAGGAGCTTCCACTGGAGAGCATGAAGCCGTTGAATTGCGAGATAAAGATCCGAATCGCTATGGAGGCAAGGGCGTTCTCAAGGCTCAAGCTTCTGTAAATGGACCTATTCGAAAAAGATTGATCGGTTTTGACATAGAAGATCAAGAAAAGATCGATCAGGCGATGATAGAAGAGGATGCAACAGTAAATAAATCACGCTTGGGCGCCAACGCAATTCTTGGAGTGTCGCTCGCTTGCCAAAGAGCATGTGCTGAGTACAGGAATCGACCTTTATATGCAAATATTGGGAATGGAACACTCATGCCTTGCCCTATGATGAATATTATTAATGGAGGAGCTCATGCTGACAATAGCATTGATTTTCAAGAATTTATGATTCGCCCAGTGGGATTTGCTACTTTTTCTGAAGCCTTACGGGCAGGGACTGAGATTTTTCATGCATTGAAAGGGATTTTAAAAACAAAGATGTACGCCACATCTGTAGGTGATGAAGGAGGGTTTGCTCCCAATTTGCGATCGCACGAGGAAGCTTTAGATGTAATTTTAGAAGGGATACAAAAAGCAGGATACAAGCCTGGAGCTGAAATTACTTTAGCACTTGACTGCGCAGCAAGTGAATTATTTGATTCTTCTACTAAGCGATACATCGAGAAAAAAAGAAAAGCAAGAAAAGAACCATTTGAGCAAAGAAATGCCTCGGAGCAGATATCATATCTCGAAAAATTGATCAGTCAATACCCTATTGACTCAATAGAAGATGGGCTTGCAGAAAATGACTGGGAGGGATGGCAAGAGATGACAGTGCGACTAGGCAACAAAGTGCAGCTCGTAGGCGATGATATATTTGTGACCAATATCTCATTTTTGAATCAAGGGATCCAAAAAAAGGTGGCAAATGCGATTTTGATTAAGTTGAATCAAATTGGGACGCTCACAGAGACCTTGGCTGCCATAGAGCTTGCAAAAAAGAATCACTATCATACCATCATTTCACATCGATCGGGAGAAACAGAAGATAGCTTTATTGCAGATCTTGCAGTAGCCACCGGAAGTGGTCAGATTAAGACTGGCGCTCCTTCGCGTTGTGATAGAGTCGCGAAATATAACCGTTTGCTCGAGATTGAGCATGAGCTCGGCTCTCGATCTAGCTATAGAGGGCGCTGATATGCTATAATAAAGCTGTGGAGGAGCTATGGAAACCTCTATTGCGCTATTTGGAGCTGCTGAAAGGGGTGACTTTGTAACACCCCATCTATGCAAGAAGGTGGAAGATCTATTTTCATTTTTTGGGAATCCTCCAGATACTTCCGATGGAATTTTTCATGCTGTCCGCATTCTTTTATATGGTTATTGTTTGATTTATATACGCGTCCAAGAGGAGGGATCTGGATATCAAGACTATGTGCAAGGGCTGCGAAAACTATGCGTGATCCAAGATAAAATTCCTCATTTAAGAGCACTTTTTTTGCCGGGTGTAGGATCGGCTGAAATAGTAGAGGAGGGGCTGCTTGTATGTAAAAAACAAAGCAGCCTTCTCATTGTACAAGAGACGGATTTATATGACTTGCTTACGAGTCAAAAGTGGTAGCTACATATTCTTGTAGGCCAAGTTGGGTCGCCTTCATTCCACTTTTTCCTGGCTGCCAATTAGCAGGGCATACTTCCCCCTGGTTTTCAAAAAATATAAGAGCATCGAGAATTCTCAAGGTCTCTTCAACACATCTGCCTAGTGGCAGGTCATTTACAAGCTGGTGTCTTACAATCCCCTCAGGATCGATCAAAAAGAGGGCTCGATATGCTATCCCTTCCGATTCATGCAAGACGTCATAGTCTTTAGCAATCGTTTTGTTGATATCAGAAATGAGTGGATAGTGAACTCCCTGAATTCCTCCTTTTGCCTTTGATGTATTTAAATATGCCAAGTGTGTATGCGCGCTGTCTATAGAGCAAGCGATGACTTCAGCGTGTCTTTGATGAAATTGTGAGAGCTTTTCTTGGAATGCGTGTAGCTCGGTAGGGCAGACAAAGGTGAAATCAAGCGGATAGAAAAATAAAACAACATATTTACCACGAAATTGACTCAGGCTAAAATTCGAGACTATTGCATGATCTACGATAGCCTTTGCTGAAAAGTCAGGTGCCTTTTTACCTACAAGAACTCCCATATATTCTCCTATGTTTGAATGTAACGTGTCTTCATCCGATCAAGCCATGTTTCTTGAGCGATTGTTGTCGATGGTCCATGTCCTGGGAAAACAATCGTTTCCGCAGGAAGCTGTGCAAGTTTCTTCAGCGAATCAATCATGTGTTTGCTGTTTCCTGTCGTGCGCGATATATTGCCATAAGCGCCCTTAAAAAGAGTATCTCCCGAGAACAGAACCTTTTCTTTCAAATGAAAAAGGCAGAGCCCCCCAGGCGTGTGTCCCGGCGTGGGCAGTATCATCCAATCCTGATCAATGAGTCGAAGTATTTCCTGGTTTAAAAGCTTTTGATCGCCTCGTGCAGAATCGAGCAATGTGGCTTCTGGGTTTTTAAAGGTAGGAATACCATCAGATCCTGGTTTTTCAACATTGTAAGCATCACTTGTATGTACATATACAGCAGCTGTATATTGTTCACATATTTTTTTAAGATCACCAATGTGATCCCAGTGACTATGTGTAAGAAAGACATGAGTGAGTGACAGTTTTTTTTCTTGTAAAAGGGCATGAACATGGTCGAAGGATCCAAATGGCGCATCCACTAAAAATGCATGTGTAGTGCCACAGACAAGATAGCAGTTTGTGCTAATGGGGCCAGATTCTATTGTGATTACAGTAAATTCAGAATAGCGCCTTTCATTTCCTTTTTCTTTCATAACCCTCTGCATGTAAAGCGGCTTTACATTGTACGCATCCTGGATTGAGAAATAAAGGCATAAATTCTTCATGGTTGCTGAGGTGATTGCTGAAATACATTTTATCTGTTAAGAACACATTTAGAATGATTTTTCTACTAGAAGAAGCGCTCTCTTCATAATTTTTACATATAAGGAGTGTACCATGAGTTATATCGTAGAGATGAAAAGTACAAATGAATTGTGTATATGGGAACGATATCAAAATATCATCAGAAAGGCTGATGAGTCTTGCGATTTTGGAATAGCATTGCAAGAAGAAGCGAAGTTGTTGAACATGTCTGCCGATGAAGTGCTCGTAGATTTGTTTCGATCCGTGGTTCAAGATCAAAAAAATATCATTTCAGAGAGTCTATCTAAAAAAATATTTTTTGAAATGAATAAAAGATTCATTGATCCTCAATTCAAAAAGCAAAAAGCATGTGTAGTTGCCAATATAGTGCACACGTGTTTCAAGAAGATTATTCCACGACTAGAGAGCCTAGAAGTCTCATTTGTTTTTACAAAAAGCAATTCATTAGAACGACAAGAGGTTAAATTAAATGTTTTACCTTTAATTCATGTTAGCGAGTATTTTCGAGTATTACTTATTACAGGCAATTTTAAAGAAGCTTGCTCAAAAGAAGTGACGCTTGTTGACATTCGTTGCGATGTATTTCTCAAACTCTATGATTTTTTTTGCGGAGCTGAGCGATGTGAGCACATGGTATATAGTGATTTTTTCGATATTCTGAATTATCTCAATCAATGGCTAATTCCTGAGCATATTCAACAACAAATTTTTTCTCCATTCATGGCGCTTATCAACAAGCTCGATTCGAATGAGCTTTTTTCTGCAATGAGGCTTCTTTCACACGGGAAAATACCCCGCCTTCTCATGAAAATAAAAACTAGAACTTATCAAATTGTAGAGCAGATGAAAGATGTGAGCGCTGCTGTAGTCTGTGATTGTATTTCCCAAGTTCAGCTCTGTGGTGATTTAGTGCTCAGAAGAAAGTGTGCGCGTCAAATTTTACTCAATATCTCTTTATTTTGCAAAAAGGCGAAGAGCGCGGGTATTCTTGAGACACAATTTTATGATTCACTTGTGCTTATGAAAGGATGGCTCGGACGTATTCCCTTGCATGCATTTCATGAAAAAATGAGTCAAGAGCACATTGAATATGGCATGCTGCTCTTCTCTAATGCAATCACGTATGCCAATCTTACGGGGGTTGGAAAGAATTTAAAAGCAGTGATTCGTTTATTGCCTACTGATGTGGAGGAGATAAGTATGCAAGATGGGTGTCATGTTGACAATGAGATTCTTGAAATTATCGTGAGACAGTGTCCTAGGGTAAAAAAAATTTCAATTTCTGGATCACAAATCACTAGGCTAGACTGTTTACAGAAGTGTGAGCAATTACATACGCTTTTATTGCCATATGCAAAAAAAATAAAATCTTTCGAGTCAATGCCCTTTTTACCCAACCTTCAAATGCTTGATATTTCCCATTCTAAGATTGAAAAAATTCCAAATTTAAAAGAGAAGCTTCCTCTGCTGCAAACGTTGGTCGCGAAGGGAATGAAGGAGGGGGATGTGGAAGAATCGTTGATCATGCAACTCAAGATGTTGCATATATCTATATAGAGAGGGAATTGCAAAACTGCACTGGAGAGGATTTGAACCTCTGACCACCTGGTTCGTAGCCAGGTACTCTATCCGCTGAGCTACCAGTGCTTATGAATAAGAAGCTTATGCAACAGAAGACAAGATTCTACTGTAAGTAACGCCTTTTTTTCCATCATTTTCATCAAATAAGTTGGTCCGAAGAACGAAAATATGTTATAGCCTCGGCTTTACGAATGATATAAGAGAGTTGTGATATGGAGAATCCAATAAGAGAGAGTATTGCCACCACTAGTTATGAAAATTTTAAAACACAGGGTCCAGTGCCCAAGACTTTGGGACAGCAGAGTAAGATATATCTCCTTTTTCACAGAAAAGCCATTCAAAAAAGGCTCCTAGAAGGTCTCAAGAATATTTCTTCTAAAGACATGCATAAGAACATAGACTCTGCTGCTATCATAGATGAATCAAAAGTTTTCTTGAAAAAGGTTTTATGTAGCCGCTTTTGTTTTTTTAAGAATGAGCAACAGCAATTCTCCAAGGCACTATGTGCTGCACGACTTGGAGTGCCTCTAGAAGCTTTGGAAAAGAATCCTGGATTTCAGCAGGTTATCGAAAAAAATTTCTTTATGAGGCCTATCGCCGATGTTTACAAGCATTCCATTGAATATAATGCACAAACGGGACAACTCAAGTTGCTCATGGAAGGGAAGGTGACAGATTGGAAAACGATTAAGGAGAAGTTGAAACCAGATCCTCAATCTGGAAAGGTGTCTGGATGGAGTTATACATATGAAGGATTTATTCCGCATGATCCTTCGGACTGGAGTGAGTTGAAGCCTTATATGATTTTACCAGAAAAGGATCGCCCGCCAACCCATGAGATAGAAATAGTAACGGATTGTTATAGGGAAGACTTACACGATAAAGGATTGCAATTTTGGGATCATACATGGATTCGTCTCAAAACACCATCGGGTGAGGTGTATAGTTTTGGTCTTTACCCAGAAGATGTTCTCGTGCAGAGCAAGAAAAATATGCTAGCAACAACAAAAGGCATTATCAAATGTCCAGATCGACAAGAATTTCTTCCTCGGGTGTTGTATCAGGCGCGATCTATGTCTATCAGTGAGGAGGTCTTTCATAATATAAAAAAGCAGGTGGAATCCAAGGAATATAAGCAATCATTAGAATATAGTGTGCTAGGGAATAACTGCACTGACTTTTCCATTCAGCTACTCAAAGAAGCGGGAGTATCTGTAAAGGGACTTCGTGAAAAAGTAGATGTTGAGGAGCTCATCTCATCAAAGGTGCAGCAATCAAAAATCAAGAAGAAAATGATAAGAGGTCTCAGTAAGCCAATCATGAAAATGATGGGGCGTGGCCGCCGCATCGGACAGCTCAAGCAGCTAGAGAAGGGCCAGAAGCCGCATAGTGATGGTTTGAAGACGGTCACGCTTGCTCATCCGCGAGCTATGAGGCAGTGGATGATTAAAGATAAGACGCTTATCCCATCTCGGATCGATTGATGCCTGTTGTCCGTGCTATAATAAAAAATATTATTGACCTGCGTATGTGCTGTTGATATGGTGAGAAATTGCAGTAGATATTTTTCGAAATAGGCCTTTTGATAAGAGTATATATGAATACAGATTTTCTCTCTTTTAGGTGTTCGCAATTTCTCTATCGCATGGTCTATTCAACTCTCATTTTTATTTTACTTTCATTGTGTATATGCCATGGAGGATTAGAAGCTACATATCAACAAGTGTATCAAACGACTACTAATGGAGGGATTACCTTTACTGGAAATACACTTGGTCTGAACAAAACAAATAACCAAAATAATCCAGGGATAAGCGGATCTATCGGAGCCTTTATAACAACAAATACAGGCCTTCAGGTAAATAGTTACCCTCCAGGGACTACTCTTAATTGGACGTTAAATAGGTCAACTGCAGTCTTAGATCTTCCTGTTGGAAGTACCATATTGCATGCAGAGTTGGTTTGGTCTGGTAGTTATGGCTTTGACTCTGCTATTTCAGGCTCTGTTTTAAATACACCTATCACCTTTATCACTCCAGACAGCGTCTCTCATACGATCACGCCTAATCCAAGCACTGCTCAGTCTCGAGTCAATTCTGGAAGTAATGGCTTTTATGTAAGAAGCGCTGATGTGACATCATTAGTGACGACGGCTGGGACATATACAACTGGTGGGGTTCCTGCTACTGTTGAAGCTGATGAGAATAATTTAAATTGCGCTGGATGGACACTTGCTGTCGCATATGCGAATCCAAATATGCTCACAAGTAGTCTTACGCTCTTTGTGGGCTGTGAGGCCTCCGGAGCTGCTGCTGCTAGCGTCAACGGTATTCATGCTCCTGATAATGGAACTTTTACAAGCCGGCTATTTGTAAGCTGTCTTGAAGGAGATGCTCAGATTGTTGGAGATCACTTTTTAGTCGGGGGAACCTCTTCTTTGAGCTTTCCAGCAGATGCTGTATCGGGAAGTAATAACCCAAGTAGTAACTTTTTTGCTTCTCAAATCAACTCCTTATTGCCCCTTACTACCGATGTACAAACTGGAAAATTAGTGGCTACGGGCTCTTCAGTATTAGATACGCGCGGCAGCTTTGGTACTACCAACTCCAATGCAAGCGCAGGAACTGGAGTCTCTGGTGCTCGTCAGGGCTACGATATTACGAGTGTAGATCTCGGATCGAAGATCGTAAATGGTCAAACGACTGTGTATGCCCAAGGGACGACAACTGGAGATGTGTATACGATTAACTGCCTAGGTCTTCAGCTTCAGGTGAGTGCTCCATTGATCGAGGCGACGAAAAGCGCTGATATTACAGTTGGGACTCTTGGTGATGTGATTACGTATACAATGACATTTACAAATACAGGCGAAGCTACAGCCTCATCTCTTGTGTTTAAGGATGTTTTGCCCTCAGGATTAACCTATGTGAATGGGTCATTTACAGTAAATGGTGTACCTGTTGTAAATCCAAATCTGACATCAGGAGTCTCTTTAGGATCGCTTGCTGTCAATCAAACAATTACAGTTGTCTTTCAAGCGGAAATAACCGCTGCGAATCCACCGGATGAATATATAAATGCGGCCACTATAGATTATAGCTTTGTTCCCTTTATAGGAGGAGATTCAATATCGTTACAGAGCATGACGAATCCGGTTACTGTTGCCGCTTCTGGGATTCTACCTCCTGTGGCGCAGGACGATACTGGAACTACAACCGTGAATGTAGTCTTAAACGGTACAACAGTATTAGTAAATGACACTGGAACTAGTTTGACCGTTACTTCATATGATCATACGACTACACAGTCCGGATCTGTAGTCATGCAGCCAGATGGGACCTATGTGTACACGCCTCCAAGTGGGTTTTCTGGGCAAGATACATTTACCTATACTGTTACCGATGCTGTGAATCAAACCGATACAGCAACAGTGACGATTACAGTTCTGCCTCTTGCTCAAGCAGATAGTGCGATAGTAGCTGCTAATACAACACTTAATCAGGCTACAAGTGTTTTAAGTAATGATGCTGGGACTGGATTAACGGTCACTTCCTATCAATCAACCTCTTCTGAGGGGGGCACTGTTGTTGTGCAATCGAATGGTACCTACGTCTACACGCCACCAAATGGATTTTCAGGTCAAGACACATTTGCCTACACAGCGACTGACTCATTCGGCTCTACGACATCAACTATTGTTACTATTACAGTGCTCCCAGTAGCGCATAATGACACTGGTACTACGCCGAGCAATACTGTATTAAATGGCTCCACTGTCTTTACGAACGATGTAGGATCTGGATTGACGCTTGTCTCCTATGACCACACATCAACGCAAGGTGGTACGGTTACCATGAATATGCTGAACGGCACCTATGTCTATACCCCTCCAAATGGGTTTTCAGGACAAGATACGTTTACCTATACAGAACAGGATGAGTTTGGATCACAAAGTACAGCTACTGTAACAATCACTGTATTACCAACAGCGGTGAATGATTCAGCTAGCACCACTACGAATGTTGTGTTACACCAAAATAGCAGTGTGCTAACAAATGACATTGGAACAGCTCTCGCCGTTACCTCATATCAAAACATTTCTACCCAAACAGGTACTGTTGTGATGCAGTCAAACGGCACCTATGTCTATACCCCTCCATTGAATTTTTCAGGGACAGACACCTTCCAATATACCGCTACCGATACATTTGGGTCGTCTACCTCCGCTACTGTGACAATTACTGTTCATCCACTTGCTATTAATGACACAGCAATAACGTATGCAAATACAAGTCTTATAGGATCAAGTATTCTTGTGAATGATACTGGTAGCACGCTCACTGTGACGAGTTTTCAAAATGTATCAGCACAAGGCGGTAATGTCGCTGTAAATACAAATGGAACCTATACCTATATGCCGCCTCCAGATTTTTCGGGTATCGATACGTTTCAGTACACCGATACCGACTCATCTGGGCAGACTACTTCAGCAACTGTTACCATTACAGTGCTTCCTGTTGCTAATAATGATTCGGGGAGCACATCTGTAAATACTGCTTTGAATGGAGCGACTGTCTTCTCTAATGACCATGGGTCATCACTTTCTATTACATCATATGATCATACGTCTACACAAGGTGGAACGATTGTGATGAACACATCTACAGGAACATACACATATACTCCCCCTGCCAATTTTTCGGGTCAAGATACCTTTATCTATACGATTATAGATGCAGCGAATAATACAGGCACAGCAACGGTTGTGATTTCTGTAGCCCCGCTTGCTGTGAATGATACAGGGACTACTCCTGTGAATGTGGCATTGAATCAAAATACAAGCGTTTTAAGTAATGATCTTGGTTCTAGCTTGACAGTCACTTCGTATGATCATGCGTCTACACAAGGTGGCACTGTTGTCATGCAGTCAGATGGTACCTATGTCTATACACCACCACTTCATTTTTCCGGAGCAGACACCTTCACATATACAATCGTTGATTCTACTGGGAATACAAGCACAGCAACTGTGATAATAACGGTCACGCCAGTTGCTGCAAATGATACGGCGACCACTCAAGCTGACGTAGCTCTGCATCAAACTATCAGTACATTAATCAATGACGAAGGAACTGGATTGACGATTACATCATATGCTCATACCTCCACGCAGGGCGGAACTATTGTCATGCAGCCAGATGGTACCTATGTCTACACCCCGCCGCTTCATTTTTCTGGAGTCGATACATTTACCTATACAGCTACTGATGCCGCAAATCATACAACGACAGCAACGGTCACTATTACAGTGCTTCCTATTGCTAATAATGACTCAGGGATTACATCTGTAAATACTTCTTTGAATGGATCTACGGTATTTTCGAATGATTATGGAACATCGCTTTCTGTTCTAGCATATGATCACACAGGAACTCAAGGTGGAACGATTGTGATGAACACGTCTACAGGAACATACACATATACTCCTCCTCCCAATTTTTCGGGTCAAGATACCTTTACTTATACAATTATAGATCAGGCGAATCATACAAGCACGGCAACGGTTACGATTGCAATAGCTCCATATGCTGCAAATGATACAGGAACTACTCCAGTGAATGTAGCGCTGCACCAAAATACAAGTGTTTTAAGTAATGATGTAGGCTCTAGTTTGGCAGTTACTTCATATGACCATACATCTACACAAGGGGGTTCTGTTGTCATGCAGCCAGATGGCACCTATGTCTACACGCCTCCAGTAGATTTTTCTGGGTATGACACCTTTACCTATACAGCGACCGATAATACCAGCAGGACAACAAGCGCGACAGTGACTATTACGGTGCTTCCTGTAGCGGCAAATGACACAGGAATAACCCAAGCAGACACTCCTTTAAATGGATCTACGGTCTTCTCAAACGACCATGGCAGCAGCATGTCGATTCAATCGTATGACCCCACCTCAACAAATGGGGGAAGTGTTGTCATGAATTCCTCTACTGGTACCTATACGTACACGCCGCCCACCCAGTTTTCAGGACCCGATACTTTTACGTATACGATTGTAGATGGAATTGGATCTACAAGTACTGCTACAGTGACAATCACTGTAGCGCCGACAGTGGTAAATGATACAGGGACTACTCCAGCAAATACTCCACTTGTCCAGCAAGTAAGTATACTTGCGAATGATGATGGTTCAAATTTGACGGTTGCCACATATGACAGTGTAACCACGCATGGTGGTACGGTGGTGATGCAGCCCGATGGCACCTATGTCTATACACCTCCTCCTAATTTTTCAGGTCCAGATACCTTTACCTATACAGCGAAGGACAGCTCAGATCAAATGGTTGTAGGCACAGTAACAATTATGGTGACTCCTGTTGCTAATAATGATCAGGCAACTGTAGAGCAGGATATCCCACTCCAGGGCTCTTCAGTTCTTGCAAATGATGTAGGGAGTCAATTAACAGTGCTGTCATATGACCATACATCTACACAAGGTGGTACGATTGTCATGCAAGCAAATGGACAGTATGTATACACTCCCGCGCCTGGATTTATCGGAACAGATACTTTTACCTATACCCTTATTGATGGATCAGGCAATACGTCAACCGCTACTGTAACCATTGTTGTGACACCGATTCCGCCTCCAAGAAAGTGTAAAGGAGTAGTGAAAGGCTGCAAGTTTTTAAACACGACCGACTATCGACTCAAAATTCACTGGGCGGCAGGCAGCTCGCCAAACATTGTAGCATATCGCATTTACAAGCATGGTAAAAGAGTGGCGACTATCCGAGTAGGTGAATCTTTGAGGTATGAAAAATGTCTCAAATCTCATAAGTCATGGCATGGATATAAAATAGCGGCTGTAAACAGCGCTCATTCAGAAAGTGAGCATGTACCAGTAAGGATTGAACATGATTAAACGAGTTGTGTGTGGATTCATACTTCTTACCACTTGCATGTCCCGTGCGCTGAGTGTGCAAACAAAAGATGTGGGTATAAGTCAGCGGCAGGATGAGCTACCTTTGCTTCACTGTTCTCAACTGGAAAAACAAAACCAATTGATGACCTCGTTTTCTGAAAAAGAGAGCGAACAAGATGTAAAGAGAGTACTTGTCGTGGAGGTAAGCAGGCAATGGCCACCTGCTTGTGAAACAAATCTTGTCGCTGTAGAAAGAGTCAATCACTGGTCACCTGCTTGTGAAATAAGTCTTATTGCCGTAGAAAGAGTCAATAGTATAGGGGCAGTAGTCTGTCTTGAGAAGAGCTTTATCGCTGTTGAGCGAATAAGTTGTATAGAGCCCTTTCAAGTGCTAGAGATGGAAGAGAGCGAGATTGCCTTTCTGGAGCATCCGGAAACACTTGTTGCTGCATCCTCAGTTGCTCATCGCTCGACACTCATGCAAATGAGATGGAGCTCATTTTTCCCGGTGTCTAAGAGGTTTCGCGAAATATATGGGCACCGAATTTCAGATTTCCAAATAGAGATATCGAGGGATATAGAGGGTCCATATAGTGGGTGGGTCAATTTTGACTGGCTTACAAAACAGAGACATGTAGGTGGTTGCTGTAGAACAAGAGTTCGCCTGCGACAGATCAGTTTTGGGCTTAAGTGGGCATATCCCTTTTTAGATTGTATGGACGCGTATCTTGGTTTTGGGCCATCTCTTGGGAAAATTACGCTTCATAACAAGTCCTGCTGTGTCAGACAGCGTAAATCTAAATATTTGATCGGCCTGATGGTGAAATCGGGAGTAAGATGCTATATTTCAGAAGAAATTTTTATCGACTTTTTTGTAGACTATCTCCTGCAGAGAGTCCATTTCGATCACCACTTAGAGGTTGGTGGTTTGAAAGCTGGTATTGGATTCGGTGTCAGATTTTAAATTTGTGTTGTATGTAGCAGATACATGAAAACATTTCGCCTGAAAATTATAGCAAGTTACGCACTGCTTCTTGTTATATTTTTAAGTTCTATCTTCCCGATTATCACACAATCTGTGCAAAAAATTGTAGTCCAGTCTATGGAAGAGGCGGCAGATGCTCTTGTCTCTACTATTCAACAAGCAGATGACGAAGCTGCAATTTCCAGAATCATGAAATATCAAAAATCGAGGCTTTTTTTTAGAATAGGAATCATCAATGACAAATTGCAGCTGATTTATGATTCTCATACAAAACATCTGTTTGGTTCGACACTTTTCCCTTTTCAATTTATCACACATCCTGAGGTAGAAGAGGCATTGCGAGGAGAGGTGGGTTATTCTGAAAAATACTCTTCTGCTCTTGAGCAAACGCTCGTGAATATAGCAAAAAAATTTGATTTTCACGGTAAGTCTTATATTATCCTCCTCTCTTTCCCACAATACTACATTCAAGAGCTGAGAAATAACTTTGAATATGGATTTATCTTCTTTTCTTCTGCGATCTTAATTCTTTTTAGTGTAATGACGGCACTTATTTTTTATCATTTTACAACACCGATTAAGCAGATACTGTTAGCGATACTTCCATATCAACAGGGTAAATCAACGACAATTCCCGAAATCCATCTCAAAACGTATTTGAAAGATGAATTCTCGCAGCTAGCAGATACTTTAAATTCGCTTTCTAGGAAAATTAGCCATCAAATAGATACCTTGACGCATGAACATAATGAAAAAGAAGCGCTTTTACAAACGCTCGCAGAGGGGGTTCTTGCAGTAGATAGCAATATGTGTATTATCTATGCGAATCATAATGCTCAAAGATTATTGCGTTTGAGTCCTCGTTCTGTGGGGCAAAGTTTTCCTGAATTAGATCACCCGAGGTGCACTGCTTTTTTGAAAAAAGCAAAGGAAACAGAAAAGGTCGTAAACGAAATTATCGATATTACTCTGAATCATACAAAAATGTATTTGAATGTTGTGACGACACCACTGAAAAATGGTGGAGCACTCCTTGTTCTTCATGATATGACTACCCAGTATAAGCTTATTGAGATGAGAAAAGACTTTATTGCAAATGCATCTCATGAGCTAAAAACGCCGATTACTATTATACGAGGCTTTGCCGAGACTCTCCATGAAAATCCCCATCTTGCAATAGATACAGTGCGAGATATTACCGAAAAAATTGTCAGAAATTGTAGGCGCATGACAAAAACAATTAAGAATTTACTTACGCTCGCAGATATCGAAAAATTGCCGACGTTTAAGCTTCAACATTGCGATATGCATGAACTTATCGCAGCTTGTAAAAATTCGCTGTTGGCCATATATCCAGAAGCGCGTGTTACCATCCACTCTGATGTCAGTATCCAGTATTATTTAGATGTAGAACCGGAGTTGTTAGAAGTAGCATTCTTTAATTTGCTTGATAATGCCGCAAAATACTCAAAAGAAACGCCTGAGATTGATATTTTTCTTACGAAAAAAGCGCGCGGAGTAGAGATCACTATTCAAGATAGAGGAATCGGTATACCAAAGCAAGATTTGGAGCATATTTTCCAAAGATTCTACACAGTGAACAAAACGCAATCAAAAAAGCTAGGTGGATCTGGGCTTGGACTTTCTATTGTAGAGACCATTATTCAAAAACATTTTGGGACTATAGCGGTTGAGTCAACAGTTGGAGAGGGATCGCGGTTTACGGTATTTCTTCCAGATGATATTCACAATACGCTCTCTTGTGAGCACGAGACAAAACACGTGTAAATATGACAGATAAATACAAAAATAATAGTGTAGCAAGCATCAAAATAAGCGTTACAATTCTTACAAAAAATAGCTCCTTACATATACAAAAAGTACTCGACTCATTACAGCGATTTGATGAAGTAGTTGTGTATGATACAGGATCGCATGATGATACGCTCATTATTGCCGAGCAGTATCCAAATGTGAAAATATCCCGCGGTGAATTCATTGGATTTGGTCCAACACACAATAGAGCAACTGAGCAGGCAAGACATGACTGGATTCTCTCGATTGATAGTGATGAAGTGATGACTCAGGACCTTGTAGAGGAAATTGCAGCGCTTCAACTCAGAGGCTCAGCGGTCTACTCAATCGCTAGGAATAATTTTTATCGAGGAAAGTGGATTACCGGCTGCGGGTGGTATCCAGATCGCGTAGTTCGCCTCTATAATAGAAGGAGCACTTCTTTTAGTGATGATTTAGTTCATGAAAAAGTGATACTGAATCAGTGTACTTTGCGAAAATTGCGTGCTCCACTGCTGCATTATCCATATCATACAATCGATGATTTTTTAAGAAAAATGCAGAGTTATAGCACTTTGTTTGCACAGCAAAACCAAGGTAGGAAAAAGGGTTCTTTTCTGCAGGCGATCGGGCATGGGCTAGCGGCATGTTTTAAAAGCTATATATTGAAACGAGGCATCATGCTTGGGAGTGAAGGCCTTGAAATTTCTTTGTATAACGGCATTACTGCTTATTACAAATATTTGAAACTTCGAGATCTTGATGTGATCAAGGATAGAAGTCGCTTGTGAGCTGATGAAAATGGCAGCTCTGAGAGTATTTCGAAAGGATGCCACTCAAAGTTATCTATTTCTTTTCGACTAGCCACGAATATTTTTGGATAGAGGCTCACGCGATATTTAGTAAATGACTGTGGAATGCTGGGAAGTGAGTGCGTATGCGTGACAGCAAGTTGCAAAGTCTCTTCAATATGCCTTACTGCAACATCTGCGGAAAATCCATCTGGCTGTGATTCAAAATAGGGAAACTCATAGAGCCCTGCCATGATTTTACCAGAGGCTACTCTTTTCAATAGGAGTGTATCTCCCGCAATAATGATGGCTACATCACGAAATAGTTTTTCATACAGAATCTTTTTCTTGCCAAAAGGAAGAAGGTGTGTGTGTTGTGTGTGATGCGCTCTGCAGCTATTTTGTAAAGGACAAGAGGAGCAGAGGGGATTTTTTGGCAGACACACTGTAGCGCCAAGCTCTATCAGAGCTTCTGCTATCTCAAAGCCTCTTGATGTCGGGATCAGGCTATCTGCGTGTTCTTGAATGAGAGTACGAGTTTTGGGCTTTGAGATATCGTCTAGTATGGCAAAGTAGCGAGCAATCACTCGAACAACATTCGCATCTACAGCCGCAATATTTTGCTCAAATGCAAAGGCCAGTAGCGCATGTGTTGTGTAAGGGCCTAGCCCTTTTATAGCAAGCAGGACGGCTCTATTATTTGGAATATTACCTTGGTGGTCTCTCAGAAATGTCTGAGCCATAGCGTGTAGAGAGCGAGCTCTTGAATAATATCCCAGCCCTTCCCAGACTTTATATACTTCATCGAGATGAGCTTCTGCCAGAGATTGTAGGGTTGGAAACCGTGTCATCCAACGTTCATAAAAGTGTATCACACGCGAAACCTGTGTCTGCTGTAGCATGACTTCAGATACAAGAACAGAATAGGGAGTTTTATCTATACGCCAGGGTAAAGAGCGTCTATGGGTTAAAAACCAGAGACGCAGTGATTCACTGGCAATTACATGTTCTGCGAGCAGGGACATAGGTTTGTATTTTTAGGGCATATTGTACCAGTCGGGAAAGATTAAGAGCATTCAGTTTCGCTATTTAGAGGGAGCCTGACTAGCTTCATGGAGGGTAGAATTTTTGAGTAAATCATCGATCGATGTGCAATCACAAATTTTTTCGTAAAATTGCGTTCTCACCTTTGTGTTCGGTATCCAGATAGAAGAGGTACATTTTGATTTCCAATTCTTTTGTACCCATTTAAAAAAATATTCCTGTAAGTCTTTATTTTTTGATTGCTTCAAAGCTAATACTATAATTTTCAAATCAGGCGATGTCATCTTAGTTATGCAGTCTCTAATAGCAATAGAAAAGTTCTTTTCATTCATAGCTTCCCGTGAAAGTGTTGATAAAAGTTCTTTTGATAATCCCGGTACATTACGCAAGAATGATTCCAATTCCAATTCATGCTTAGGCCAGAGAAATTTTACTTTCTCACACAGCATTTTTTCCAAATGTTTCGTGTCAGAGGTTGTCAGGTTAAGATCATATATTATTTTGTACATCGCTCTTTTTTCTTTAACGAGTAGTGTCCATATTTCAGGATGGGTTTTGGATGCACATTCATTTAAAATAATTTGTTTAAGCTCTTTTTTCACTTGAGAAAGCATTGGTTGAATTGTTGTGTTTTGTAATGTTTGGTCTATATGCTGAATGAGTATTTTCTTAAAATTCTCATCTGATTCATCATAAGGAGTTATTGCAGCTATTTTTTCTCTGAATTCCTGTATCTTCGCAATTTCAGAATTATCTTTATTTCTGTTTAATATTGACTCAACTTGTTTGAGATCAATCTGCTGCTTCAAAAATGTAGCTATTTTTTCATTGAGTGCTTTTCTGTAGCTAGTTGTGTTGAAAAATTTTCTTATTCTAGCAAACCGAATTTCGGAGTGAGCTTTTTTTTGCGCTGCCTTTTCGAGAAAATTATTATACGATATAACGAAGTTTTTAATTTTATTACTTAAAGCACCATCTTTTAAATCGGCTGGCTTCAGGTTCCCTATTAATTCTGTGAATGAGCTTTTTAAGGTAGTTATGTTTTTCGAGAACGTATACATTTTTTTCTCGCGCAGCAACTTCATACGAGCGGGTAGATTTTTACGGACAGCCATCTTGTCAGCAAATGAAAATGTGCCATCTTCTTCTTTCTTTAAAAGAATACTCTCTGAGAGAGGGGTCATTTTCTTTACCGACCGAGCTGACTTTGCAACATCATTTGTAACATCTGTCCATGAGTCCAGAAGTCTATTGAGTTTGTCTACCGGCTCCATTCATGTCTCCTAAAAAATAGCATGCTATTCATCCGATGACTTATCATCAAAGGGTCCTGATATCATATTGCCGAACAAGGGGCGCACAAATGCTCCAAAGGCAACTCCGATACAAAGCCCTGGTGAAGCAATCAGAAGTGCAATACCAGCTGCTACAATAACAAAGCCTCTAAAAATGCCTTCTTCTGCAAGATACTCCTTGAAAGCTGTGCATTTTTCCTTGGCCTCACGAGAAAAGTAGATGCCGAGGATGCATCCTACTACGATTCCTCCCATAAATCGATCAAAAATAGAGTAGATGAGGCCTACGAAGAGCATAAGATAGGCAATAGCATCCCACTTATTGTTTTGGATAAAGGCCATTAAATTGTTCATAGATGGGTCTTTTTTTGGTTCAGGTGATGACATAGGTAGCTCTCCTTTTGCTATAACCCAAATTAGCTTCATCTCAAAGCCCTTATTTGGGTGTGGTCATATTTACTTTATTCTGATACATTTTTTTTTCAGATTTGTCAAAGTATAACTATTTTTTTTATATGGAAGTGGGACCTTCGCTCTTGCGAAACATCAATATACTCTTATTCATCCTGACGATAGGAGCAGCTGGCGCAACCTTTTTGCCGGATGCTACCACAACAGATGAGACTCCTTCTGGAGTCATCCAAGAGCCACAGTCTTTGCTTCCATCCGGTAGCCTTAGGCGCTCACAAGATCAATATGATGCTATTACAGGGCCGTTTTTGGCATTGGCAACGGGTAAAAGCGAGGGAAAACTCGCAGATTTGCGCTCTTGCTTGCTATTTTTTGGTAAAAATTTGCGACCCGACAATATGAAAGAGCGGCTTGCTGTATTAATGAGTATCCGAGGTGAGGGTACTCCTGTCGTTGTTTTCCCTGAGGAAAAGATTTATCTCGAGTTTCAGCGTAAAAATGGGGCCGTAAAGTGGTCTTTTAGTGCAAATAACCAGCCAACAAATGCCTGGTTTACAGCAACTGTACAAAATGAACGTGTTGAGTCTCAAAGAGGCGGCGCTGAAAGTAGCCAAGATGTCTTGCATGTGCATTTTTGTATGAGAAATAAAGATGGCAAAATAATTCAAGAGCCTCAGGAGAATGCGCACTTTGTTTTAAGAGAGCAGCCAATACCGCCTATTATGCCTATAGCGTCATCATGGAAGATAGGTAATGAAACCGTAGATCATGGTTATTTGATGAGGCAAAAAGTAAAATGGTGTGGGCAAGATCTGTTTTTGCAGATGTATGGCGGCGATGAATATCGGTTTACACAAAACAAGGAGCGATTGCAGTTTGACAAGGAGGCAAGTGAATATGCGTGTTTTATCTCAGAGGGTGATACACTCTCATATGAGAATGGGAAATGGGTAAATCTTCCATTGGGTATTGCCACGCAAGGAAAGCCTTTACTTGTTGTTCGAAAAATCGAAGAGAAAAAAATAGTATTTGATTTGTGGGATGAAGAGGGAAAAAGAAGAATTAATCAAGAGGTGACAAAGACACAAGAGCCTGCTATGACTGTGCAGTCGCTCGATATCAAGCTTATGGGGGCACGCTCAAAAACGAGTTGGCTTGTCTCGATAAGGGGAAAAAGAACTCTTGTGCATGCAGATGATTGGATCATTTTTGATCAAAATAAATTTGAAATTATTGAGACGGAAGAAGAGATAGATGAGTATATTCAAGGGGCCTTAAAAGTAGAGATGGTGGTCCTAGAAGGAATGGAGAGAGATCAGCAGGGAGCCTATTTGAAAGCTCATGTTTTTTCGCCATCACATGCTCAATCGCAATCGATTCGAATTACCATGCAGCCTCCAGCGAATCAAAAAGCGCAAGAGATAACAAAAAAAATAACGCCCACAGAACAGCAAGAAAAACATTCTCCTCTCGATGCAAAAGATGAAGAAGGAAATGATGAGGACGATGAGTTTGATGAAGAAGAGGATTCGGAAGATGAATTTGAATATATGTAATTTCGCCATAATTCGATATGTATGCAGTCTATTTCTTTTTCTCATAGCTGTACAGCCGATACAAGCTATTTCTATTTCTGAAAAAAAAGCCAGGCTAACAGAGAGTGAAGCTCCTGAAAAAATGACAGATCTTTCTCTAGAGACGATAGCCAAAAAACTGAAAGAAAAAAGAAAAGAACTTCTTCAGTTATATGTAGAGGCGAATGATCTCTATCTTCATCGCTCGGATGACACTGATGCAAATGTAAAACAGCATGCCACTATAATAAAAAAGGCGAAGCGAGAGCTTGATAGACTTGAAAGAGAGTGGCGAGATGTCTCGCAAGAGATGATTTCAAAAGAAGATGAAGCACTATGGCATCAACCAGACACTACAGTCGGACAACTTGTCGTCGATTATGGGAGCACTGATTGTATCTACCTCATCCCTCCAGAGATTGCATCACTGCGTGTGCATGTTAGCTCTGAGCTTTCTATCCCACGAACATCGTGGCAAGAAATTTTAGAACTGACCCTCTCTTCATATGGTGTGGGGATTAAGCAGCTGAGTCCTTTTTTAAAGCAGCTTTACTTTCTTCGGTTAAATCAGACGGGCCTTGCGATCATTACAGACAAAAGATCAGATATAGAATTGCTTCCTTATGATGCAAAAATTGCATTTGTCTTTACCCCGCGCCCGCATGAAATGAAGAGAACCTATCAATTTCTTGAAAGATTTATCCCTCAAGAACAGGTGACTTTACAGATTGTAGGCGGAAACCTCATCGCAGTTGGGTTGGTAAAAGAAATATTTGAATTATTGAAGGTTTATGACTTCATCGCAGCTCCTCAACAAGCACAAGAGTGGCGCCTAGTAGCGCTCCAGAAGGCGCACAGTGAAGAAATGATAAAAATATTGGTGGCGCTTTTTGGAGGCGATGGAGGCACAATTTCAACCGCAATGCCTTCGGGGCAAGATATGAAGATGCCATATTCACCATCACAGGAAGGTGGCACTAATTTTCGAGTTATGCCCCTCAAATATCCAGGCAATTCTCTTTTTTTGATCGGTAAGAGAGAGCAAATTGAGAAGGCAAGTGAAATTATTCAAGATATTGAAAGTAAAATAGGTCAGGTTCAAGAAAAAACCATTCAGTGGTATGCGTGTAAGCACTCTGATGCTGATGAGTTGGCGAAGGTGTTGAGTCAGGTATATATGAAGCTTACTCAGGTGATGTCGAAAGATGGCGGATCAGCACACGCAGCAAGAGAAAAAGCAGTTGCAGATGCATCGCCAACAGTTTCAGCAGATCGGTCTCCTTCATATACACTTGATAATGCACCGCTTGTCGTATCCCCATCCCCTCTTATTGTAACAGACCATACGAAGAAAAAGCATGATGTAGTTCATGAAAACTTCATCGTAGATCAGAAAACAAATGCGATTGTTATGATTGTAGAAAGCTATTTATTGCCAAAACTAAAAGAGCTTTTGAAGAAATTAGATGTCCCTAAAAAAATGATCCAAATAGATGTTCTTTTAGTGGAAAAAAGTATCACAGACTCTGATCAATTTGGTTTAAATTTACTTAAATTAGCAGATGCAGTGACTCAGCCTCATCATACAACGCGTCTGTTGTGGAATGACATCACAGGAGATACGGTGGCGAATAGAGGGATATTGCAATTTTCTATGGCAAGAGGAAAACAAAAAGGATTTCCGAAGTATGATC
Source organism: uncultured bacterium (assembly GCA_964487845.1). Lineage (GTDB taxonomy): Bacteria > Chlamydiota > Chlamydiia > Chlamydiales > FEN-1388 > CAZASK01. Next base: position 87,412 of record CAZASK010000002.1, read on the forward strand.
TCTCCTATAAATTTTTACTTTCGCAGTCAGGGATTCACATCAATGCCAATCCATCTGTAACCACTGTCAACCAGACTCCAGCAAAAATTGCGCTTGTTGATGAAATTTCTATTAATACGGGAGTGGTTGAAGTGGACACCACGAATACCACAAGACTCAAAGATTCGTTTCCAAGAGCTCAGTATGGAATTATCATCCAGGTGACTCCTACAGTGCATGCAAAATCGGAAAATGATGACGCGGAAGATGAAGTAAAATTTATCACGCTGGAAACAGATGTGAATTTCGATACGATAAAGCCAAGTGCAGATAGCAGGCCGGTAGTAGCGAGAAGGAATATTAAAAATGAAATTCGAATAGCTGACGGCGAGACTGTAATTATTGGCGGTCTCAGACGTAAACAGTCTCAAAATGACAGAGATAGCGTTCCATTTTTGGGGGAAATTCCAGGGCTAGGCAAGCTTTTCAGCACAACGGCATTATCTGAAGGAACAACAGAGATGTTTATTTTTATAACACCGAGGATAGTGCCTGATCCGAAAGAAGAGTTTCATGCACTTCGCTTGAAGGATTTGAAGAAGAGGCCCGGAGACATTCCTGAATTTCTTCAAGAGGTAGAGTCAGCAAAAGATGATGAGAGAAATCAGCTTTTTTACAAGTCGATGAAGCTTTTGACGTCGGGAGTATAATGAAAAAAGTACCCACCTCATCTTCTAAACACTCTTTTTTTGAAATGATACAGTCGTTTTTTAAAAAGAGCTTTCGATTGAAAGCGAAGTCTGTAGCTGTGAAGGCTCCTTCATCATCTCCACCAGTTTCAGAAAATGATATGAAGTTGATGGCAAGCAAGCTGCATATTCGATCGTTCGATACCTTAGCCTCTTTTCAAATAGATCGAAGTTTGTCTAAGAAGCTTCCATACGCATTTGTAAAAAAACATGTAGTCCTCCCCGTGGCTCAGGAGGCAAATCATGTCGTTGTTGCCATGAGCGATTTGTATAACTACGACGCCATTGAAGAACTTCGTTTTCGATTTAAAAGTCCTATAGAAATCATCTATGTCCCTCGCCAGACAATCATTGCAGCGATTCATGACTACTATCATCAGGATGAAGAAGCTGCAGAAGAGCTGATGGCTCATATGAAAAAGGAAAATGAAGATGAATTTTCAGCAGGTGGCGAGATCTATGATTTGCTCGATGACTCTGCAGACTTGCCTCCAGCGGTTCGGTTGATTAATTTTTCAATTCTCGAAGCGATACAACAGGGCTCTTCAGATATTCACTTTGAGCCTCAGGAGAGCGCCTTGGTTATCCGTTACCGCATTGATGGAGTTTTACAAAATAGATTGACTCCAGCACCGGAAATTCAATCTCAGCTTCTCACTCGCCTGAAGGTGATGGCAAAAATGGATATCGCTGAAAAGCGCTTGCCTCAAGACGGAAGAATTAAGATGCGCGTTGGGGGTAAGGAAATCGATTTTCGTGTGAGCACCTTGCCGACTGTAACTGGTGAGCGCATTGTACTGCGTATTCTCGATAAGGGAAATATTGTACTCGGGCTCGATAAGATAGGGATGCCAGATGCGACTTTGCAGATTTTCAGAAAAGAAATTCAAATCCCAGAAGGGATTATTTTGGTAACAGGCCCTACTGGAAGCGGGAAAACGACGACATTATATAGCGCTCTCTCGGAGCTCAAAAATGAGCACACCAACATTATGACTATTGAAGATCCGGTAGAATATCGTTTAAAGGGCATTGCACAAATTGGAGTACATCCAAAAATAGGTCTTTCATTTGCAGCAGGCTTGCGCCATATTCTGCGGCAAGACCCAGATATTATAATGATTGGTGAAATACGCGACAAAGAAACAGCAGAAATTGCAATCCAGGCATCACTTACAGGGCACTTAGTATTAAGTACTCTTCATACGAACGATGCTCCATCTGCCGTAGTACGACTTGTAGATATGGGTATAGAGCCATATTTAATTTCATCATGCATGATTGGGGTGATGGCTCAGCGTCTTGTAAGACAGATTTGTCCAGATTGTAAAGAATCATACACTCCAACAGTTGCTGAGCTAGAAAATATCAAATTGCAACTCAAGGATATACCAAGAGGACATCTTTATAGAGGAAAAGGATGCGCGCGTTGCCTACACTCTGGGTATTTGGGAAGGCACGGCGTCTATGAGCATATGGCGGTTACGAGTGGGGTTAAAAAGCAGATCTTAAAAAGTCCAGAAGCTACAGAAATTAAGCGAGTGGCTCAAGAGCAAGGGATGATGACACTCCGTGATCATGGTAAGCAGCTTGTGCTGCAAGGTATTACTACAATTGAAGAAGTATGGCGCGTGACGCGTGCTGAAGAAGAAATGGAGATGAGGTAATTCATTATGGCTCTCTTTCGCTACTCCGCATATGCCAAAGATGGAAAGAAGGTCAAAGGATCGATAGAAGCATCTCACATAGGTGAGGCAAAAGAAAAAATCAGAGAGCTGCAGCTCTTGCTTACTTCTCTCAAGCAAGATAGTAAGGTCTCTTCAGAAAGTCAGCTTTCAAAAGACAGCTTAGTCGTATTCACTGCCCAGCTCAGTCAGCTCATATCAGCGCAAATCCCTGTTTTTGAGTGTTTGCTAGCACTCGAAGAACAATCGAGGACAGAGCCGTTTCATCCCATTATTTTAGGGCTTGCTGAGAGGATTAAAACGGGACATTCATTATCGAGGGCTATGCAAGATTTTCCCGACTGTTTTTCTCCTCTCTATAGATCCATGATTGCAGCTGGCGAAGCGGTTGGAAACTTAGAACTTACTCTTGCTCGCCTCACGCAGCTTTTAGGACATCAACAAAAGGTAAGAAAGCAGCTTTTATCATCACTTACCTACCCCTTTTTTTTGGCGGCACTTTTATGTGTTGCTGTCATCATTTTAGTCGCCTTTGTGATTCCATCACTCGCGGTGCTATTTGAGGATAGAGAAGTGCCTGCGTTTACTCGTTTTGTGCTTGACACGAGCGCCTTTCTACGTAGTTGGGGGCCGCTTCTTTTGCTTTTTGTAGCTTCTGGTGTCGTATGGGTGTTTTTTCAGTTTCGATCGCGTGAAAAGAAAGGACAGCTGCAGCGGCTGCTTTTAAAATTACCCTTTTTTTCCTCGTTTGTCGTTCGTACAGCACTTTCCCGATTTGGTAGAACTCTTTGTACCTTGCTTGAGGGAGGCTTGCCACTTACTTCTGCAATGAAGTTATCAGAAGAGGCGATACAATGCGTTCCAGTGGAAGAAATTGTTGCTGCTATCAGAGAAAAGTTGATTGAAGGCAGATCTTTTAGCTCAGAGCTTGCTCGCTATCCAGAAATTCCTCCTTTATTTTGTAGAATGGTAAAGATTGGAGAAGACTCCGGGAAACTCTCTCCTCTTCTCGGACAGGTGGCGACCATGTATGAGGAAGAAAGCGAGCGAGCGGTGCAAAAGTTGGTTACGCTTACACAGCCTGTGCTGCTGCTCATCATGGGTGTTTTTATAGGCGGCGTTTTGCTGTCTATTCTTCTTCCACTCAGTGATTTTGGCTCAACATTGCAAATGTAACGGGTAGATGTAATAAGTAGCTCCAAATGATGCTGTTGCGTATACTGCGCCAGTAGAAGCTTCCCAAAAATCATTGAGAAAATGTGGTTTCGGTGCAAGTCTATAACAGACTCATCTTGTAGAATGAAGATGAGCAACAGAGGTGGAGTTATGAAAAAAAGAGCGGCAATTACCCTTATTGAGATGATCGTGGTGATGCTTCTTATTGCTACAATAACAGGAGCTATCGCTTATAACTATAGAGAGAGTTTGAACCAGGGAAAAGTATTTAAGGCAAAAGAAGCTATTACACGCATTGAGACTATTTTGAATTTAGAGCTTGCAGAACATCCTGGTGAGTCCGCAGAAATTCAACAACATTGGCAACAGTATTTGGCTAAGTCTCCTCTTGTGAAAAATCCAAAAGACTTTTTCTATGATCCTTGGGGAGGAGCTTATACTATCACACTGAAGCACTCTGAAGATAATGGACAGTTCTATTTTATGGTAGAGTCTGAAAATCTGAAACGTTATGAACACAATAAGAAGACGAAATAGGGCGTCCTTTTCACTGATTGAATTGCTTGTTGTCTTCTCTCTTGTAGCAATAGTAACAGGGGTGATTGGCACACATATCTATGAGGGGGGTCATAGAAGACGCTTTCAGATAGATGTAAAAACTCTGCAGTCACAGCTTACGCTTGCAAAAGAGCTTGCGTGCATTACTAAAAACGAAGTGCGTGTGGTGATCGAGCAGAAAAGCGGACGAGAGGGTGGCTGGTTTTTTTATTTAGAAGGCGATGGACTCACCGAGAAGCTCAAAAGAAAATTCGCACTTTCTAGGAAGTTAGCTTCTATCAAGGGAGTGACCGTAGAAGGGATGGATATGAGGGATGATCATGTGATTAAGCTTCCTTTTTTTACAAGCGGTCCACAGCATAAAAAAATTCGTTTGCATATAGCAGGCTACTATGACTCAAGGGCAATTGAGCTTGATGATTATAGCACTCCGCGAGAAGGTTCTGATGATGAAAGCAAGGCGCTCTACCCGGAGTATTATGAGAAGGAAACCATTTTTTCTCGTTGAGGCTCTTATTGCAATAGCCCTTGTGCTGTCGGTGGCAGTATCTCTTTTTTCTCTTGAGAAAAATATGATGAGAGAAATTAGAAAAGCCTCCATGCAGCTACAAGCTATCACTGCGCATAATCGAGCGCTTTCGCTTTTAGTAGAAAAGCTGTCGAAACAGGCGATCTCATTTCAGACGATGGAGCAATCAGGTGTGTATGAAGAAGATCTTTCTTATCTTGATTGGCGAGCGATATACACCTTTTCAATAGGGAAAAAGGCACCTAAAACAGCGCCTTGTGTCTTTAACGTCGACATTACAATTGCAGTTGTTCATGAACAAGAAGAGATCAAATATGAGAAAGAGGCCTATTCTTTTTGTATTACTAAAAAATCGATATAGGACCTCTTGCGTAATTAAGGTTCTGTCGATTTTCGGGTTCTTTTGAGCCGCTTTTCGATTCGAATTACAGGGATTATATCCGTTGATATTACCCCTGTAATTCGAATCGAAAATCGGCCAAAATAATCCCAAAAAGCGACGAACCCTTAATTACGCAAGAGGTCTATAGAATGAGCAAGTCAAAAAGACGCAGTTTTTCCTTGATTGAGCTTATCATCGCTTGTAGTTTGGTAGGCTGCGTGTTTGCTGTATTCGCCTCTACAATGTGGTACAGCATTCGTTATGAGGCGCTGATAGAAAAAAAGACGGCCCATTTCGGGTATTTGCATATGCAGGCCGCACGCTTGAAGGGTGTGCTTTTACAATCGATCTACGGTAATGATTCGAAATTTTGCTTTTACTCGCAAGAGGGTGAGTCAAAAGAAGAAGTTGGAACGAGCCTTGTTTTTACCTTCCATGCCGGCGTTGATCCAGACCCTGATTTTTCAAATGTGAATGTGGGTAAACTATTTCTCGACAGAGAAAAAAATCTTGTGTTCGCATCGTGGCCAGATCCTAAGTTATACGAAAAAAGCCCTCCCCCACTTAGAAAAGAAATTTTATTTCATAATGTGGCTTCTTGCACGATGCGCTTTTTTAGTTATAAGCCTCCAGTAGAGCCTGGAAAGGTAGCGAATCAAGAAGAAAAAGGTGTGTGGCTTACTGAGTGGAAAAAAGAGTACAAAGCACAACCACAACTTGTGGAAGTGTTATTAACATTTGCCCCTGAAAATAGTGAGGAAGCATCGCAGGATTTGCTCTTTTCGTGTCTTATTCCACGCGCGTTTCCAATAATTGAATACTAAAATCATAAAAAATATATGAATAGATACGATTTTTACTGCAATGAAAGCCAATTTTTTCAAAAAACAGCCGATAATTTCTTGGGTATTCCTAATGATCCAAATGCGAATCCAGAAAGGGCGAGTATAGCGAAAGTAAAAATATTTCTTTCCTCAGATTTTCATGTGTGTTTGAATAAGTGCCTGCAATGGGATGATAAGATGCGCTTGATGCAAGCAATTCATGAAATTGCATATAGGTTTATTGGGAAAGGAGCAACGCACGCGAGTGTATCTCAGCATTTGCGGAAGAGGCATGCAAAATTGTTTCCACAAATGCTTGAAAGTAAATACATGCAAGAGCGTATTTTTAATCTTGCATTACGCAATCCAAGTCATCCATTCATTTCAAATCTTGTTCACTTAAGTAGTCCTCTCCCTATTATTCTTAGTCAAGATAATTTTTGTAAAAGAGCTTTAGGTTCTATTGAGGAAAGACATTTTCAGGATATCGCCAATAATGTGCAATCGGTTGTCTCTGCTAGTTTCAATACCCCTATTCCGTGTGAGAAATTGATTGATGCATTAGGGCAATTTACTCATCTTAAACAGCTCTCGCTAAGACGTATTAAATCAGATAATGTAGACATGAATTTTTTATTGGAGAAAATAAGTGGTATTCTGAAAAATTTAGAACACTTATCCTTGAAATGCTCACGTTCTAGTTTGTTTAAAAAAATCATCTTTGAGAAATCTCTTGCTGTCCTTCCAAAGACGTTGACATCATTTTCTTGTACTGGATGTGATATAGAAAACGTTCAGTTGAGGCAGCTGCAGAAGCTTTCATCTCTTACAGAGCTTGATCTATCGCAGAGTGTAAACTTTTCTGATCTTACTTTTTCTGATTTTCCGCAGTCTCTTGAAGTGCTTCGTCTTAGAGAATGTATGATCGAGGATAATAATTTGCTGAACATTGAAAATCTACATCATCTGAGAGAATTGAATCTTTCAGGCAATGATTTATCCGGAGCTACACTGAAGCTATTGCCACAATCTATCAAAAAACTAAATCTCAGTTTTAATCCCTTAACAGAGGCTATTTGTAATCAACTGAGGGATCATACCGGGATAACAGAGATTGATTTTTCCAGCACTCCGCATATTGAAGGCAATATTGCTTCGCTTCCACGCTCTCTTGAAAAAATAACCTTTTCTGGATTGGGAGAACTTGACGAATTGACAATTCTTGCATTACAGCATTTCCCTCGTCTTACACACTGTTATATAGGTACAAGGAAGCTAAGTAATAGCGAAATGGTAGCACGGTTTCCAACAACATTGACACATTTGAGTCTTATTTCTATGGAAATTACAGAAAATGTCTGTAAGCATTTGCATAGCCGAAATAAGTTGATCAAGCTTAACCTAAGCGGTCATCTTTTAACACAGAGTGATTTTTCTCAACTTTCAGAGAGTATACTGCACTTGAAAGTCAACTTTTGTTCACTGACTGATGAAGCACTACAAAAAGTGTGTTTTTTAAAAAATTTACAGTCATTAAGTATTGCTTGTAATCCAGATATCACAAGCAAGGCGTTGTCTTTACTCCCATCATCTATTACTAAACTTGATTTGGCTGCATGCATTGAATTAGATGAGAGTCTGTTTGAGAATATAGCACATCTGACAAATCTCAAATCATTAAACCTAATCCATATTCCAAATGTTACAGGAACAGACATTTGCTTGTTGCCACAGTCTGTGAGTAAAGTGCAGTTTACAAGAGAATTTTTTTCTCCTGAAGCAATTCAATATTTACAACAGCACCCTAACTGTATTGAAGTGGTAGCTCTATGAGTATTCAATTTGATAACTTTCAATAAGAGGTAAGCAAAATTTGTATGGCTCTTTTAATGACGACGTTTGGATTTCTTTTTATCTTTTTTCTGTATTCGACAACGCAGTTTTCTAGGCTTCTTGAGTTTAGTTTAATGAATGAAGTATATGCTGAGGTGTATGATGAAAGTGAGGAGAAAATCAGAAAAGCCGTTGTGACGAGAGCCAATACAAATTATTATGCAGCAGCAAAATCATATGACGAAGAGCTAGAGCCTCCAGAAGATGATGGTGTTGAGTCTGTTCCTCAGAGACAATCGACGCCTCGTCTATCGAGAAAACTCCACTTGCCTCAGCTGCTCAGTCAACAGCCCGCGCAGCCGCATGATAAAACATATGAGGCTTCTCTTCTTCTTTTACAGCATCTCATTCGCACGCTGTATGGCGATGCTCCATTTTTCAAGGATGCGAAGGTGAAGCACCCAAAGCTAGAAGAAGAGCTTATTCATAAAGTATTGCTCCAAGTTCATGAGCATAAAATGAAGCTAGCAGAACACATTGCGAATATCGATTTAGAGGATGAAGAGTTGCAGGTTATCCTTTTTAAAATACTTGCGGGGTCAAAAAGAGGAGATGAAGAGGGTGGCTATCCTTCTTTACTGCAATTTATATCGTTTCAAAACAAGCCGCAGGCGGTCGCTGTATATTTGGCTCCTCGCGAGATTTTACTTGCCCTCTTTCAAGATGAGCAGGTGGTTTCTGATATTCTCACAGAGCGCAATACCCTCCATTCGATGGTAAAAAAGGAAAACATGAGCGCCCTCGAAGAGCAATTCAAGGCGCGATTTGCCTCAAAGCTGCCATCTTATATTGAGCCAAACATGGTCAGCTTTCGAGTGACGAAGACAAAGCCGTGATGCTGCCTTAGCGCATAACTGTTTTGAGATACTGTTTTGGGACTTCATATAAAAAGCGGCTTGTACGCATGCTACGAAGTCCTCCCCATAGATATCTTTGCCTTGCGCAGCTAAGAAAGAGGATTTTCTTTGCCCTTGTCATCCCTACATAAAAGAGTCTGCGCTCTTCTTCTATTTGTTCTGGCTTCATTTTGGAGTTGATGTGGGGGAAAAGATCTTCTTCGAGGCCGACGACAAAGACGACATTAAATTCTAGTCCCTTTGCATTGTGGACGGTCATGATGTTGACGCGGTCTTGCTCGACATCCAAGGTGTCAGTAGCACTCACAAGAGCAATTTCTTCTAAAAACTTCTCTAGAGTAGCTTCTTGCTTTCCTTCTTCCCATTCGATTGCTTTTGCTACAAGTTCTTCTACGTTAGCGCGCCTTTCTTCTCTCGTTTCTGTATCGAGGTCGAGATATTGCAGATATCCAGTATCAAAGACGGCTGCGCGCACTACTTCTGAAAGCGGCGGGGTTGAGTTGAGTTGCTGGAGTAGATTCATAATTCGAGCAAACTGACTCAATCCCTCTTTTTGTTTTGCGGTGAGGGACACTTCAAACCCGGAAAAATCGGTCGCCACGGCATAGGTGACACAGTCGAGTAGAGAAACCCCTTCTCGTTTTGCTTGGTAAGAGAGCTTATTTAAGACAACCTCCCCTAGGCCCCTCTTGGGTAAGTTGATGACTCTATTAAAGCTGACCTCATCATAAGGGTTTGCAAGAAGCTTTAGAAAACATAAAACGTCTTTAATTTCTTTTCTCAGATAAAAAGAGATGCCGCCAATGATCTTGTAGGGAATGCGTCTTGAGATAAGCGCATCTTCAAAAGGACGAGATTGAAAGTTTGTTCGGTAGAAGATTGCAATATCTGAATAGCGAACTCCTTGTTCCCTATGCAAAAATGCGATTTTTCCCGCTACAAATTCAGCTTCGCGACGCTCACTTTCAGCAGAAAAAAGTGTTATTTTTTCCCCTTCTCCGTGGGTGCTCCAAAGAGCTTTGTCAAAGCGCTGACTGTTGTTGGCGATGACGCTATTAGCCGCTGATAGGATGGTCTCAGTGCTTCTATAATTTTGCTGGAGTTTTAATACAATGGCTCCAGGATATTCTTTTTCAAAGCGAAGGATGTGTTCGACAATAGCTCCGCGCCATGAATAGATGGATTGGTCTGGGTCTCCTACAACAAAGAGATTTCTCTCTTTTGCTGTCAAAAGCTGAATAAAGCGCGATTGGCTGAAGTTTGTGTCTTGATATTCGTCGACGAGGATGAAGCGAAATCTGTTTTGATAGTATTCAAGAACTTCTGGAAATTGCTCCAAAAGAAGCACAGGGAGATAGAGTAAGTCGTCAAAGTCAACAGCATTGCATTCTTTTAGTTTTCGGATGTAGCGCTCATATATTTCTGCATATCCATTTTCATCGATTTGCTTCGTCACCATTTCAGGGCGCAAGAGTCTGTTTTTGCAAGAGCTGATAAAAGAGGCAACAGCTTTGATTTCAATTTTTCCTTCGCTGCCAAATACCTCTTTTGCAGCTTGCCTCATCAGCTTATGCGTGTCTTCTTCATCATAGATTGCAAATTGTGGATTCATTCCTAGATGATGGATAGACTCTCTGAGCATGCGAGCACCAAGGCTGTGGAATGTAGCTACTGTCACAGGCTCATGTGTAAATTTAGCAACTCGCTCTTTCATCTCCTGTGCCGCTTTATTTGTAAAAGTAACAGCGAGGATGGAGTTGGCAGGAATGCCATTTGCGATGAGGTTTGCGATCCGTAGTGTGACGACGCGTGTTTTCCCAGATCCTGCTCCTGCGAGTACAAGAGCTGGTCCATAAAGATGATGCACAGCGCTCTGTTGCTCGGGATTTAAGCCAGCGATAAGTGTGTCAAGCTCTTGTCTGTCTTTACCTGCATGTAATAGATCTTGCATGAATGCTCAAATTTTATATGATGGAAGAGCTGCAATCATACCTTAAATACAGGTCATATGTCATTACGAGAGTTGCTGAAATATCTCTTTTTTTTTCTGATCATCATATATGCAAGCACAGTCCATGCTGCTATTTCTCTTGGTGTGGATCAGCTTTTTTTCGAAGATGGCGTGAAATTGCTGCAAGGGAAAAATATCGGCCTTGTAACGAATCAAACAGGGGTTAATTCACGTTATATTTCAACGATTGATTTGTTAAAAGAGAATCAAAAAAAATATCAGTACCATCTTTCAGCACTTTTTGCTCCCGAACATGGACTCTATGGCGAAGGATATGCAGGAGAAAAGATCGAAAGTGGTAAAACGGCTTCTGGAATCCCTATTTTCAGTCTTCATGGAGCAACCAGGCGCCCTACTAAGGAGATGCTGAGAGGCTTAACACTCATTATTTTCGATATCCAGGATATTGGATCAAGGAGTTATACCTACTTATCGACGCTTTTTTATGTGATGGAAGAGGCTGCAAAGGCACATATTCCGGTACTTGTTTTGGATCGCCCCAATCCTCTAGGGGGGCTACTGGTTGATGGACCGATGTTGGAAAGTGAGTTTCGCTCTTTTGTGGGGTATGCGAATGTGGCCTACTGTCATGGGATGACGGCTGGAGAACTTGCCCTCTTCTTCAATGAAGAGTATAAAATAGGCTGCGAGCTTCATGTTTTGTATATGAGGGGGTGGAGGCGAAGTATGCTCTTTCATGAGACGGGGTTGCAGTGGATTCCGACGAGTCCTAACATTCCTGATGCAAAAGTTGCTTTCCATTATCCTGCTGTAGGGATGCTCGGAGAGTTAGAGGTCGCATCGATAGGTGTTCATTACACACTTCCTTTTCAGCTTGTGGCAGCTCCCTGGATTAACGGGGAAAAACTTGCTACTCTCCTTAATCAATATGCTCTTCCTGGGGTGCATTTCGTAGCTACATACTGTAAGCCTGTCTCTGGAAGATATGCAAAACAAGTATGTAAAGGAGTACTGGTTTTGATTACAGACAAAAAGGTATTTCGTCCCTATGCCACGCAATGTGCTATCTTCCATGCGTTGAAAAAATATTCGCCTAAGACCTTTCTTGCTTGTCTGCATGCGTCGGATGCAAAGAGAGATTTTTTTTATAAAATATGTGGGACAAAAAAGATTTTTGAGCTTCTGAGTCAAGAAGAGTGCTCATTCAAATCCCTTCTCTCTATTCATGAAAAAGAACGAGAGCGATTTATCGCAATCAGGAGAAAGTACCTCAAATACGACCCGTAAAAAGCATATCTAGCACTCAAAGCTCTTTTCTGCTAAAACATGATTGACCTAAATACAGTATTTCCGTAGACTGACACCACTCGGCTGTCTACGGTTTTTGACGCTCGCTCATCCAAAAACTGTAAGAGGCATGGGTTTCATCTAAGTTACATTTGGAGTTTTATATGAAGTTACAACCACTTGGAAATCGAGTTCTCGTTCGAAGATCAAAAGTAAAAGTTTCAAAGGGCGGCATCTTGCTTCCTGAAGGTGCGCAGGAAAAACCGAAAGAGGGTTTAGTGATTGCGTGTGGTCCTGGAAAAGAAAAAGAGCCTATGGATGTAAAAGTAGGTGATACAGTGCTTTTTTCTTCTTACGCGGGCACTGAAGTAAAAAGTCAAGATAGTGAAGAAGAGTTACTTATTTTATCTCAGGATGAGATTCTCGGAATTGTTGGATAAATTTACATACAAGAGATACGCAATATGGCAAAGTTACTTCAATTTAACGAAGATGCATTAAAAGCTCTTCAAAAAGGTGTGAGCACGCTTGCAAAAGCAGTGAAGGTCACCCTCGGTCCAAAGGGCAGAAATGTCGTCATCAATAAAAGCTATGGATCTCCTCTTTCTACAAAAGATGGCGTGACGGTAGCAAAAGAAATCACACTCAAAGATAAATTTGAGAACATGGGCGCCCAGATCGTCAAAGAGGTGGCTTCAAAGACAAGTGATGTGGCAGGAGATGGTACTACTACAGCGATCGTTCTTGCAGAAGCTATTTTTAATGCAGGTTTAAAAAACGTAGCCGCTGGCGCAAATCCGATGTCCGTAAAGCGCGGAATTGAAAAAGCAGTGGATGCGATTGTCAAAGCAATAGATGCGTTGGCAACACCAGTGCGCAGCGCAGAAGAGATCAAGCAGATTGCGACTATTTCTGCAAATAACGATCCAGAAATTGGCGCTATCATTGCAGAAGCGATGGAGAAAGTAGGCAAAGATGGAATTATCTCTGTTACTGAAGCGAAAGGTATTGAGACAACACTTGATGTGGTAGAAGGTCTACAGACGGATAAGGGCTATCTCTCCCCCTACTTTGTCACAAATGCTGAAAATATGACATGCGAGCTCGATAATGCTGCTATTTTGATTACAGATAAAAAAATATCTTCTTCTCAGCAGCTTTTGCCACTTCTTGAAAAATATATGCAGAAGTCAAAAAAACCACTTCTTATCATGGCAGAAGATGTGGATGCCGATGCATTGGCGATGCTTGTCGTAAATAAGCTGAAAGGGGGCATGGCTGTCTGTGCTGTAAAAGCTCCTGGCTTTGGAGATCGTAAAAAAGCGATGCTGCAAGATATTGCAGTGCTGACAGGCGCTACTGTCATCTCTGAAGAAGTAGGGCTTAAATTAGAGCAGGCTGAACCTACGATGTTAGGGCAGGCAAAGTCTATCAAAGTATCTAAAGATGCTACTACTATTATCGATGGAGCAGGCGATCAAAAGCAGATTTTAGATCGAGTAAAACAACTTAAAGCAGAAATGGCACATACGAGCTCTTCATATGATAAAGAAAAGCTTGAAGAGCGCCTTGCTAAATTAGCAGGCGGTGTTGCAGTCATCAACCTGGGTGCTGCTACAGAAACAGAGCTAAAAGAGAAAAAAGCTCGTGTAGAAGATGCCTTACATGCCACAAGAGCTGCAGTAGCAGAGGGTATTGTTCCTGGCGGTGGAGTAGCATTGTTACGCGCTGTACGAGCTCTCGATAAGTTGAAAGTAAGCGCAGAAGAACAAGTTGGCGTTGACATCATCAGAGCAAGTGTCTTTGAGCCTGCTATTGCAATAGCAAACAACTGCGGCAAAAAGGGACCTTTGGTAGCAGAAAAAATATATGAAGGTGAGCTTGGATATAACGGCCTCACTGACAAATTTGAAGATCTTGTGAAAGCAGGCGTCATCGATCCTAGCAAGGTTACAAAGACGGCGCTCACAAACGCTGCCTCTGTAGCTTCGCTTCTCTTGACAACAGCATGCATGATCACCGACAAGCCAAAGCTTGAAAAAGCAGGAGCCCCTATGGGCATGGGTGGCGGTATGGGTGGAATGGGCGGCATGCCAGGTATGGGTGGCATGGGCGACTTCGGCGGAATGGGCGATTTTTAAAAAACCGTGACGAATCCTTCGAGAGATGTAGTGTCTCTCGAAGGGTGTCCCTTCAATAAAAAGGCAATTACTCAATATGCCAATATATGAATATACATGTGATGCATGCTCTCAGTCGCTGGAGTTGATGCAAAAGATAACAGATGCTGCTCCTGAAAGTTGTCCTCATTGTGGCAAAAAGACGTTGCGTCGTATTTTCCAATCTTTATCCCTCCAATTTCAAGGAAGCGGTTTTTACATCAACGACTATTCAAAGGAAGCGTCTGCGGCACAAGGGCCAAAGCATGGCTGTAAATCTGGCTGTGGATGTAAAATTAAAGCTTAGTCTTTCTTCCAAAAGGAGGGAAGGAAGATCGCAAGCCAGATGTAAAATTCTAATCTTCCGAGTAGCATCCAGGCCATGCTGATCAATTTCGGTAGAGTACCTAAAAAAGCGCAGCTTGATGTGGGGCCTGCCATTCTGAACGCACAGCCTACATTGCTTAGCAAAGATCCACTCAGGCCCAGCGCTGTCTCTGGATCCACTCCACAAAAGACAAGTCCTAAAATGCCAACAAGCGCGATTCCCATCATGATAAGAAAGAAGGCAAGAACACCAAATGCGGTTTCATTATTTATCTCGCGATCCCCCACGCGAATAGGCCTTATTTGATTACGGTTGAAAATTGAGTGAACAGCCGAGCGAGCACATTGAAATAAAATGCAGACGCGAATGATTTTCAGTCCTCCCGCAGTAGATCCCGCCATCCCACCACAATACATGAGTACAAGCATGATCGTTTGCCCTAAAAAGGGCCATTGGTCATAGTCAATCGAGGTAAAGCCTGTTGTAGTAATCGCTGTGATCACTTGAAAAAAACCATAGCGGAACGCTTCTTCTACGCTATACGTTCCTACATATCCTGAATCGGTAAGAGTGAATTTTTTAGCTCCTATAATATCCCAAGAAACAATACATCCTAAGATAGCGATAAGCGCTAAAAAGACAAATAGCTCAAGTTGAAACAACTTGAACAGCTTTCCTTTCCAGAGATCATAGAAAAGTGCAAAGTTAATTGCTCCTAAAACCATAAAAATCATTGTGATGACTTCTGCGCTCAAGGAATTGTAAGAGGCAATGCCTGCATTTGTAACGGAAAATCCTCCAGTAGCAAGGGCAGAAAATGAGGTGCAGATAGCATCAAAAATTTTCATATTAGGGACAAAAAATATAAATGCGCTGATGCATAACAGTGTCAATACAAGATAGATAAGAGCAAGCACAAGAGATGTTTTTCTGGCTTGTGGAAAGAGCGGGGAGAATACAGGGCCTGTAGATTCGTAGCGAAAGAGCATGCGTCCTCTTTGTCCAAGCGCTGGCAATAGTGCAACGAAGAGAAAGACAACGCCCAGGCCTCCTACCCAGTTTAAAAATGCCCTCCAAAAAAGCAGCGCTTTTGGTACAGCTTCGATTCCTGTTGCTACAATTTTTCCATTGCTATCGAAAAGAGGCTTGATAGTTCCATAAAATGTGTATTCGATATACTGAAAACCGTAAAAAACGCTTTGGATGGGGATTTCTTTGCCATGTGGATCATACTGCTTCGGATGTAAGATGGAGATTCCTGTTGTAGTAAGTCCTGAGACGACTTCAAAGCAGGCGTCAAGAAAATGATCCAGCACGCCGCTCATGGTAAAGGGAAGGGCTGCGAAAATAATACTTAAAATCCATATGCTCACAACTGCGAGAAGGACTTCTTTGAGTTGCAAGGAGCGATCAGTTTTTTGAGCAATTCGTCTCATGATCCATGCTGAGGCAGAGCAGAGAAGAAGTGATTCCAAAAAGGCAATCGCGACTGCCGATTCGTGAAACCACACACCTACACAGGCGCCGATGGCAAGAAAACATGCCATGATGTAAAGATAGGCTCCTGTAATTCTCACAATGCCAAGTACATTCATCAGAATATGCTCTCCAAAAATTGCCTGTGCTTCGGGTGGCAGACAACGACTACTTCGTCGTGTGGGGATAAAATGTGTGAGCCTCCTACGATGTGAATTCTTCCTCTACTTGAGAGTACTGCGATGAGGAGCTCTTGTGGGAGACGTGGTCCAAGAACTGATAGAGGGATACCTACAACAGGTGAATCAAGAGATACGCGAATTTGCATGATTTCTACTTGTTGATCATATAACGATACCAATGAAGTAAGCTTTTCAGCTCTCGCAAGAGCGAGGATTTTATCCGTTGTAATGATATGTGGGGAGACGACATGAGAGATGCCATGATCTTCAGCTATTTTGATGACATGTTCATCAGATAAGACGGAGATGATGCGCTTGCTTCCAAGCTCTTTTGCGAAAAGGGAAAACATGAGGTTTTTATCTTCATGCGGAGTTGCTGCCACGAAGACATCAGAAGAAGCTATATTTTCTGACTGGAGAAATTCAAAAGAACTTCCCTGCATATGAAGTATAGCTACGTCAGGAAGCTCTTCTGCAAGAGCATAGCAGCGATCAGCAGAAGCCTCTGATAACTTGACGCGCATCTCTTTTTTTTTGGCGCTTCTTGCTAGATGTTCTCCGACACTTGTTCCGCCAATGATGGCCATTGATTCGCAGAGGAACTCTTCTACTTCAAAAAAACGATGAATTTCAGCAAGAAGGTCAGCTTCAGCAATCACTGTCACTTCGTCATCGAAGTAGAGAGAATCTTTCCCGTGGGGGAATATGAGCTTATAGCCAGTTTCTGTTTTCCGTTTGATCAAAGCTATAATTAATCGCTTGTCGATCGTATGGAGTGTTGCAAGTGTTTTGCCATTGTGTACCCATCCCCGAGGGATCTGTATGGTGCGTAGTATGGCGCCTCCATGAAAGAAGCTTTCGTGGTAAAAGCTCTGACTAAAGGCGATTTTGATGATTTGCTCGGCTACAAGCTGCTCGGGAAATATCAAGTGATCGATATGAAAAAGTCTTGCGATATCGAGATGTTCGTGTCCAAGGTATCTGCTATCTTTAATGCGGCATATTGTTCGAACATTGCCAAACGACTTCGCTATCTGACATGCCACAAGGTTGACTTCATCATTGTCGCTGAGCGCGAGCAAGAGCTGCGGCCCCTCTTCCATGAGAGTTGCGATGAGTTTCCAATCGGTAGCAAATCCTTTTTTTGTGGCGACGTCTATTTTTTGAGCGACCTCTCCTAACTTTTCAATATTAGGATCTACTAAGACAACGCTGTGTCCATCCAGAGAAAGGCTTTGTGCAACATACTGGCCAATGCGGCCTGCTCCAAGAACAATGATATGCATGTGGTCTCCTGCCAGAAGTTACTTGCATCCTATCTCAAGCGTGAGAATTTTTAAATTACAATAGTATCTCAATCTTTCGCTTTTGAAGCTCATGTAGCAGCTGCTCTGGAGAAATAAATTGAATGGCATCAATTCCTTGCTGTTTGGCAGCGTCTACATTCTCAATCTTGTCATCAATAAATAAAATATCTGTGGCTGGTAAGTGGAGTGTTTTGATGAGTATTTGAAAAGCCTCTGGATTTGGTTTTTCTACGCCGATTTCATATGAGAGAAGTGCTGGCTGGAAGAGATCGTAGTAGCCCATACGTCTGATAATGCGAGCTTGATGCTCTGTGACATCGGATAGAAGAGCGACTTGATATCCTTGGCGCTTCAGCTCCTTCACAATAGAAATGGTAGCAGGGATTGGGTGAATGGCCTGTGTAATGACTGCTTCAAATTGTTCTTCCCAGTCTGCAGGAAGTTTTACTCCCTTTGTCTTTGCATAGGATTGCCAAAATTGTCTTTCTGATCTATTTTCTGACGAGTATGTGTGCATATCATGCAGCGCCTGCCTGAGTTCTTGCTCGTCTATAGAAAAGGTGTTTTTGAGAAAATCAACCATAAGCGCGCGATTTGCTGTTGCAATCACCCCTCCAAAATCAAATACAACAGCTTGTACATGAGAAGGTGTGTCAGCATGTATAGCGTTATAAGAAACAAAGAAGAGGGATAAGAGCAAAATAAATTTTTTTAACATAGAATACCTCATTTTCTATATGCAGAATGTTCATTATATACCTATATGCAATTATGTTTCTCAACAAATTCACAGAGCGGTATTGTAGAAAATGGTCATGTGCATGAAATGACGCTGTTCATGCTCTGTCTGAGTGAAAAGTAACATAAAATTTTTATATATATGGTAATACAATGCGGTTTGTGGTCTCGTTTTTGTGTATGTGTGTATGTCTTGTGGCATCACTTTTTTCTGTTGGGCTGCCAACACAGGATGAAATACTCTACTCTCTCGTGCAACCCTTACCCGCTTGGTTTGATAGCTATTATTTGCACTATACAGGCTCGCAAGCTGACATACAGCAATTTCCTGACGGCTCATCATGTAGATATGCGCGTCCTTCAGCTTCCTTGGAGGAGATTTCTTTTTTAGATAGCGATCAAGCGCTGCTTGGAAGCTGCAAGGTCTTTTCAAAAACTGAAGGCGCTGTAAAGCGCATCACTTCACTTGCCTGGGCAAATGGTTCTACACATACTTTTTCTTATAATCAGAAAGGGCAGATTACAGCATGCACTTTCACGCAGACTGAGCCAGAGAAGAGAGTTGTAAAAACAGTTCTTCAATATAGTGAAAATGTACTTACTTTATCACAAGATGGTGACAAGACGCACTATGTTGCAAGCCCGGATCAAGCATGTATGGTGGTCAAAGAGACAAAAGAGGGCTCTAGCCGAATTGTAGTTCGCAATCAAGGTGATGAAAAGCAAAAGGTTCTATTCGAGTATTGTGATAATGGAAAGAGTGTAGACTTTCACGATCTGAGTGGTGTGACGAAACGTGCATGGAAGCGTATCCATTTTGATAGTAAAGGCAGATCTTTTTTAGAGCAGCGAGGCATCATGGCTCCTTGCGATCAAAATGAGGTTTTACAAGAACAAATTACAACGAGTTATTACAAAGATGGGTCGATAAAAAAAAGTGTCCTCGAAGATCTTCAGAAAAAACAAACTATAGAATCCTACTATGACACATCTGGAAGAGTTGTCCAGCAAAAGGTAAATAAAAACAAGATTTGCTATGCGTATGAAGAAGTATGGGATGAGACCAGACAGCTTTCTTTACTGAAGAAGACAACCATTTTTCCATCTGGCGTTTGCATCGTTGAGTTCAGAGATGAATCGAATTTTTGCACGTACCTAGAAAAACGTGATTGTCTTGGCAATAGAGTATTTGAAGAGGAGGCATATAGAGATAGCTGCTCAAATAGCATTCAACGCACAGTAACATCCTATCTCAAAGGGATTCCTTCTTCTCGTTATATATACACCACCTACTACAGTGCTGATCACAGAGTTCAAGCAGAAGAAATAGCTACGCCCGATGGTGAGCGCCGTCTTACACGCTATGAATATACAGATCAGGGGTTGCTCATCAAAAAAATAAAACCGAATGGATCCATACTTTTTTATGAATACAAGGATGATGTGCTGAGCCGCATTTTTTCACCAGATGGGAGTGTTGATTATTCTATCGAGTATACTAGAAATAGAGAGATCACAAGGGTTTATGATCATGTACACAAAATTTATCTAACAAGAGAGTGGAGTGCTACACATCGTATTCTTGCAGAACTATATGGCGATACGAAGATCTGTTATGAGTATGCTTCTAGCGGATCTAAGCAGAAAATTACACTCAACGATGGATCGTGGATTGAATATAAGCTAGGTAATGATGGCAGCGAGCAGATTATACGAAGAAGCAAGAACGGCACTCTTCTTTATAAAACCGCTTTACACCCGCAAAAGACAAAAAATGATGACGTTGTCCAGTATGATGACCTAGGTCAGGTGGCAAGCGAAGAGGGGGCGTTTTCCCATTCTTTTTGTTTTAATAGTCTTCATGAACTCATCGAAAAAGATGGCGTTGTGTGCACAAGGTCGCCATTTGGAGAGGTGATTGCAGATGGGCTCTTTACCTATTGTTATGATGACAACGGCAATCTCATCCAAAAAAAGAATGAAGGAATCGATGAGCGTTATGAGTATGATGCACTGGATCGTCTTGTGGCAATTAAGAGAGGTGGAGTTGTCGTAGCTTCCTTTCAGTATGATTTTTTTAATCGAATGAGGGTAGAGACAAGTTATGAAGAAACGGGCTCTGTGAAATCCATCAAGCATCTTGTGTGGGACGGAGATCAGGAGATAGGTTCTGTGGATTCCTCCGGGACTATCCAAGAGCTTAAGGTGCTCTCGCAAGGTAAGAAAATGTCAGAAGTGGTTTCTGTAGAGCTGGCAGGATTTTTCTTCTCAGTGCAGCAAGATATCAGAGGCTCAATTACAGCACTCCATCGCATGCATAATGGAGAGCTTTTCGAAAGATATTCTTATAGTGCTTTCGGAGAGTGCATGGTGGATTCTCTTTTCCCGGAAGAACATGTGGCTTGTAAAAACCCATGGCGCTATTGCGGCAAAAGGGAGCAAGTGGGATTGGTCTATTTTGGAATGAGGCATTATATGCCGGTATTGCAGCGCTGGATGACGCATGATCCTCTCCGCTACCTTGATGGGTATAATAGCGCAGCGTTTGTCCATAACGATCCGCTTCATGAGGTCGACATACATGGGCTGATGAGCCATTCTCTTGATGTCTGGCATGCACTGAGCTCTCCATTTAGACAGATGAGTTCTGCCTTTACGAAGATTATACGTAGCGCTGTTTTAGGACATCAGTCATTGGACTGGTTTTTGGATGTAAGAGAGCACTTTGAAGATATTGCATTTAAGGTGATGAAAAAAAATTTTATGACCTTGCTTGGATATAGTCCAGACTCAACACATGTAGGCATAGTCGGGGAAAAAGAGCTTTCTGACAAAGTGAAGATTACATCGATTAATGGCATTTTAAATGCCAAGGATGATGCGTTGCATAATTCGGCATTGATTTCTTCTACGCATGCTCAATCTTCTGTGTATTATATCTACTCTAAAACTCAAGGATTTACAGGCGATCTTTTCCGCTGCTTGCTCATCAAGGCAGGTATCACCTCGCCACAGGCAAAAACTCTTGCTAGCACATGGAAAGAATTGATTACTGATATGGGAGGAATCCATGGTGGTGGCAAGATTATTCATTATGCTCATAGCTTAGGAGGAGCGGATACGTTGAAGGCTTTGAGTTTGATGGATGCTGACGAAAAGAAGCTGATTCATGTCTACACCTTTGGCTCTGCGGTCTTGCTCGACTCTCATGAGGCTGCTGCTGTTACAAACTATATAAGTACGAATGATGGGGTTCCCATCATTGCTGATCCATATACCTATTTTCATGCGCTTCATAAGGGAGCCGATGGCATTCGTTTCCTTGAATCCGAGATGCAACTGCCATTTGCTGATCACTTTTTACAAGGAGAGACGTATCGTAAGGTGATAGAAGAGCTGGGAAGGCAATTTCAAGAGAGCTATCTCCTCAGAAGAGGCGATCCTCCTTATCTATCTGAAGCGAGTCTTGTTTCATGCGAGGGAAAAGAGGTAGCTCAAGCAGAGCATAGTGATGATATTCAGACGCTGCAACATCTTATTCAAGAGAAGCAATTTCATAAGCTTGGAGTGGCCTTAGCAAAGATGGTGGGGACTTCGATATCTTTGGCTGAGTTGTGGCAGCTGCCAGAGACGCAAAGTTGCCAAGAGTTGAAAAATGCATTATGTGCTGCACGATCAATTCATCATCTCGATACCGAAATTCCACTAGGTCTATCTTTGGCCAAGCTTATTCAGATAGCGCTATATATTGAGACGAATGTATTGAAAAGCGATATGAAAAAAAGGAGTATTTGGACCACAAAAAAGACAGGACTGCCAAAAGAAGTAGAATATGACAGCGCAAGTAGATATGTCTTTATCCACCTCAGTGCTGATTCATATGGACGTATCGGGGAGGGCGCACACAAAATTGCTTTAAAATCGATCATCTATCACACGGCCGCGCCTGAGGTCGTAGCACGCTGTGTCATGAAAAAGCGTGGTAATGAGCAGGAGATGAGATATGCGCAAAAGTTTAATGGTCATACAGGGTTATTAGAAGTAAGAGCGATTATTCCTCGAGGAAAGGTGCAAGGAGAGGGAAAATATGATATTTTTTTCAGATTCTATAGTAAAGGGTCTCTTTCTCGCTTTTTAGGCAGCAGGGCACATCGTGCGCTTTCATTACGAGAGCGGTTGAGAACAGCACATGATCTCATGTCGGGACTTTCCTCTATCCATTCGATGGGTTATGCCCATAGAGACTTACATGGAGGAAACCACTATCTCTACACTATTTTTGATGCTACGGCTCAGGTGTATAATCTGCGGGCTGTTATTGGAGACTATGGACAGCTAAAGCCTATCAAAGAGTGTCGGGGGATCCCATTACAGTATTCGAGAGCAGTGATACCCCCAGAAGGCTGGATCTATGGCGGCCGATCAGCATCAGAATATCAGTATGGCGATGTGTATGCTATGGGATGTGTACTGTATGGAATTTGCTTCAATCAACTGCCTCCCTGGGTTCTCAAGCACTGTATGGGGTCGCATAGAGGGATACGCTCTCATGCTCATGCACAAGCAAGAATCCAGCGTAATTTGCTTACCGCTATCCGAGATGCATCGCAGCGTCAGCTGGCTCCACTCAAAGTACATAGACAGCGTAATGAGCCCGTTCCAGTTGAAGAGCAATTCCATGAATTAATTTTCCAGATGCTTGATCCTTCAAATAAAAAAAGACCTTCTGCTATACAAGTAAAAAAGAAGATAGAGGCGCTATTACGAGCTGCATAAAGAGGTGTTTATGAGCGCTGAATTGCCATCACTTTTGCAATCATTGCAGAGCGCAATTGGAGATGCCCAAGTGGAGTTGAGAAAAGTCCAGGTGGCTGTCCCTAAAAGAGGGATCAAGAAATTTTTACATGATAGAGGATGGACCTCTGAGGCAAGGCAGATAAAAAAAATAGAAGCCGATGTGAATCAGATGGTAAGTGTTTTTCAAGAGTTTAAAAAGTGTGTAGCGCAGAATAGAATAAAGGGAATTGAGCCTCTGATAACGGATTTGAAAAAAGAGATTCCCAAGTTAATGCAAAGCTCGCGGCAAATTGTGGCAACAGGGGGAAAATTTTTCTCCAAAATAGCGGGTACTTCTGCAGCTCGGGCATTGCAAAGTGCGAAAACATCTCACAGTACTTGTCGTCAAACAGTTCAGTTGAAGCTGCAACAACTGCAACAACTGCAGCAAATAAACAGTGTAGTTAAAGGAGCTCTTCGTACAAAACAAGAATACATGTCGAAGATTGGTTTTGATATGACATGGGGTTATCTTGATCAGGCTATTCATTTTGTTCAAGACGGGCAAAAGAAAGAACCCATCGATTATCAGAAGCTTATGCGTAATTTCAAGGTTTTGCAAAACGAGATGAGTACGTGTCAACAAAACCTGCTACAATTGGATGTTCAGCGTGTGAAAAATGTCTCGTGCTATTCAAAAGTAGCAGGTGTTGATGAGCAGAAGATAAAGCAAGTTGAGCAGCTTTTAGAGAATCTGCAAAATCTCATGAAGCCGCTTCAAAAAAAGGCAATTTCGCTTGAAGAAGTACAAGAGTGTGCAATGAAGGTAAAGCAGCAGCTGGGAGAAGCCAATGATTTGCTGCATCAAGTAGATCAACAGATCTCCTCTTGTTTTTTCGGAAAATATCAAGAGTTTGTAAAAACTCTTGATGCAAAAAGCCCATTTTTTTTAGATGGAGCAGATCAAAAACTTTTACAAGATGAAGAATTTACCAAATTTGCACATACAATAATCGAGATGATCCTGAAAAATCCTGCGCAATTGATCGAGGATGCTTTTGAATTAAGCTCTGGGGAAAAAGGCGAGATGATCAGCAAAATTGATGATCTGCTTAAGCAAAATGGGATTAAGGGGGTGAGTGGTGACGAGCTCATTCCTTGCTTACGTATGTTGGTTTTAGCAACAAAGAATAAAGCTATATTATCAGAGCAGGCCGAGCGGGGTATGCAAAGTGCAATAGAAAAATGCCGAGAAAATGAGCAAAAGGCACAATCTGAGAGTGAACAGAATCACTGGTCACAAAAAGCAGGCATCATTCAATCTCTCATGATGGTGATAGCTGGCGTCAAGATGAATATTGCGCAGGAGGTAGAGGGGGAAGTTCAGTAAAAATAGTGGCTGAATTTTCTTTTTCTGAAAAAGAGGCTTGCAAAAAAGCAGAGCGCCTACTAGAATGGAACCACTTTTTTATAAGAAGTGTAGTACGAGGGCCCCATCGTCTAGTCTGGCCTAGGACACCGGATTTTCATTCCGATAACAGGGGTTCGAATCCCCTTGGGGTCAATAAAAAAAGCCTGTGTGTATCACAGGCTTATAGTCTTTCATGAGTCTTTAGCTCAGCGGTTAGAGCACCTCACTTTTAATGAGGGGGTCGATGGTTCAAATCCATCAAGACTCAACTTTTTCACAACAATCAAAAATTTCCAGAAAACAACGCTAGCTCGCAATCGTTATCAACGTCACTCTATTTTTTTATTGAGGCTTAGACCATTTATCAAAATAACGTTTAGTTTTTCTGCGTCAGCTTTGCAACAAATTTTTTATCTTCATTCACGCTTGCCTCTCGGCAATGGTCGCTCACCCGAGACGCAAAAAATGTGTGCGGCTCAATGTGTAGTAAGAATGACTATATACTGCTCATATAGCCTCTTGTTGAAATCAATAAAAAGTCAGCCAATCACCAGAAATAATAAGAAGCATTACTGGTGAGTGGCAGTGTCTCTTACACCGTTGCAATATCTTTTTCTTTTGCAGCGCTAGCCTCATCAGCATCTTTGCATGCCTTATCGGTCAGCTCTTGAACCTGCTTTTCTAGTCTTTTTACATCGTCTTCGGGGATGTGTCCCGCACTTTTTTGTTTTTTCACAAGCTCATTTTGATCGCGGCGGATATTACGGATCGTCACCTTACACTTTTCTCGAAGCTCGTGACACTGTGTAATGAGTTGCTTTCTTCTGGTAGCATCGAGCTCAGGGAAGATCACTCGAATAGCCTTGTTTTCAAGCACAGGGTTGAGCCCGAGGTTTGCCTTTTGGATCGCATTCGCAATCGCGTGTGCATTATGGCCATCAAAGGGGGTGATTAAGAGCTGTCTGGGCTCTGGCATCGCAATCGTCGCCACATCTTTGATCTTCATCTGCGAGCCATACACCTCAATCGTAAGCGGCTCGAGGAGGGCTGGGCTTGCTCGTCCCGCACGCAGGCTGCGTAGTTCATGCTTCAGATGATCTACTGCAGCAGCCATTTTTGTTTTTGTATCAGCAATTATATCTGCCATAGGCTCTATTTCCTTTAATAAACGAGAGTTCCTGTTGTTTTATTGACTAAAAGAGAAGAAAGAGGCTCCTCTCCCTTCATATTGAAGACAAAAATAGGGATCTGATTCGACATACAGAGCGCAAAAGCTGTTGAGTCCATGACTCGTAGCTGCTGTGATAGCACATCAGTAAACCGAATGCTCTTATAGTGAATAGCGTCAGGATGGAGTATAGGATCTTTCGAATATACGCCATCTACCTTTGTAGCTTTTAAGAGAATTTGTGCTTGGATTTCAGAAGCACGCAGAGCCGCTGCTGTATCTGTTGTAAAATAGGGGCTGCCAGTTCCACCAACAAAGATCACAACACGCCGCTCTGTGATGTAATGAAGTGCTTTCTGCCATGAGTACTCTTCTACAAAATGGTGGCAGTCTATAGCACTTAAGACAATTGCATCAATCCCAGACCGAGAAAAGGCTTCTCTCAAGGCTATTCCATTCATGATCGTAGCTAGCATACCCATCTGATCGGATGCTGTCCGTGAGATACCAAGTTGAGTGCCTTGAATTCCACGGAAAATATTGCCAGCGCCGACTACGATGCCAACTTCGACACCATTGTCAACAAGATTTTTTACTTGAGAAGCTACTTGAAGGCAGGCATCTTCAGATATTCCATGAGAAAGAGAGCCTTTAAGGGCTTCTCCAGAGAATTTAAGAAGCACGCGTGTATATGGCATTTTTTGGCTCATTATCGCCTCCGTGAAACCTCAGTATACTGAAGACGGCTAGCAAAACGCAAAAGATAAAATGTCGTTGGGAAGGGGATGTATGAAAAGGGGTCTTTATGGAGAAAGACCCCCCTGTATGAAGGCAATCTCTACGATTGGCCGATAGTGAATCGGAAGAATCGAACGAGCTCAAGATTTTTTCTTGCGAGCTGTGCCTGCTTGTTGACGAGCTCTTGAATGGTAAGAGAGTCGTCCTTCACGAATCTTTGTCTTGTCAGACAGATTGCGTCAAAGAAGGCTCCTAATTTACCATCTACGATCTTGTCAATGATATTGGCAGGCTTGTTGAGTACCTGACTCTTTGCAATTTCACGCTCTTTTTCTACAAGCTCTTGAGGAACATCCTCTGGTCTGAGATATTCAGGAGACGTTGCTGCAATGTGCATGGCGATATCTTTTGCCAGCTCTGCAACGCCTTCACCCTGTAACTCACAGAATGTGACGATCTTTCCGCCAAGATGTGAGTAGATGCCGATCGTGTTACCAGCACTCTTAGGGAAAATCATCACTCTTGAAATTTGGATGTTTTCGCCAATTTGCTGGATTACGAGAGAACGGTAGTCGTCGATAGTGAGTGTGCTATCTTTCGAATATCTTTGTGCTAAGAGAGCCTCTACGCTTGCAGGCTTGCTTGCCGCAGCATCTTCTGCTACGTTTTTAGCAAATTCTTGGAAACGATCATTTTTTACAACGAAATCAGTTTCCGCATTTACTTCCACGATAGCTACAGTAGAGTCATTTTCTCTACAGACGAGTATTCCCTCTTTTGTTTCACGACCTTGCTTTTTGACAGCAGATGCCATGCCAGCTTTACGCAAGATGGCAATTGCACTTTCCATATCGCCTTTTGCTTCATCGAGCGCTTCTTTGCATTTGGACATGCCAACGCCAGTGCGGTCACGAAGCTCCTTTATCATAGCAGCAGTAACAGTTGTTTGTTGTGTCATACTTATTCTTTCGCCTCCTGCCATGCATCAGCAGTTTCTTCGCTGTCTTTTGAGGCAAACTCTTCTTCGATATCGCTCTCCTTTCCGTCGCCTTCTTTTTCATCAAAGAAATGCATCTCATTCTTCTGATCGATAATTGCCTGAGCAAGCGCTTCTAAGATCAGCTTGATGCTTCTTTGTGCGTCATCATTACATGGAATGACGTGATCAATAGGGTCTGGATCGCAGTTTGTATCTACAAGGGCCATCACAGGAATTCCTAGCTTCTTCGCCTCTGCAACAGCGATATCTTCTTTGCTAGGATCAACGATGATGACGAGTCCAGGAAGTTTTCTCATTCCTCGAAGACCAGATAGGTTTTTATCAAGTTTGATTTGTTCTTTTGTAAGAAGGGAAACTTCTTTTTTTGTGAGCCCTTCTGCGCCCTGTGAAATTTTCTTTTCGATAAGCTCTAATTTGCGTATAGACTTGCGAATGGTGGTCATATTTGTAAGACCGCCACCGAGCCATCTTTCACATACGTAAAACTCACCTGCTTTTTCAGCAAACTCTCGGACGAGAATTTTTGCGGCTTTTTTAGTGCCAACGAAGAGAATAGATCGATGCTGTGCTACAGTATCTTTTACAACAGCAATCGCTTGCTTGAGTTGTTGAAGAGTCTTCGCCAAGTCGATGATATAAATGCCGTTTCTTTCGCCAAAGATAAAACGCTTCATCTTTGGGTTCCAACGTTGTGTCTGGTGTCCAAAATGTGAACCAGCTTCTAATAAATCCTTAATGGTGACTTCTTGTGCCAAGCCTTGTCCCTTTCTATAAAAATATATATGACGTAAGCATTTCCTCTTTTGTGTAGAGGAAATTTCGGTCTTGGAGTTTACTTTACAAAGCAACAGCGAACATCGCTTTTGCTTTCAGGTAAGAATTGTACCGAATTATTGGATATCTAAGGAAGAAATTTATCGAAATAGCGCCTGATCAGAATCGAACTGACACTCGTAGCTTGGAAGGCTACTGTTCTACCATTGAACTACAGGCGCGCTCACGAAAGCATACGCGAAACAGAGTTTTTGTTCAAGGGATGTAATTTGAAGAATCAGAACTATACTGGTAAAGATTGACCCCCTAAGCATTGTAGATTCTTCGGAACT
>CAZASK010000003.1:0-58715 GCA_964487845.1 uncultured bacterium
TCCCGGACAATTATGTTTCCTTGTTAGGGGGTCAATCTTTACCTAAATTGCCCGAATTTTTAGAATAGTGTCCCACAATGGGATGGTGTCGACTTGCTCTCCTCGCACAAAGCAAAGAGTATCTACGGCATTGACGAGCGCCACACAGGGCGCTGCTATGAAGGCGTTATACCCAAGAATTTGTCTGATAGCACCCTTGGTGAATGCACACGCTTTGCACTCAATGAGCATAAGAGGAAAGCCTGAGGGGTGATAAATCACAAGGTCGACTCTACGCCTGGGAGGAGGCAAAAGAGATCTGCGATTCGGCAGCTCAGCTATATTTTTCTCTATTACGATAAGAGAGGCTGGATACCCTAAGAGGGTGACCAGCCTGAAGAGGAGCTCTTGCCTCACACGCTCTTCTGGCGTTGCTTTCACAAAAGAGCGTCTGAGCAGACAGGATATGGTTGCTTCTTCTACTTTATTCCGGGGCGATGACGCCATAATTTCCGTCATTTCTTTTGTAGATCACCTTCAGCTTGCGATCTATCTCGTCTCGGTAGACAAGCACCTCTTGCTTTCCAAGGTCCATCTTCATAATGGCCTCTTGTGTGGTCAATATCTTTAAAGGAGCCGTCTCGCTTTTTACGATCTGGGGCATTTGAAGATTTTTCGATGCTTCTTCTTCAATTTGTTTGTTATAGAGAGGCACTTCATCTTCATCAAGCTCTCGTCCATATACATCTACGGGTATATCGAGAACGGGATGATTTTTTTGGTGATGATCATGAAGACGTTTGAGGTATTTTTTGAGCTGTGCTTGCAATTTATCAACTGCTTTATCAATTGAGACATACATATCGTTTGTCACGCCATGACTTTGAATATGGGTGTGCCCATACTTCATCACGATATCTACTCGATGTTCGAGTTTTTGGATATCCATCGTCACTGTAATATCAATAATACGATCACCGAGACGTTCTAACTTTGCAATTTTGTCTCTTGCATATTCTTTCATTGCTTCGGTGACATGAACATGGCGTCCACAGACAGAAATGTTATACCCTTGGTCAACAAATTCCAGCATTTTTTCCTTTCGAGACATGGTGTTTCTCCTCCGGTAGGGTAAAGATAAGGCAAGAGGTTCATCATCCCCTTGCACTTTCAGTCTAATGCTTTTAGACCTTATTTAAAAGAGACTTGTTGTCTTCCTGACCATGCCTCAATTTCCTATTGCCAAGCTGTCCGCAGGCTGCCATCACATCACGCCCTTTTGTCTTACGCAGGAGCACTCGAAATCCTGCCTTTCTTAAGATATCCATAAAATATTCGATCGCCTCACCACTCGGCATTGTATAGCTATCTTTCGCTTGCGGATTATAGGGAATGATGTTGACTTTTACAAAAAGACCTTGCAGATACCGAGCAAGAGATTCAGCATGCTGCACGGTGTCATTCACCCCTCCTATCAACACATAGGCTGCCAAGATCTCACGTCCTGTCTTCTCATGATAAGAGCGCATGGCATCGTAGAGCATAGCCAGATTTTCTTTTCTATTCCATGGCATGAGTTTATTGCGCAACTGATCGTCAGCTGCGTTGACAGAGACTGCAATATTTGGGAAACGCTTGGTGTCTTCACTGATTTTCCGAAGCCCGTCTAACCTTCCACTTGTAGAGACTGTGATTCTTTGCATGCCGATAGCAAAGCCATTTTGATCTGTCATGATATCGATTGCTTTCATCACGTTGTCATAGTTATCAAAGGGCTCTCCCATCCCCATAAAGACGACATTGCGTATCTGAGACTCTGGTAGAGCGGCCTTTTCTTGGAGCATACGATTCGCACATGCAAGCTGCGTCGTGATCTCACGAACAGAAAGATTACGCAAAAGTCCCATCTTCCCTGTCTCACAAAAAGCACAGCCCATCTTGCAGCCAATCTGTGAGGAGACGCAGAGGGTAAGCCCCTCTTTCATGGGGATGATAACCGATTCGATGTCGAAGCCATCTTCGGTGCGCAAAAGGATTTTCCTTGTCTCTTCCATCTCTTGAATACACTGAATTTTTGGAAGTGAAGTATCGATACGCTGCACAAGCTCTGCAAAGAGCTGCTGCCCATTTTTCAAGCAGGGAAGATCTGCTTGAAAAGATCCGTTTTTGTAAAAATATTTATAAAGCGCTGCGATCTGCTCTTTGCCGCGGCCGACCTCTTGATAGAGGATGTCGACAAAGCTTGCAAGAGTATGGTCGAATATGGAATGCTTGTTATTCATATAATCGTGTGATAATGAAATGTACGCACCGAAGAGGACTCGAACCTCTAACCACCTGGTTCGAAGCCAGGTACTCTATCCGATTGAGCTATCGGTGCATTGAACGAGAGACAGAGTCTATCACACCTTCATTTTAAGGACAACCATGCAGTCGACAGAAGGCATTGTACTGCGCACAACACCATTTGAGGAGCATTCATTTATATCGACTCTTTTTACAAAGCATTTTGGGATTGTCAGCGTGATCAAGAGAGTAAAAAAAGAGCAGATGAGCATATCTCCTCTTGTAAAAATAGAGCTTACTCTCAGGCCGACATCGCATGATCTCTGGAAGGCAAAAGATATCATTATCACTACCTCATATCCCAATCTACGCACCAGCTTGGAGGCTATTCAACTTGCCGCCCTCATGCTGAAAAGGCTGTCCATGCTTCTTCCATTCCATGAGCCTCATGATGAAGTGTATGTACTGTTTGACACACATCTCAAGCTTTTAGGCTCTGGTAGTGAAAATAAAGCTATCGCCTGCTCATTTTTTGTACACCTCTACTATCTTGAAGGCCTCCTTTCGGAAAATCACCAAAGCAGATGGCTGCCCTTATTTAGACACGGATACACGAAGAATATTGAGAGAGATATTGTAGATGAGATTTTGACTTTAGTTACACGAGATGCGAAAGGGGGGACTTGAACCCCCACGAAGTTGCCTTCACTACCACCTCAAGGTAGCGCGTATACCAATTCCGCCACTTCCGCGTATAAAAGACCACCTATGCACTTCGTTGTGCTAGGCGAGCGAAGAACGCTTTTCGGTCAAGATGCTAGCAAAATATCGCTATTTTCTACAACCATTTTTGAAGCGCTTTAAAAAAGATGTCCCCCTTATGAACAAACCTGCTACACTCTTTGCCATTATTACAAACTCACCTCAAGAAAGAGAGTTCTTTTTATGCAGCCAATACCTCTAGAGAATCAATTTATGAGCAGCCTTGTCGTCTCCTGCGTACAAAAAATTGATTCGAGATGCATTTATTCGGTGTCATCGCCAATCTATAAAGGCTCTATTGTTATCTTCCGCGATGGGGCAACGGTGAAGTGGAAAATAAGCACTGGATGGGATATATTACCCAAGCAATATACTATCAATGAGCAGCAATTTCTCACGAGAATTATCCAAAAAACAGAGCAACTTGTAAAAGAAAAATTACTCGAAAAAAATAGCACCTTTTAATCATCGCTCGGCATTTTTTGCTTACTAATTATCTTTTTTTACTATAGGCTGTAGTAAACACTGTAAAGCACTTAGTCACACATGGTTACGTTTAAAGAAATCACCCTTCTTCCTACTACAAGCCAGCGCATGGCGGCATTTTGCACCTCTAAGTCCTACGTGCTGAAGGCTCTTTTTGAAGCCATCAAGACGCGGTATAAGACGATATGGTACAAGGATGCGATCTACATCGACTTATCGCCTGAGAATGCTGAGATAAAGAAAGAGATCTTTTGTTTTTCGTATGGAGTGAGTGTATTTTGGGGCATGGAAGAACTTGAGGAGTCTTTATTTTTAAAAGAACTCAAGCCTTTTGAAACTCTACCACAAGATGCTCCTGAACGCGAGGTAATGAGCTTCTCATGTGGAAGTACGCAGAAGATAGAAGAAGATGAAGTGATGCTCCCTGACTGCCATCACCTCTCGAAGCTTGCCATCTCGCATGGCCTTGCCCAGTCGGTAAAACTTGCCATCTTTGAGTATGCGATCCAGAAGACGATTGACAAGACGAAAAATATTCCTGAGCAGCTGGCAGCACAGGGAAAAATCCCTCTTTCGAAGGTAGAAATCCGAAAGAAGATGGGTGAGCTATTTATCGAACGCAGTTCAGTAAACCTCCACTCCGACATTCTAGACCTACCGGACTTTTTCTGGGATCACTCGGATGTAGAGCCACTCTACCGGATGATTGCAAGCCATCTCGACCTTAAAACACGTATCGAGATTTTGAATCAGCGCCTGGACACTGTGCATGATCTATTTGAGATGCTCGGCAATGAGCTCAACCACCAGCACTCGAGCCGGCTTGAGCTGATCATCGTCTGGCTCATCGTCATCGAAGTCGCGCTTACTCTCTCTAAAGATGTGTTTAATCTGTTATGAGATATGTTGCTCTTATTTTAATCCAAACCTACAGACTATGTATAAGCCCGCTTTTGGGCAAAAGCTGCCGCTTCCACCCCTCTTGCTCCGAATATGCCCTCATAGCCTTTCGTGAAAAGCCCTTTTTCAAAGCACTCGCTCTGACCATCAAGCGCATTTTAAGCTGCAATGCGTGGTGGTAGCAGCTACTTCCAACGATCCACAATACTCAAACATTCCTGATAATGAGCTTTTGAAAACTCTGTTCCGACGCCAGCTAACCACGGAGTTGTTCCACTAGTTAACTTACCCTTAGATTGCTCTTCACTACCCACCAAAGTTTGCAGCACTTTAGACTCCATAGGTAATGAAATTGGGGGAGTTGTTATAACTGGGTTTATCACCCGTAGAAAAATTGCATTTATACTCATCTTGGAAGCCATTTCAACAATCGAAGTTCCTGATTTAAGTTCAGGGACCTTCTCATCCATTCCTTTATTTCCATATAATTGTAAATATCCGTTATAAAATTTTTTCATCATGTCTGACAATGGCTTGTCTTGTATATTTTCTAAGAAGTTCTTGACATGACCAAATATCAGCTCGCTCTGATTTTTTACCTGCTCGCTTGCTTTTTTACCCTCTGAGTCATCGAAAGGCAGTTGACGATTCAATTTATTTATAGCCTGATACGCGTCCGACTGTTCAAATTTCAACCTATTTTTCAAAAAAAATGCTAATAATTCTGTAAGCGGCGTTTTCCCTCGAAGAACAGATTGCGGCTCTTGTAGTCCATTCATATGCTCTTGAAGCAGGTCTCCAACAAAATTACCACTTTCGTCACCCAACTTATCTAACAAAGCTCTATATACACTCTGTTTTACATCCTCTGAAATAGATTTGAAATCAGGAGAAGCATACAGCTTTTTGAGCGAAGTCACCTCATTCAAATCTGGTAAGTAGTTTTTATAACACTCATTTTTTGCTTCTTTAGTTAAAACACTATGAAAAGCGCTGCCTGATAACACCTCCACTTTTTCATGAGGCTTTAGATCACGAAATACATCTACAAATACTTGAGAAAATGCTTTTCTATCTTTTTCGTCTATGAGATTTTTGTGTTCGTGAAATTGACTTAATTGCTCCAGCAGCTTCTTTGAACCACGCCCAGAATCACTCGTAAGCACATCTGCGAATTTTTTAACATGTGATATATCAGCCATCATCTCATTTCGCGCTGCTCTTTTAGAAGCCATTTTTTTCGAGAATGCCCCGCTGATGCGCTGACCTAAAGTAATACTCTTATCGGACTTCAGTTGTTTGATCGATTGAAGCTGCTGATGCAACTTTTCTACCGCTTGCAACTCACTATCTGTCATCTTCTCGGGTTTGAGCGATTCATGCATCTTTATGCCGGAATCATAGCTCTGGAGCCGCAGAAGTTCATTTTCTACTTTTGCTTTCTCCTCATTTTTTGTCTTGAGCTGCTGTTGCAGATTACTCACCTCGTTCTCATTTACATTTTGGCCAAATCCGTCACCAGCTGCCGCGAGAGTTAGTTGGGTATGTAATTCCTTTATCTCTTTTGCCATCTGCTTTATATTGGAAGAAAGTTCTGGCAATTTCTTCTCTACATCAAATCGTGACTTAATATCTACATTCATCTGGGCTAATTTTTGGAGGTAATCTGAATGAACTTTTAGTAATTTTTTATTTTCATTCAGCGATTGTGCTGTCTTCCCAATATTAAAAAATACTTTTGCTTTACTAAGCAGCGAGCTCACACCGGAACCGATCCCTAGCTCATTCTTTAGCTCAGTAATTTTCACAGCCAGCTCACCTATTTTTGCTTGATGCCCTAGCTTGGCTTGTTGATAGAACTGCTGATTCACAGGAATATCTAAATTGCCATTTACACCCATGATCCACTCCAATATATGTTTTACCTTTCTTGTAACAGCTAAACAATTTATTGGACAGAATGGTTTTATCGAGTAGTTTTACGGAGCAAACTGATCGATGAGTTTGAGATACTCGGCTTTATTATCGTTAGTGAATTGCTCAGAGAATGGAATAGCAAGCTTGCTACCTAAGTTACACAGACTTTGAAAGACGACAGAGATGTCTCGTACCACGGCCTGCGATTTTGCTTCATTAGGAGTTACCTTTTGACCTAGAGGAAGAGTGCAAGCTTTGGTAATGATAGGACAGAGGCAACGCAAAAATAGCGGATTCATCGCCATCTTTGAAATCATCTCACCTTCACACAATCCATTTTTAATGTCCGCTCCTTGTTCTTTAATGTCCTGTCTTGTATAAAATTCAGTATATGACTGCTTCAACCCTTGTACAACGACCTGTAAATCTGTATCGACGCTTGTTTGACTCACAAAATCCATAATCATCGGCCATGATTTTTTACATGGATTTTCTAGCGCTGTGTTGTACCTTTCAGACGCCTCTTTGTATTTTTGAAGCTCTCCATTATATTTTTCCATCTCACTCTCATAATTTTCTGACCCTTCGAGAGGCTTCTTTAGAGGCTTTGGCTTCTCAGGCATCTTCTGTGCTTGTTCTTTGATAAATGACAACGCCTGAGATGACTCAAATGAGCTCTGTAACTTCATATTATAAAAGCCAGTAAGAAGCGATGAGACCTCATTATTTTGTCGAAAGACATCACTTGACAGTTTTACTCCTTGCAAATATCCCCGAACCTGCTCACTTACAAATGGCGCCGCCTGATTCCCCAGTTTCTTCAATATACTGGAGATAAACCTCTCTTTTATGTCGTCCTTCAAGGACATAAATCGTGACTGCACGACAGTATTCGTCGTTCCGTCATCGGTATTAGTAGTAGTCATTTTTTTCGACTTAAAAATCTCCTTCATGTCCTCAAGTGGCATACGATCCAAAACTTTCTCTAGCTGTGCTTGAAATATCTGCTTCCCCCCCGAATTCATCTTGTCAAATGCTGTCTTTCCACTTAAGTCTGCTTGAAGAAATTGATTCTTTATCTCGTTTATGTCAGGCAATCCTTTTTCCTGAGATACAAACACACCACGTTGAACAGCCATCTTTAATTCAATATTCGACAACTCTTTTTTCTGAGATGGAGCACTTGCCTTCAACGAGCTTCCTATATCCTTTACTCCCTGAACAATTCTTGCTACCAGAGCCTTAATTGCTTCGATAAACTTTGCCCCTTCCCCTGTAAAGAGCGGAGATGATCCAGATGTTCTTGTAGAAATATTGCTGTGGTTTTCTTGAATAGGGCCTGGGCCAGCTGACCCCCCACCATTTTTAGACAGAGCGTCGCTCGCAACCCCCAAAAATTTGAGCGCCTTCAGACTTGTATCAGGTGGAAGTGGCGTGAAGGCACCTTGTTGTGGAACACCACCTAACCCAGGACGTAAGTCTAAATCACCCATCTCTCATGTCCTCTTTATGAGACATCATACACCTTTTGCATCGAGTGCAGTTCTTCTCTCATCGCTTGAGGGAGTCTATCGCCAAATCCAGCAAAATAGTGTTTGAGATCATCACACTCTTTCTTCCACAAAGAAGGCTCGATTGTAAATAACTTTTTCTGATTCTCAAGGGAGATATCGAGTCCCTGAAAATCAAAATGATCCGGTAGAAATCCGATTGGCGTCTTGTGGGCAGCTCCAGAGCCTTCTGCTCGCTCGAACATCCACTTCAAGACCCTCATATTCTCAGAAAAGCCAGGCCAAATAAAAGAATCTCCATCTTTTAAAAACCAGTTTACATAGAAGATCTTTGGCATCAGGCGCCCAGGCTGCTCTTGCTGTAGCCAATGAGCAAAATAGTCTCCCATGTGATAGCCGCAGAATGGCAGCATGGCAAAGGGATCATGTCTCAGCTTCCCCACCTCTCCTTTTGCAGCAGCTGTTGTCTCAGAAGTCATCGATGCTGCCAAAAAGACCCCATGCTCCCACGAAAGCGACTCTCTCACAAGAGGCTGCGTAGTCGATCGCCTGCCTCCAAAGATCATCCCCGAGATAGGAACACCAAGTGGCGCCTCAAAGTCGGGATCGATAGAGGGGCACTGCGACACAGGAGCTGTGAATCGTGAGTTTGGATGGGCAGCCTTCTTCTTGGACTCCGGCGTCCACTCCTCATTCAGCCAGCTGATACAGTGCTGTGGAGGCTGAGCTGTCATCCCCTCCCACCAGACATCGCCCTCATCTGTCAGTGCCACATTTGTAAACAGGCTATTTTTCGAACAGCTCTTCATCGCATTCGCATTCGACATCATCGACGTCCCTGGGGCTACGCCAAAGAAGCCAGCTTCTGGATTGATCGCATAGAGCCTGCCATCTTTTCCCCAGTGCATCCACGCAATATCATCGCCTACACATTCTACCTTCCAACCTGGCATCGAAGACTGCAGCATCGCCAGATTCGTCTTGCCACAAGCACTTGGGAAAGAGGCTGTAAAATATTTTTTCACCCCTTCAGGATTCGTGACGCCTACAATCAGCATATGCTCTGCAAGCCATCCCTCCTGACGCGCCATCACTGAAGCTAATCTGAGCGCAAAACACTTTTTATTGAGCAGCGCATTCCCTCCGTAGCCGCTACCAAACGACCACACCTCAAGAGTGTCAGGGAAGTGGGCAATAGCGATATTTTTTGGATTACAAGGCCATGTAGAGTCTTTTTCTCCAGGAGAAAGGGGGGCTCCTACTGAGTGCAGGCATCTGACAAAATGGTGACTTCCAAGAGAGCGCAGCACCTGCTGGCCAATACGTGTCATGATGCGCATATTTAAGACGACATAGGGCGAGTCGGTAATCTGAACGGCAATCTTTGCATAGGGGGAGTTGACAGGTCCCATACAGTAGGCGACGACATACATCACCCTGCCTGCCATGCACCCACGAAAGAGTGGCAGCAAGGCCTCTTTCATTTCCTTCGGATCTCGCCAATTGTTAGTCGGGCCTGCATCATCTTTCTTTTGTGAGCAGATGAAGGTTCTGTCTTCAACACGAGCGACATCATCGGGATGCGATCTAGCAAGATAACTATTGGGCCGAAGTTTGGGGTTAAGAGGAGTCAAAATCTTATTATGTACAAGCTCTCGTATCAGCTGCTCAGCCTCTTCTTGAGAGCCGTCGACAATGTGTATCTTCTGAGGGCAGGTAAGCTCTGCTACCTCCTGTATCCACTTGTGTAGATGCTTATTTTCAATAGCAAGCTCTTGCAATTCTACCTTCATAGTATCCCCTCACAATCTTGTCACCTTATCCCACTAAACTTCGCTTTTTCTTAAATTTATCCAAATACTCCAAAGCCTTTCCTGTGCCCATGCAGACAGCCAGAAGTGGATTAGGAGCTGTAATAACAGGAAGACCCGTCTCTTTATTGAGCGCCTTGTCTAAACCTCGAATCAACGCCCCCCCACCAGCTACCACCATGCCACGTTCAACAAGGTCTGCAGCAAGTTCTGGAGGACATTTCTCTAGCGTGAGCTTCACGGCATCGATAATTTGTTGGATAGGCTCTGCGAGGCACTCTCTAATTTCTACGGAGTTAATACGCCTTGTCACGGGAAGACCAGACACCTGGTCACGCCCCTTCACTTCCATCTCCAATTCATGCTCGCCCATAGGAAAGGCAGAGCCGATCGCTATTTTGATTTCTTCCGCTGTACGAGGGCCTATCATCAAGTTATAGGTGCGTCTCATGTAGTTGATCACACACTCGTCAAATTCATCTCCTGCAATGCGAAGAGAGCGCGATTCTACGATACCTCCTAAGGAGATGATGGCAATCTCAGTAGTACCGCCTCCGATGTCAATAATCATACTTGCTGATGGCTCATGGACAGGAAGATCGACGCCTATTGCAGCAGCCATAGGCTCTTCAATCAACATCACCTCTTGTGCGCCGGCATGCAGCGCGGAATCTTCTACCGCACGCTTTTCTACGCCTGTGATGCCTGATGGAACTGCAATCAAAATACGAGGACGGAAAAGACTACGTGCAGGAGTAACGCGCTGAATGAGTGCTTTTAACATGCCCTCTGCAATTTCAAAGTCGGCAATCACCCCATCTTTCATAGGGCGCACAGCATGAATTTTACGTGGCGTTTTCCCAAGCATTGCTTTTGCCTTGTGGCCGACAGCGAGAACTTCATTGGTATTCGAATCGACAGCCACAACGGACGGCTCAGCTAAAACGATACCTTTTCCTCTGACATAGACAAGAGTATTTGCAGTCCCCAAGTCGATGCCTATATCGCTTGAAAATACTCCCCGGAATCGCTTCAACCTATTAGACCCACCTTGACACACTCGATCGACAAAGGATTGGTTGCTCATGATAATGACCCTGGTAATGTAAATAACGTGACTATACTAAAGAGAGGAAAAAATAACTATCGAAGAAGTTTTCTTCTCAGAAACCTTATGTTTTCAGCAAATCCAGCACCTCTTTCCAGGAAAGCTTTGAAATCACCTCCTCGTCTGTACGCACGATGTCTTTGAGAAGCTCTTTTTTCTTCTCTTGTAAAGCGATGATTTTTTCTTCAATTGTATTCAAGGTTACAAGCTTATAAGAAGAGACAGCCTGCTTTTGACCCATGCGCCAGACACGGTCTGTCGCTTGATTTTCTACAGCAGGATTCCACCACATGTCAAAATGAATGACTGTGTCAGCGCCCACTAAGTTCAGCCCTTGACCACCCGCCTTCAAGGAGACCAAAAACACACACGTATCTGGATCTTCGTTGAATTGTTTGACAACACTCATCCGGCTCTTTGTAGCCCCATCTAAATAGGCAACTTTAGTACCCATTTTCTGCATATCCTCTTTCATGATGCCAAGCATCGCTGTGTATTGGCTAAAGACTACGGTCTTGCGTTTGGACTCTATCAAATTCCCGATAAGATCAAGGAGCATCTCATACTTTGCAGAATCACCAGCTACCACTTCACTTTTTGCAAAGATAGCCGGATGGCAGCATATTTGCTTGAGACGCGTAAGCGTTGCCAATACATGCAGTTGCACTTTTTCAAAACCTTCTCTTTCCACAAGCTTTGTAAGCTCTTCTCGCGCGCTCTTCGCATATGAACGGTAAATTTCTTCTTGCACTGGTGTAAGATGACAATGATAGACGATATGCGAAATAGGAGGCAAATCGTGTAATACGTCTGTTTTCATACGGCGCAAGACGAAAGGAGAAATCTTCTTTTTGAGCTGTGTAAGATTCTCTACTAATAGCTGCCCCGTTGGCCGGATATACTTTTGCGAAAATCGCTCAAAAGAGCCCATGAATCCAGGCATCAGAAAATCAAAGAGACTCCACAAGTCGGCCAGCGAGTTCTCAAGAGGAGTTCCTGTCAGCACAAGACGATGTAAAGCGGGAATTTTTTTGACAGACCTTGCATTTCTGGTCTCTCTATTTTTAATACACTGTGCTTCATCTAAGATCAGATATGAAAAAGTGATCTTCTCAAACAGCTCAATATCTTTTTGCACAAGACCATATGAGGTCACTAAAAGATCATAGTGACTTGCCGCAGCAATCACCTTTTTTCTTTCTTGAGGAGTTCCCGATAAGGTAGCTACCTTCAGCTGAGGATAAAATTTTTCGCACTCTTCTTTCCAGTTATCTACAAGAGAAGTAGGGCAGACGATGAGGGCAGTAGAGGGCATTTTTTTATCTGTACACGCTTCTTTATATTGAGCAATCGCACATATTGTTTGCAGAGTCTTCCCAAGACCCATATCGTCGGCTAAAATACCGTTTAAGCCCATATGTCGAAGCCTTGCAAGCCATGACACACCATCATGCTGGTAATGGCGCAGTGTAGCCTTCAGCTCAGAGGGAATTTTCGGAACGTCGATCGTATCCATATTCAAAATTTGTTCTTGAATAGCTTTGAGCTTTTCTGACAAGCAATAGTCGACAGGCAAATCTTGAAAGCGCTCAGGATAGAGGTTAACAAAGAGCCAGAGCGGTAAATCAATGACACAATCATCTACCTTCTCGATAGAGAGCTCATCAAAGACCTGCAAGAGCCTTTCCCAAAGTGCGAGCTTTATAACAAGAATTTTTTGACTCGGATGCAGCACATCATCCTCATCGGCTCCACGAATGAATTTGTCGCCTTTTTTGGACATGACAACGTACGTTTTTTTGGCAGCTACACATTCTTCAAGATGGCTACAAGTAATCCCCTTCAAAAGACCATCTACTGTCATCTCAAATCGAACAGTGTCAAAGCGAGCACCCTCTTTCAAAGAAAGGTGAATCTTCGTATCATCGTATATAAACTGGTTGAGGAGGCTTTGTGGGCATGAAAAATCTACTTTTTTTCTATTCCTTGGAAGAACCTCTGTCATAAACTCAACGATTTTTTTCTCTGTTTTTGCAATATAGCTTCCACTCTTTTCCTCTCGCAAAAATCCATGAAAAAGCTCTCGGATAAGTGCATTTTCTTCACATACGTTGCGCGCAAGCACTCCATCTTTTGTAATAAAGCTATTCATCTCGTCAATTGTCAGCTGATGAGCAGACTCTGGTATCACGACATCTCCATAAAGAAACTGCATCTTCGCCTCAAGCTCACCAGAGACATAACTCAGCTCGCAACGCGCCTTCATCTCCTCTGGATAAGTGACAAGTTGATCAAGGATCTCTTGATTTTCGATCACGCAGAAACGAAGAAGTTCGGGCAGCGCATTTTCTATAAAACAGCCAAATAATGCCTCTGGAATAGACATCTTCTGAATGTCTTCAAGATCATGAATGTGTTGTCTTTGTATTACATCCCGGCATTGGTAATACGCCCCATCATGAAACACACCAGGCTTTGCACATTCCAGCATCTGGACAGCATGCACATCGCAAGGCTCGTTCGATCTACCAGGGAGCATGACACGAGGAGTGAGGACAATATGAGCTTTAGGCTCTTGCATGAGATGTACTTTACAACTAAGCTCAGCTTTGTCTTCATAAAAGTGGATAGGATTGTCGATACTTTGCCAAAAAATCGAAGGCAGCGAAAAGCTTCTGCCATCATCGCCATGGGTTCGCATGCTACGATCTGACTGCATAGCAGCTATCGCCAAAAATTCCCCAAAGCCTTCTTTGTCAAGGCAGGCAATTTTTGCAGCTTTATCTTGCTTGCCCTCTGTAAAACGAAGATTCTGCCTGAGCGTGTGCAGCAGTTTTTCAGCAAAAGGTCCAAAAGAATCGACATCAAAAGCATAGCGATTTTGGCCAATAATCAATGGTTCTTGAGCCTGCAGCGCTTGCAGAAATTGTTTTGGATTTTGGAGATAAAAAGGCTTCGAGCGGAATGGAAGACGCAAAACGAACTGCAACTCTACAATATTGCCAAACGATGATTCTTGAAGGCGCTTTTCCCTCGGCTGAAAAAGAAATAGCAGCTCTCCCATATCCATACCTAACTCTTCATCGGGCACAAAAAATGAAGATCTTCCGAGTGTTGTACATGCAGTATGATATTCCTGAATGAAATGGAGCTCTTGCTCTTCTTTTTGCTTTTGTTCTACTTTTTCTTGCGCTTGACGGATGACGGTATCAACAGCCTCCTCCACCCCTCTTTTTTTTGGCGTCTTTTCTTTTGAAAAGGCGACAATCATATTTTCCATCTCTTCTTCAAGGTGAAAAATCAAAGATGCAATGTGTTGACAATCAAAAGTATGAGGACAGCCACAGCGAGCGTCCACAATCTGAGATTCAAGGCGATTGATCTCAACATCACAATCATACATATTCGCATAGACGCCTTGTACCTGAGCACGTATTTTCATGACCTTGCTATTCATGTCTAGGATCTCGGCGGCTTTGATCATTTTTTTCTCAAATAGGCCCTTGCCATCACGAAGCACGTTTTGAGCAAAATCTTGTTTAAGCTTCCGGAAATTGATAATCGATAATTGAGGCTGCATTGTCATCTCACTCTTCTTGCTCCACATCACGAATGGATAGGTAGTTTATGAAAAAAATAAAGGATTTAATCAAGCGAAAAAGCACTCTTTTTTGTGATCAGAAAAAGTCTGCTTGCTGAAAATTAGTAAATCGCTGTACTCTCTTCTGCGTGCAGTACAGGCACTGCGGGTGTAGCTCAGTTGGTAGAGCATCAGCTTCCCAAGCTGAATGTCGCGAGTTCGAGCCTCGTCACCCGCTAAAAAAGTACGGATCAAAAAAATGCGGGTGTAGCTCAGTGGTAGAGCATCACGTTGCCAACGTGAGGGTCGTGGGTTCGAACCCCATCACCCGCTTTCTTATGAGGGAATTGCAAAACGCACTTTGTAGACCAAATGGAGTTTTGCAATTTTCTCTTATGTATACTTCATCGGAAAAATAGTAAGCTAAAGCTTAAAAAGGAGCACTCTACATGCAACCAGAAATTCAAGAGCAAACACTCCAAAACGATCAAATACGCGCAGTTATCACACAAAAATTGGGCTGCAGCGTGCAAGCTGAAGTTGACGTTTTCCCTCTCGCTGTACAAGCAGCTCACGAAAAAGCATTTAAAAGTGTAAAAAAAGAGGTCTCTCTCCCTGGTTTTCGAAAAGGGAAAGCACCTGATGCAATCGTTCTCAAGCAGTATAAGTCAACGATAGAACGCGAATGGAGATCTCTCATTTTGAGAACCGCTTTCCATGACTTCTTAGAACTTGCAAAAGTAAGACCTCTATCTGAAAACAGCGTTCGCAAAGCAGAGCTTAAAAAATGTTCTCTCGAAGAAGGAGCGACATGTCTTTTTCATTATGAGTCAGAGCCTACCGTGGTCGACATGGACTTTACTCAATTCAACGTCCATGAACAAGAAGTCGCACCTGTTTCTGAAGAAGATGTACAGAGCGAGCTCGACAACATTCGCCTAGCTCATGCTACATGGGAAGATGTAGAAGGACGAGCTTGCCAAGAAGATGACTATATAGAAGTAGATGTCGATGTCATTGAAAACCCTGCCCACAACCTATTCTCGAACCGCTTATTCCGCATTCATAAAGATCATATGCCAGCATGGCTCTATGAGATGATCCATGGCATGAATGTTGGCGATGCAAAAGATGGACTTGCTTCAGCCTCCTGCTCAAGTCATGATCCTCATCATACTCACTCAGAACTGTGCTCTTCCGAAAAAGCAAAACAGGTACGTGTCACCGTCAAAACGATCAAAAAAGCAATTCTGCCAGAAGAAAATGATGAGCTCGCGCAAAAGTGCAGCTACGAGACGATGGAAAAATGTCGAGAAGAGCTCAAGCAAATTATCGCCAAGCATCGCCTCGAAAGCATCTTAGAAGATCAGCGCATGCATGTCTATGGCCAGATTTTGGAACACTATCCAATCGATGTGCCTCAATCACTCGTTGATGTAGAGACAAAATCACGACTCCAGCATATCAAACGCTCATCCGATCTCAAAAAAGGAAATCTGCCTTTAGATAAAGAAAAAGAGCAGCTTCTGAAAGCACAAGTGGAAAGCGAAGCTCGAGGCTTCTTTATTTGCATGTATCAGCTTCAGCACCTGGCACAAAAAGCAGCTATCACCATCAACCAAAATGAGTTAATGCAAGAGTACATGATCGAGACCGTGCATGTTCCTTACAACCAGCGCTTAATTTATCCCGGCATGGAGCCTGAGGAAATTCGCAGCAGACTCTTTACAAAGATCATGATGCGAAAAGCAATTGATTACATCATCGAGAGCAAAAAAAGTCAGGCTTAACAGTTTTGACCCACTCGTGTATGATGCAGTGAATATTCAGTTCAATATGAAGGAGCGCGCACTATGTCCGATCGATTTTTAGCATCTGTTACTCCATACGTTATCGAAGATACAGGACGCGGTGAGCGTGTCATGGATATCTACTCTCGACTGCTGAAGGATAGGATCATCTTCTTGGGAACAGAGATCAACGACCACGTAGCTAATGTTGTGGTCGCCCAGCTTTTATTCCTGAAGATGGAAGATCCAAAGAAAGATATCCATCTCTACATCAACTCCCCTGGTGGCTATATCAGCGCAGGCCTTGCTA
Organism: uncultured bacterium; assembly: GCA_964487845.1. Taxonomy (GTDB): domain Bacteria; phylum Chlamydiota; class Chlamydiia; order Chlamydiales; family FEN-1388; genus CAZASK01. The sequence continues at coordinate 16,441 of CAZASK010000003.1, forward strand.
TCTACGATACCATGCGTTATCTTGGCTGCTGCATCAACACCTATTGCATCGGTCAGGCAGCATCAATGGCAGCAGTCCTCCTTGCTGCAGGAACAAAAGGCAAGCGCTTTGCTTTGCCTAATAGCCGTATTGTGCTGCATCAGCCTCATGGCGGCATCGGTGGTACAGCCTCTGATATGCAGCTCCAGGCAAAAGAAATTCTCCACTTAAAAGAAAAAAATGCACGCATCTTATCTGAGTGCTGTAATCAGACAATTGAAAAAATCAAGGAAGACTCGGAGCGTGATTTTTATATGAGCGCAGATCAGGCAGTTCAATATGGACTGATCGATGAAGTGCTTGTACCGAAGGCAAAAGATTCAACTACAGCTCCTAAGAACGTATAGCAAAGAGGGATCATCTCATTATATGACAAAAAAAGCTCCCAAAGGCCCCCACTGCTCTTTTTGTGGTCGCACAGAAGATCTTGTTGAAAAATTGATAGCAGGCCCTGATGCATTCATATGTGATCGCTGCGTTCATCTCTGCGCAAACGTCTTAGAAAAAAAGCCGAAGCAGCCCTTTTCTTTGAAAGTGCTGAAGCCTAGAGAAATCAAAGCAAAGCTCGATGAATATATCATCGGCCAAGAGGCTGCAAAAAAGGTTATCTCCGTAGGTGTTTATAACCACTACAAGCGCTTGATGGCACAGCAGGCCAATGGAGGCAAAAAGCCAGATGTCGAGTTCAATAAATCAAACGTCTTGCTCTTTGGCCCCACTGGGTCTGGCAAGACACTCATCGCAAGAACGCTCGCACAGATTCTCGATGTCCCCTTTGCCATCGCCGACGCGACCACTTTAACAGAGGCGGGCTATGTTGGCGAAGATGTAGAAAATATCATCTTACGTCTTCTGCAAAATGCAGACTATGATGTCGAGCGTGCAGAACGTGGGATTATCTACATTGATGAAATCGATAAAATCCATCGCACAACATCGAATGTCTCCATTACTCGTGATGTTTCTGGAGAAGGTGTTCAACAGGCTCTCTTGAAAATTGTAGAAGGGACAACTGCAAACGTTCCTCCCAAAGGAGGCCGTAAGCATCCTCAACAAGAATATATCCAGATCAACACAGAAAATATCCTCTTCATCATAGGTGGAGCTTTTGTTGGCCTCGATACTATTATCGCAAAGCGCCTCGGAAAATCTACTATCGGATTTGGGGCAGATGCCGCTCATCATGTCGATATTCACGAGAAAAGCGCGCTTTTTGCTCGTGTCGCACCAGAAGACTTCGTACACTTTGGCATGATTCCTGAGTTTGTGGGAAGATTCAACTCGATTGCAAACTGCAACGAGCTCTCAGAAGATAATTTGGTAGCGATCTTGTCTCAACCCAAAAATGCCCTTGTAAAGCAATTTCAAGCATTATTTGCGATGGAAGGCGTCTCCTTAGAGTTCACTCAAGAAGCCCTTCATGCAATAGCGAAAAGAGCTCATAGTGCGGGTACCGGCGCCAGAGCACTCAGGATGATCCTCGAGACGGTGATGCAAGATCTCATGTTTGAAGTTCCAACGGATGATTCAGTCAGCGAAGTTGTGATCACAAAAGAGGTGATCGAAGAAAACGCGCAGCCGATCGTCCAGCGAGTAGAAAATCGCCATATTCAGGCTTCTTAACCTAAGCCCTCAAGTCTCCCTTCTAGCTCTTCGTTGCTATTAAATAAAATATTTATTACAATGATGTGTAGAGGGGAGGAAGTATGTCTCCCTCACTTCCTCATTATTTTCTTCTCGAACGAAGTGGCCAAGCTTTTGAAGCGCATCTCAAGCCTCTTTCTTCGAGTGTACCTTAAGGAAAAGGAGAAAACACGATGACGCAAACTACTGTCAATTTTGTCTCCAGTGTCGTTTATAGTGGACCAGGGCAGATCACTTCTGTTCTCACTACTCCAAAGGTGTTTGACTTTGAGATATCTCCGAATGCGCAAGCATATTATCTTGCTCAAATGAACAATATCAGCACAATTGTGGGTGGAACAGCGACAGACCAAGCAAGCCTTGATTCCTTGCTCGACTCATTGAAGAATTTGAATACCTGGAGCTCTATGAAGCAGGTCATCAACGGACAGCAAGTTGATGCCACTTCGTTTACTTCATTGGATGCGAGTACTACACTCACCACGACCATGGATCGCTACATGGCAGAGCAGCTCGAAAACTTGAACCGCACACTCAGAAGTGCGGGCTTTGAGATCACTAATCCCAATACTACAGACCTTTTGAATGCTCTTATCACACTACGTGCGGCACCTTCAGTGTATCAGCTTGATACCACCATCAGCCGTGCTATAAGCGCAGCTATGCAGGCTCGTTTGATAGGAAATGCCTTCACACAGTCAGACTCTTTGCAACAGGTCCTCATGGTAGACTATGTATCACGCGGGAATGAGATGCTCTTTAATGAGATGGGTAATTTGCGAAATGCCATCGACTCAAACCAAACCGTATTAGGATATCTCAACAACCTGCAAGATTTGATGAACCAAAAAGATCCGGAAAAGTTTATTCAACAGCTAGGCTCTCTATTTGCTGGAGGAAGCAGCTTAAACCTCTCAAATGACAATTATGAAACCTATGAAAAAACAACGTTTAACAAGACTCTAGGAACAAATGCAAAGTTTGCCGACGCTTCGATTGCGCAATATGTAACCGACCATCCAGGAGCCACTTTTGTAGACGCCTTTAAAGCCAACATCCTGGATCCAAATAGCACAACGGGCGCCAACACAATTGCCACAATCGTTGCAAACCTAGATGCTCTGCAAGGAGATATCGCTGCAAAGGGCGGTTCACAAGCAGGCCCTCTTGCACAAGCCCTTGGTACTATCAAAGCTGACTTACAGCGTATAAATAGCATCCAAACGTGGGTTCAAGATACAGTCTCTGGAGCAGAGGGAGATAACCAAAGACATCTCAACGATGCCATTGTGGCAGCACAATCCTTTAACGACACACAGCGTGAAGAGCTCAGACGGGTGATGTTCGTGTTTGAAGAGTTTTATAAATCTGCAACGGCGTTGTTAAGCCGCCTGACACAGATACTTGAAAAAATGGCGTCCTTTATCAGTAGATAAAAGACAAGGAGGCATGAGAATGACTATTCCAGCATCTGGATTTTATTCCACGGTCATGGGTTCTTATTTCGGTTATCTTGACGCTCAACAGAAGCAAGATCTGTGGGCCCAGTTTTTGCAAAAAAATGGCCTTACAACAAATCCAAGCGATACAGACCCTGCCGCACAAGCTGCATTTATCAGCTACATACAAACGAACTATACCGATAACAACGTCCTTGGGCTATCTCCTGAAGAAGTCGATAAAAGAAGAATTATGTTTGATGCTTTTTCTATCGTTTTGCGCATGATGACCATGCTACAAAATACGGTCACAGAGCAGTCTCGAACTGTACTATTTTTAGCAAAGTGGCAAGAGCAATACACCAAGCTCATGGGCCATGTTCCCACCTATGTTGCTCTGCCTACTAATGCGCCAACAATTGATACCATAAACCCTTCTCGATATACGTTTGGATATAATGACATCTCACTTCAAGATATCGCTGACTATGTCGCATATACTGGCAACTCATTTAATTTATCAGGACGTATATCGGCTGGCACTACTACAGCTCCGACGATTCCAGTTGTAGAATTTTCAAGGACAGCTGTAACAATCTATAGTATTTTTGGCATCACTTTAGGAACATTCGCAGTAGATCCTGCATCTACTCCCGAACAACTTGCTACAAATATCGCTAATGCATTTTATACTCTCTATCAAAACTTTGGCGGTGCTTTACAAAATGTGTTCATCCCCTGGCGCTTACAGCAGCCTTGGCCACTGGATATGACAGGGCTTTCTGACTCAGTGAAGAAAGATCGTACAGAACTCAACAGCAACGTTGCAAAGTCTCGCGCTGAAATAAATACAAGAAATCAGACCTTTCTCGAAAATGCTCGTTCGCAAAGACAAATTCTTCGCGACCAATCTAAAGTAGTCGACGACAACTTAAGTCAAACAAGAGAGGCATTGAACCAGCAGGCGAACCTTCTGAACTCTATTGCAGAGAGCTTGAGAGGGTTGATAAGCGCTATTTGTAAATAGGAGAACAGCAATGACAATGCCAGTATCCGGTTTCTACAATACAGTGATGGGATCCTATTTTGGCGATTTGAGCCAAAATGAGCAGCAGAAGTTGTGGGATCTTTTTTTACAAAACAACAACCTCACTACAGCTCCAAGCTCGTCAGATCCCGCCATGCAGGCACAATTTGTCCACTTCGCAATAGGGATGTATGCAAGAGCAAATGAGGTGCAATCTCAGGTTGCACTTCCACCCACAGAAGTGGCAAAACGAAAAATCTTGAGTGACACGATTGACATTGTGCTCCAGATGCTGAATGTGGTCCAACAAACTGTTGGTGAGCAGGCTCAACTCCTCCTATTTGTTGGTAAATGGCAACAAGAATACACCAAGATGATCAGTAGAGTTCCTATTTATCTGCCCTCTCCTGCAAATACATGGAAGCCAGATGCTACAGACGCTTCTCGGTTCACACTAGGCTTCAATAACATCTCTATCAAGGAAGTGTCTGAGTATGTCGTATCTACAAACTCAACTATTCAGCTATCAAATGGCCTTATGACTTTTACTCTCTCTACTAATAGCTGTACATTTAGTAGTGGCTTGATTACGCAGACAACCACGAATACTCCTACAAGCGATACTTTTGATGCTAAGGTAGCGGCTACCTCTAAAGCATTCTTGGATATCTACAACGACCCATCACTCCAACCAGCTATTACCGCCAACTCAAATAGCTTCTTTGGAACACCACGTCTTCCTTGGAGATTTGTTGCCATTAATGTCCCTGCTGGAAATGAGGATGCAAGAAAACAAAACGATGCCATTACCTCAAACCGCGGAGAAGCAAACGCTCGGCTACAAGGAGTCATTGAAAATATCAGATCGAAGAAACAGATATTACAAGATTTATCTGGGTCGTATCAGACGACTGTTACTGAATCACGAGAAAAAATAAGTCAGCTGTCTGATCTCTTAACTTCGCTTTTAGAAGCACTTAAAGAGGTAATGCAAGCGATTGCGAAATAGACTTCTTATATTTAAAGATATATACGACCAGCAGACGAAGGAGGAAATTGTCTATGTCACTGCCAACAACAGGCCCTTACTCTTCTTTCATGGATTCATTTTTCGGCTATTTAGACACCGTGGAGCAGCAGGCTTTATGGACTTCTTTTCTTGAGAAAAATAGCCTGACAACAAATCCTGCTGATAGTGATCTTGTCACTCAAGCAAAGTTTATGAGCTTCGTGCAGTCTACTTACACCGATATGCAACAACTTTCCGTCTCGCCTTCAGAAGCTGTACGACGACACCTGATGTTTTCAGTTTTTGACATCATCATTTTGCTTATGCAGAAGATGCAAGTTTCGGCTACTGAAGAGGGCGGGCTGATTCGATTTCTTGGAAAGATGCAAGAAGTATACACGCAGATGATGTCTCGTGTTCCTATCTATATAGGAGGATCTGCAAATAGTGGTCATATCGACTGGACAGACCCAAGTAAATTTACCCTTGGATTTAATGACATCACAATGCAAGAACTCCTTCAATTTGTGCTCACGACAGGACAGACAGCAGTATTTGATAGTTATCTTACCACTAATAAAAATGCTAAAACTGGTCTGATTGTCGTTGAAAATGGGCAAAAAACCTATTTCACCGATATCACTGGATATAGCATCTCCATCACACCTAATCTACAATCAGGAGATATTCATTTTGAACTTAAAGATCGCACAACAACAGGAAACGGAATCACAGTGCCCACCAGCTGGTATACTGTCGTCGATGGAACTGTCGACACAGGACTTCCTCTCGACAAACAGGTGAACCAAGCCTTTGACATTCTCAAAGCCCTCAGACCTATCATGGACGAAAAGGCAAATCTACCCACCTCAGCTGTCGCACTTGATGCGGCCACAAATGGACAATATGATGCAGCTCAAGTACAGTGGTGGATTAACAACAGACGTGGAAAACTCATCGCTGATAATACCCCCTATATTCCACAAAACAGCCAATTTAACCTCGTCTATAATCCCCAGTCAAGTGAAGATGACCGCGTAGATCAGAATGCGTCAAGCCAAAAACGAGAGCAGAAAAACTCTGTCCTTCAGCAATATATAGAAAACCTAAGATCAAAAAGAGAGACCCTTCGCAACCAAAGTGATGGAGTAAACACAATCTTAGAGACTTCGAAACAATCCATTAAGGGATCAGCGGGTATTTTGAATTCTATTATCCAGCAGATGAAAAACATACTCGACTCTGTGTTTAAATAATTTGTATGTGAAAATTAAATTTATCTGTATAGAATGAAGGTATAGCATCAGTAACGGAGAGGAAGACTATATGGATATCAGCTCTTTAGACTTTGATAAAATGGATGTGGATAAAATACAGGACATGCTTCAAAAAATCAACTTCTCAGCAGGTAAAAAAGCAGAAGAGGCTCTAAAAGTTATGATGGAGGCAGTACTCAAAAAGGGAGTGATGCCAAAACAAGCTTTAAAACTTGGCGACGACACCATGGAGGCTATCTATACACAGGGATATAACCTCTACAACCAGGGCCGCTATAAAGAAGCTTCCTATATCTTCAGATTACTGACACTACTCGACTTTACAACTCCAAAGTATATCCTTGGTATGGCGGCATCTTTGCATCGCCTGAAAGATTATAAGACAGCAGCGAATCTCTACATGATGTGTGCAGCCCTTGAGCCAAATAACCCTCTTCCCCATTTTCATTCAGCTGACTGCTATCTTCAGATGGATGCTATTGAAATTGCACTTTTATCGCTTACGATGGCGATTACAGCTGCTGGAGAACAACCTCAATATGCGATGGTAAAAGAAAGAGCTTTGCTTTTACGCTCGGGATTAGAAAAAAAAGCACAGGCTCGCGCTGAAGGAAAATTCGAGGAGCCTGCGAAAGATGAAGAAGTAGCAACGACTCCTCCTGCAGATTTATCCTGATCGCTTGATCTGATCGATATAAACCCTCCTTGTTACATTCGGAGGAATGTATGACTTCAGTAAATACGAATACTAACCCAAGCAATGACCAACCCTACATACCCCAGGGACAGTCTCAGGTACTCTCGAATACTCCTGATACAAATACAGTACAACCTGGCGCTGGTGGTGGTGGGGCGACAGTTGTTGTCCCTCGAGATACTCTTATTCAAAATGTACCTCCTGGCTTACAAAATACCACAGGAACGAGCGTCACAGCTCCTGAAATTACACCTAATGCACCTCTTTTAGTTCCTGGCGCGCTTACCTTTGGCTCAGAGCCGCTGCTTGGTGGACAGCTACAAGAATTTATAAATAGCTTCATCCCCTCTATGATGTCGTTTTTTGGTGTGCAACAAGCTCCTCAGCAAAACCAAGAAGATCCCACCCTTGTGCTACCTGGAGGCGTTGTAGTCACGAATGAACAGCCGACAACCACTCGATCTTCCTCGACAACTAGCGTACAAACAGAATCAACGACATCTACTAACACAGCTACTGCACAAGTGACAGACGAAGACCTTCAAGTTGTCTCGCAGCTGTATTCCACAACAGAAGAAACAGTCTACAACCAGCTCTGTGTGAGTGTTGGCTGTGATCCAAATGGAGCAAGTTCTCTTAATACAGCTCTTCAGTCGATAGCTCGTGATATGGCTGCCAAAAACCATGATGGCGGAGTTTCCGATCTCGACTCTACTTCTGCTGACAAAGTACTTGCTGCCTTAAAGAGCTGCTATGCTGGCAATGATCCCGAAGTACTGAAGGCTCTAGGAGCTATCTGCGACCAACTTGTTGCCATCAATGTTCACTTCGACAAAGACTTGAGCTCTACAAATGCGGATGTGATAGAGCGAGCGTTGAAAGCAAGAGTAGACATAACCTCTTCATCGCTCTCTCAAGAAGATCGAGCTGGAATGGTAGATGCCCTCAAGCTCTTGGCTCAGGCTCTTGCCTTTTTGAACGATTTACGTGCAAAGTGCCTTTCTATGGAAGGCGAGCTCACAACAAAAGAGGGGAGGGCCAAGTTAGCACAACTCAAAGATATGACAGACAATGCTCTGCGTGGCTTTGAAAAAGGGATGAAAGAGATAGAAACCAATACCAAGAAGATGCATCAGCAGCTTGCGATGCAGCGGCTCATGAAGATCTTAGGCCCTATCATCATGATCTTCATCGCAATCATCACAGTCATTTTAACTGTATTTGGTGGCGGTGCAGGATCTGCGCTCGGTGTTGGCTTAATAGCAGCTACGATCGCTATGGCAGCCTTTTCTGTGGCAGACTCTATTGGCAACGTGTTGGACAAGATGTGCGATGCTCTGCATATCAAAGATCAAGCTCTTCGTGCACTTCTCAAGATGGCCGTCATGCTAGTCATGGTGGTAGCAACAGGTGGCGTAGGCATGGTAGCTGCTGCTGCAAATATGGCAGGACAACTTTCTGTGAATTTAGTTTCCAACATCACGAAGGCTGTAGTCTTGGGTGTAATAGGCCTTGGCATGAACTGCCTATTTTCGAGCGGTGTCTTGACAGCTGCTTTCACAAAGCTTTTAAAAGCATGCGGACTCAGCGAAGAAAAAGCAGCTCTTGGAGCGATGATTATCACCTTTATCATCATGATTGCAATGCTTGTTGCCATGCTTGGTGCTGCAGCATCTGGAGGCGCAAAAGCTGCGGGTCAAGCTGGAAATCTCGCGAAGCAAGGAGATGACGTTGTCCTTGAAGAGGTAGAGACAGCAACTAAAACTGGCGGTCAGCAAGCATCGACTGCAGTGAAGACGGGAGCAACAGGAATAGACCAAACACTTGACAGCACCGTGGGACAAAGTTCACTCGCCAGAACAATCATGAATATTGGCCGCAGCATGAAAGAGGAATTTTCAGATCCTGTCAACTACTTAAACTTCATGCGCATACTCGCTTCAGCATCACAAGTTGCCTCTAACGTTGTGACTGCAAAATCAGAGATCGAACAAGGACTACTGAGCAAGCAACAAGCGAAACTCGAAAAGCAAATTGCAGAACTGAATGCGATGATGAGTTATTTGAAAACACTCTTGCCTGGATTTGACTCGAGCATCCAAAAACTCAATGAGGACACAAAAGAGTTTGCAAACGAGACAAATAAAATGATGGAATTTTTCGCACAATTTATTTCCGGTTTAAGCCAGGCGACGAATCAGGCTACAAATAGAGGCGTGTAGCCACATAAATGAATCTTATCTGGTAAAACGAACCAGATAAGCGTACCGAATAAGGAGATTCACAATATGATCAACAATAACCCCGCACCATCTCAACAATATACACCTGATAGCTTGCTGATGAATGGAGGCTTTGAAAGTAGTCAGGCGCAAGGAGTTGCGGCCTTTGGTCAGGTGAAGGCTATGGACGGCCTTTCCCAGTCGGAGAAAACAGAGCTGATTGAAAAAGCAAAGACTTTGCTGTCAGATCCACAGCTTCCTGTTGGCGATCAGGTAAAATTAACCAAGTGGATTGACATCGTATCACACTACCCTGTCACTCCTCAAGATCCTGATGCTCTTGTCATGAACCCTATTGCAGCTGCCACAAACCCATATATGACTCCTGGTATCATGGCAATGCTCTTTCCTATGCTCTCGGAAATCCAAAAAATCATGGCAGACATCGTCATCCAAAGCTCAAAGCTTGATCAGGCGATGACAAAACTGACTCTCAGCATGGCCAAGGAGATCTTCAACTATTCCATTGCAGCAGGACAATTGCGAGCAGACCAGCTGCGAGCAGAGGCCGCCTCTCACTTTGCACAAGCTGCATTTCAGCTCACCATGGCGGTCGCCACAATTGGAGTGGTTATAGGCTCGAAACACCTAGAAGGGAAAGCTAAGACTGAATTGCATCAATCTGCTGGATATAAGGATGCCACACAAGGAGCTCCAATAAAAAACCCTCAACCTACTCAACAGCAGATAAAAGATGGCGAAATATACATGACGAAGCCTGGTCCTAATAACAATCCCCCAAGCGTACCTTGTAAATATGATAATTTAAATCTTGATCGCGACACAACGAAAATTGATAACATAGCAGCTCGTAAAATGGATCTAGATCTTAGCTCAAAACACACACAGATGGAGCAATTTGCCAACAGCTTGATACAACAACTAGGTGGTGCAGCAACAAATATCACGCAGGGTGTTGTCGCTTCCATAAAAGCTGGGTTGACTGAAGAAGAAGCTGTGATGAGCGCCATGTCTGCTATGCTCGAAAAGCTTCTGAGCACTATCCAGCAGACCCAACAAAAAGCGATCGACGAAGGAAAAGGAGCTTCTCAGTTTTTTGAACAGATGAATAACATGGTAAAAGAATTTGCAGGTAACATCACACGTGCTATTTATTCATAACTCCTCTTACGCACTTGTGAAGCCAGAAGGCGTGGATTATTTTGAGTATGAGCGATTTGAGAAAGCACAGTCATATCCGAAGGATATGGCGAGCATTTCGAAGGCCGCTCATGCTCAAAAGAAACAAGCCTATGGCATCAAAAAGCGCGTGAGGTGAGTTCAAACTATTTTGCTGAGGGTGGTTTTCATGTTAGAAGAGTGGAGAAACAGGTTGCAGAAGGATTTAGGAGCAGAAGAGCCTCTTGGCGCTGAAGGTCAGGAAAACTTCTCGATATTATTCGATGATGTGACCGTTCAAGTACGTGCTGCCCCACCTGGATTTCAGCTTCTCGCCACCCTCGGCCCAGTTCCTGCCGATGAGCAAGAAATTCTTTTCGCCAAACTCCTTCAAGGAAACCTCTTTTTTCAAGCCACAGCGGGCGCCACTCTCGCCCTTGACCAAACAGGCAGCCGCGTTGTGATGCAGCAGCTGCACCCTTCTAAATGCACTTACAGTGACTTTAAAGCGATATTCGAAGACTTCTTAAACATGATTGATTTTTGGAAAAAAGAGATGTACGAGCACTCGAAAAATCCAACTGCCAATTTTTAAATGAATGATAAACTATATGAATGACAATCGGATTTCTTCCCAAGCACCCCCTACATTTGCCCTCATAGAACAGTCTAAGCAAGGCCATCTTCTCAAAATTGGGGAGAAAGCCCTGAGAGTGACCCAACTCAAAAGCGAGATGGCTGGAGCCACAGGGAAGCTAGAGCGCCTGGGAAATTTCATGGGAACCAGCTCATTGGCACGAGAACTACGGAAAACACAAAACGAGCTCAAAGAATATACGAAAATGCACACAACGCTAGGTAAAGACGATAAAAATACCCTACAAGGTAACATACATTCGATTCAAGATGAACTTGAAGCAACAAATGCCAAAATTAAACAATATGAAAACGCGCTGAATACAGCATATGATATTACCAGTGCTTCACCAGGATTTGGGAAAGAGGCTCAGGAAGCACAGGAGCAGCTACCAAAATATTACGCCTATCGAGATGGACTTCTTGCTCACAAAGAGCAGCCAGAGGTCAAAGTGACCCAAAAGCAATATGAAGGCTTGCTCAGCAAAATTAGCACGCTGCGCACAGAATGGAAACAGAGCTCTGTAATTGATAAAATCTCCATGAAACTTGGCATCACGCAACGAGGAAAAGAATTACGTCAAGAAAGAGCTCAAAGGTATGCAGAGGTGAAGGCAGAAGTAGATGCTCTTCCTGCATCTCAAATCCTCGATCGTCTTGGAACAGCTATAAAAAACAATGACACAGCGAAACTAAGAACGGCGACAAGCGATCTCAAGATTATGTTCGAAAGAGGAACACCAGAAGCACAAAAACTCATACTGAAAAACATATTTTCAGAAACTTCAGGAGCTGCTTTGAAGGTGGCATTCCAAATTCCTAAAATGGAAGAAGCTATTGATAAAGCCTTTAAAGGCATGTACGTAGATGAGAGTCTTGGTTTTATGAAAGAATGTGCTGAATATGAAAAAAACCCTAATCGAGAAAAAGCAAATAGTCTCTATAACAAATATATTCAAAATGGGAGCGAAATGGAAATCAATATCCCCCAATCACTAAACGCGTCGTCATTAGAAAATCAAGAAGATATCACCTCTAAATTACAAAAGTGCTTTCAACATGTTTTCGCAACAATTCACCAAAAAGTCATTACAGAAAAGATATTTCAGGCGAATTGATGCTCTCTCTGTAGTCAGAATTCTTGCCCTCGCATAAATTCCGTTGAGAAATTATTCGAACCCTGAGATAAGTGAAGTAACTGAAGCCAGACCAAGGATAGTGACGCATGGGCATAGACGAAAAACATGACACAATTTTTGATGCAGAGAACAACGCGGAGAGTGGAATCGCGCACGTTGACTTTGACCTTCTTGATACCGCAGGAAGATGGCTACTCAAGGTAGTGTCAGGGCCAAATACGGGCGCCGAGTTCTCCATGCAAACAGGCACCTCATACCTCATAGGCACAGACACCTCCTCTTGCGATATCGTCTTCCACGACCTCAGCGTCTCGCGCCAGCATGCACGCATCAGCATTGACCTTCAGAACCATATCTCCCTCGAAGATCTCTCCAGCAGAAACGGCACATTCGTAGATGGAGAAAAAATTTCAAACAAACAGTCTCTGCCAGCAAATGCTCTCGTCACTACAGGCACGACCACATTTATGCTCATTGACAGAGAAGGCGAAAGAGCAACCATCGTATCCCCTCCGCTAGGCACGCCACAAAAACAAGAACCTGCTATCAATGGCCAAAAAAGCGATGCCGACATCAAGAAAGAAGCACTCACTGGAGTGTCGATAGGACCTCTGCAACAAGCAGTGCTCGCCCCCATTCAAACAGAAGTTGAGCGCATCAAAGAAGAAGAAAAGCGAAAAGAGCGCCATGCCAGCGCATTAAGTGCTCTTATGATTTTGGCAGGAGTCACTGGCCTCTTCGTCTTAGCAGGAGTCGGCACCACCATGCTCTTTAAAGCAGAAGATGTCGTCGTCACAAAAGAAGACGACGCAGACTCCATTATCGCCAGAACGTTAAAAGACTACCCAACAGTGCGCTACAGCTTTAATCCTGCAAATGGCCGCCTCCTCCTCATAGGACATGTGCTCATGAGTGTAGACAGAAGTAAGATCCTTGATAACTTAGGCCAGCTGAAGTTCATCTCCGGCATCGACTCTTCCAATATTGTAATCGATGAATATGTGTGGAGAGAAATCAACCAGGTGCTTGCAAAAAATCCAGCTTGGAAGAGTATCACCATTTCATCACCTGTAGCAGGAAGATTTGTGATGACAGGGTTTTTAAAGACCAGAAAACAAGCAGACGAGCTTTCTGACTATATCTCTCAAAACTTCCCCTATCTCGATCTTTTAGAGAAAAAAACGATCGTCGAAGAAGATCTCAAAGCAGAAATCAATCAAAAGCTCTCTGAAGGCGGATTCAGAGGGGTTCAGGTAGCGCTCAACAACGGAGAGCTCACCTTCTCAGGTGCCATATCTGGTGAACACTCCTCACAGTTTGCCAAGTTACTTACCAGCTTGAAGAGCATACCAGGAATACGCACTGTCCAGTCTTTTGTCACCGAGTCGGCAACCGATCAATCGATGATCAACCTCTCCGATCGCTACCAGGTAACAGGATTTTCATCACAAGGCAAGACACTCAGCGTCGTGATCAACGGCAAGATTTTATCGAAGGGCGACACCCTCGATGGCATGACCATTACCGCTATCACCCCTACCACTCTTTTCCTCGAAAAAGAGGGTTTTAAGTATAAGATTGATTTTAATAGGTAGCGGGAATAGAATAAGGTTAAAGGGATAGAGGGGCTCTTTGTAGCTATAGATGTGCCCTCTCAGATATTTATAAGGAGTGCTTCTTATGTTTGGCATGGAAAAGCAAAAAGGAAAATCGAAAGATCTCTTTCTCTTCGATCTTGAGAAAGAATTAAAAGACGCGCAAAAGCGAAAAGAGTATGCCAAAAAGATCGAAAAAAGAATTAACGCCATTAAAGAAGCACTGCGAAAAGGCAGTAAAAAAGAGGAGTTTGACCACTTAGGGGTTCTCCTCAACGGCTATCATGCTCTGACCATTGTTTTGGGAAGAGCTGCAAAGACAGCCTCAAAATAAAAAGCCTCTATTGACGCGGTGTCAGGGGTCGTAACAAACGGTCTTCGATGCTGAATGTGTACATCGAAAGGTGTACGGTATAAGAACACAATCCACCTACCAATTTTTGGAGGTAACCAATGGCCGGCGGATATCAAGATCCATGGACTGGTGCAGCAATCACTCAGGGCTATCTTAACAAGCCACAGATGGCTATCGAATTTAGCTACCTTGTAGATGCAATCAACCAGCTGTCTGCAGTTGCAAAATCGAAAATTGCAGCTATACGTTCGAAAAAGAGTGCAATGAGTATTGCCGATATGTTTGATTTGCAGATGACGATGAACAAACTTTCCCAATTTTCTGAAATGTCAACATCGATTATCTCAGCATTGAACACATCAATCAACTCTATGGCACGTAACATCAAGTAATTCTATCTGATGTTCGTAGGAATATACCTTCTCGCCCCCGCCCGAGACTTTCGGATAACGTGAGCTTCTCAGGGCATCGTATACTGGGCGAGAGGTACAGCAGACTGACAAACAGTCTGACACCATTGAAGCGGATTGAGTGGGCTAGGTTTCGTGATAGTATTTGGAATAGATCAACAGGAGAAGATATGTCAGAAGAAAGTCTTTTAGATGAATTTAAGGATGATTTTGCGCTTTTCATTGAAGCAGGTTTCATCGCAGTAAAGCAACTCGATGAGATTGCGGCTCGAAGACTTTTTAAGACAGCAGAACTTCTCAACCCAGATAACCTAGCCTCTCAATTAGGCTTGGGCTATGTAGCCCTTAACAAATTACAGGTAGCTGAGGCGACGAAGATATTTGAAGTCATCGTCAAAAAAGACCCAGGCCATCATCTGGCACAGGCTCTTTTAGGCATCTGTTATTTGTTGACAAAGAACAAGCAAAAGCAAGGCGAAAAGCTTATTGAAGAAGCAAAAGCCAACAGTGACGACCCCACCATTCACGCACTCGCAGAGACATGCATGGCGTGGGCGCATACAGATTTACAAGCGAAAACTCTCTCCCCTCTTTCTCTGAAATCATCCGAGAAATGAGACGAGGGAGATATCCATTAACCCATTAACGAGAGTCCCTTATGGAAGAAAAAATGGGTGAAAAAGTTGAAAAAATCGGAAAAATCGAACGCCTCGATCTAAAGGCTCAGATAGCAGACGTTACTGACGCTCAAGACATAGCAGAGCTCGAGTCACGCTCAAAGTTTGACGCCGCGATCACAAAAGCAGAAAGAAATTGGGATCACTCGCAGGCTGCGTCTATAACACAAGTCAACTCAACGCAAGAGACTGCTGTAACAAGGCCCTCGTTGATTGAGGATATCAGCTTCAGTGAAAAGAAAATTCAACGGCTACAGCCCGCCTCAATCGATCAAATTACAGCACAGGCGGAAGATCTCCGAAGCGCGATGCAAGAACCCATCACCAAGCTTACTGCTGCAGTGGAAAACAGCCCACAAGGCAAGATAAGCCCTATATATGAGGCTCAGCTAGGGCAGCGACTTGTGCATATTGATTCAAGCTTGCGTACTGCCGTTGGAAAAGTAGGCGTGGAGGTGACCGATCAAACGGTAAAGCCTCTTACTCCAAACCCTATGGTGACGTTTTTAAACTACCTCACGACAAGTGATCATAAACTTTCTACATTGATATCAGAAGTAAAAGCACTCGATATTTCAAAGAACAGATTGACACCTGAGAAGCTGCTCGCCGTGCAGATAAAGCTTGGATTTGTACAGCAGGAGTTGGAATTTTTTACCAACATCCTCAACAAAGCACTTGAATCGATCAAGACAACGATGAACGTACAGATTTAAAAAGGCTTTTGAACAAGTAGAAGAGATACATTCCTATGGCCAACCGAGAATTTTCTGAGACATACAGTGTCGAACAATTTGATTCTCATGTAGAGCAAGTGCTCAACCGTCTCGATGAGGTGCAGATCACGACCGTGAGCGGCCGCATCACAGAGATTGTTGGGATGCTCATTCGCGCTGTCGTGCCGCAAGTCAAAATCGGTGAGGTATGCCTCGTAAAGCGAGATGGCATGGAGCCTTTGATGACAGAGGTTGTCGGCTTTACAGCACATGATGTATTTCTTTCTCCCCTTGGGGAGATGACAGGAGTAGGCCCATCGTCTGAGGTTATTCCGACACGAATGCCCTTGAGTATCAAAGTGGGGCCAAAGATTTTAGGACGCGTTCTCGATGGCCTCGGAAGACCACTCGACACAGCAACGAAAGGACCACTGGATGTTCACGACCTCGTGCCCGTCTATCGAGCACCACCAGATCCTCTGAAGAGAAAAATGATTGTAGAGCCTATCTCCGTGGGCATACGCGCTATCGATGGGGTGTTATCAACAGGTCTTGGCCAAAGAGTTGGAGTGTTCGCAGCTGCAGGTGGTGGTAAGTCCACACTTCTTGGAATGATTGCCAGAAATGCTGTGGCAGACGTCAACGTCATCAGCCTCATCGGTGAAAGAGGACGAGAGCTACGTGAATTTGTGGAAAAAGACTTAGGACCAGAAGGGCTCAAGCGCTCGGTGCTCGTGATTTCTACATCTGACCAAGCATCGCAGCTACGATTAAATGCAGCCTATGTCGGTACAGCAATTGCTGAGTATTTTAGGGATCAAGGCAAGTCAGTCATTTTGATGATGGACTCTGTAACACGTTTTGCCCGTGCGATCAGAGAGGTAGGACTTGCTGCTGGTGAGCCACCAGCACGAGGCGGATATACTCCCTCTGTGTTTGCCGTGCTCCCTAAACTTCTCGAGCGTGCCGGCAACTCAGATAAAGGCTCTATCACTGGTTTTTATACAGTGCTGGTAGCAGGCGATGACATGAACGAGCCGGTAGCCGACGAAACAAGATCTATCTTGGATGGACACGTTATTTTGTCTGCTGAATTGGCAAGGCAGTATCATTATCCAGCGATTGATGTGCTCTCTTCAGCAAGCCGGGTGCTAACATCGATTACAAATAAAGAGCACATCCAACTGATAGGAAAATTAAAAGAAGTATTAGCAACATATAAAAAGAACGAGCTTCTCATTAAAATTGGTGAATACAAGCGCGGCTCTGATAAGAACGTTGACTTTGCAATCGACTACATCGATAAGGTAAATCGTTTCTTAAAACAAGGAGTTGATGAAAAAAGTTCTTGGCAGGAGACTCTGCAGCAACTAAAAGCCCTCTTCAAGTAGCGGAGGCGTCGTGGTAGAAAAATCAGACCTCCCCCCCTATCCGCTCAAAGAAGTGCTCATGATCAAGAAAAGGCGTGTCGACGAAGCCGAGAAGACAGTAAAAGAAAAAATCAAACTTCTGACACAAGAGCAAGAGAAGCTGAAGCAACGAGAAGCTGAACGGGATGTCGTATTGCAGCACTACAAAGACAAACTCAAGCAGATGAGAGATGAGTTTGACCAGGGGACGACAAGTGATAAGATTGAACAGATCAAGGTGTACATCAAAGTTGTACAAGAAAAGCTAAAAGTAGAAGAAAAAAAGGTAAAAGACCAAAAACAGCAAGTAGATGTCGCAGAAAAGAATGTAGAGTTAGCCAAAGAGCAGCTCAAGGCAAGAGAAAAAGAGCGAGACAAGATCATTACTCATAAAGGTGAATGGGAAAAAGAGACTCTCAAAGAACTCGAAACTCTTGAAGTACGCAATGAGGATGACGTTGGCTCTACGATGTTTTTGTCAAAGTTTACAAAGAAAAGAGCCCAAAAGAATGCATTACGTAAGGAGTAAGGCCTATGACGCAACCAGGAAAATTTGACCCCTCCTTTGTGGATCCTACAGATAAAGTAGCCCAGACGACAGATTCAACAGAAACCACGAAAAAGCCTGTAGCCACAACCCCTGATGGGGCAAAGAAAAAATTTAGAGAGGTCCTCGAACGCAAGATTGAACAACTTGATACAGGGACGGATACATCTTCACAAGTTGCTCAGACGACAAATCAAGCACAGTCAAGCTCACTATTCGAACTTGCATCCTCTTCAAAAGGGACGGATACATCTTCACAAGTTGCTCAGACGACAAATCAAGCACAGTCAAGCTCACTGTTCAAACTTGCATCCTCTTCAAAAACGAAAGATAGAGCACAACCCGTAAGCGACACGACTGTCACAGAAGATGATGAAATGGAAGAGCATATCGATGAATTTCAGACGATTGCCACCTCTGACACATCTCAAACAGATGCCCCCGCTGATGACTTTCAAAACATCGCAACCACCACTACAACAGATGATACAGTCGTAGATATAATTGACCCCGGGCTTCTTACACAAGATGTCAAAGGAAAGACCGTAGATGCAAGAGTTGAGCATGCTCAGAACCTAAAAGAGAAGTATCCTCTTATCCCAGAAGCTCACGCGTTCTATCAAGTTGTCAAAAAAGAAGAGGCTCTGCCTCCTATGACCATGATGCAGCAAGCAACTGTACAACCGATTGTAGTAAATGCAGCCTATGTAGCACCTGACGTCTCATCTCAGGCTGCTCGTCAAGCAAGAGAAGCGACGATCGCTCTTGTGGAAAAATTGGTGTCGAACCTTGTGGTGCTCACTCAAACAGGAAGAACAGATATGCACATTACGCTTCAGCATCCTCCTGTCTTTTCTGGAGCTACCCTTGTCATCACTGAATTTACAAGTGCAAAAAATGAATTCAACCTCTCCTTTTATGGACTGAGCCCAGAGGCTCGCTCTCTCGTTGCAGGTGTGCAACAACAAGAGACGTTGAGAACCTCTCTTATTGAGCGAGGATATACGCTCCATATGATCACGATTGAATCTAAAGATGCACCTCAGATCATCACCGTACAAGAAGAAGAAATGGATACTTCACACGAAGAGCATCAAGAGACCTCACAGGGAATGGATCAAGGTACACTGACATAAGCACACTCACCTCGTCTCATCTGCACGAAAAACCTAGGCTGAACAGCAGCCTAGGTTTTTTTGTTTTAAATTCTTGCGCTATTATGGTATATCTTGAGAACAGGTAGACTGCTGAAAGGAGATATCGTGGCACAAGAAACAAAGCAAGGTGACGTAAAGCAACTCGACTGGTCAAGACTGCGATCTATTTCTCGCTCTCTTTTTGAGCTCGATAGTGTGCCGCTTCTCAGCCACACACTTGAATTTCCATGGGAAAAATGTTCTGCAGAAATCAGCAAAGTGTTAGGAATTTCCCTCTTAATGCAGCCAGGAGAGCTTCTTTGGAAAGAAGAAGGGCAAGTCATAGGCGATATAAAAGCACCTTGTCGCCTGTCTACAATACACATCCAAAATATAGATCCTCACTGCTATCTCTGCATCAACGAACAAGATGTTCTTGCAATCATGAGCTCACTGCTTGCCACTGACTGTACAACACAGACACTCCCTGACGGGTTTTTGGATGCCTTTTATCAATTTTTAATCGCCCAATGCAGCTTGATCATCAACGAAACTGAATATGGAAAGAAAATCCCCTTTAAGATCATGGATGCAGGTCAACCACTTCAAGGACCCGCCTTATGTCAGGATATATGGGTAACGGCATCTGAAAGAAAATTTTTGATACGTCTTGTGATGCCAAAAAATTTCCAAGAAGCATTTGCCGCATTTTCACTTCAATCTTTCCCATGTAGTAGAGCTCTTCAATTTGACCAGATTCCGATCGTTCTACGCGCAGAAGCTGGAAGAAGCTATATGTCCTTCAAACAATGGCAAGCTGTACAGCCAGGTGACTTTCTTCAAATCGATCAGCTGCTGTATGAGCCTGGAGCAGATAAGGCAAAATGTGTGCTTTCATTCAATGGCACCCCACTCTTTCGCTGCATGGTCAAAGATGATGGCTTCAAAATACTTGAAATCCCTTCACATAATGAGGTGTATGAACCTATGGCAGATCAATTAAAAACTGGGCAGCAGCATGGCGCCCCACATCATGATGATGAAGAAAGCACATTCTCAGAAAGTGAATTTTCAGAAATCAATGAGTCAACCGAGCATGAAATAGACGAAGAAGCAGAAATCGCTCCACCTGTTGCTCCTAAACAAAAACCAATAAAACAGCCAGCTGCTCAAACAGTTGAAAACAGCTCTCTTACCGACATTCCTGTAACCGTGGTCATTGAGCTTGCCCATATTGAAATGAGCGTGCAAAAAGTAGTAGAGCTGCAGCCAGGGAATATGATCAATATTGGGACACTTCCTCAAAATACCGTGCACCTCAGCATTAACAACAGAGTGGTAGGACGGGGAGAGTTGATTACTTTAGGTGATGCCTTGGGAGTGCGCATTTTGCAAATGGGACCAGACGCCTCCTAAGCAGCTGCTAAAAAATTATGGAAGAACATCCTTCTACAGACAACCTCAGCGATAATGTACCTATCTTGCCACAACCGCTTCCGCAAGAGCCTCTCCCGCCACTGCCGCAAAAAATCGGGCGATATCATATCGAGGGTCTCTATGAACGTGGTGGGATGAGCCTTCTCTATATAGGCATACACCCGAAAACGAAAGAATCTGTCATCGTCAAGGTGCTATCGCCCAAATACCTTTCAAACAAAGAGGTAGTGGGCCGCTTTTTAAATGAAGCCAGGATCATCTCACTTGCCGATCATCCGAATATTGTAAAACTGTATGACTATGGAGAGTGGGAAGGTGGCCTCTATATTGCCATGGAATTCATCCGCGGCATCTGTTTAAGAAAAATCCTTGCCAACCAGCCCTTTTCTTTAAGAAGAGCCCTCGAGGTTATCCTGCAGACATCTTACGCCCTCTGTCATCTCCATACACATGGAGTCATCCATGGTGATTTAAAGCCAGAAAACATCTTGATTACTGAGCAGGGGACTGTAAAGGTGATTGATTTTGGGATCGCACGAATATTGTCCGAGCAAATCAACCTTACTGAAAATGCTGGCAGGCTTATGGGAACACCAATCTACATGAGCCCTGAACAGAGAGCAAATCCGCAATTGATTAGTTTTCAATCAGACATCTACTCTCTTGGCATTTTGGCCTATGAGCTCGTTCTCGGCAAGATCACGCATGGAAGAGTCATTCTCTCTCTTGCTCCAAAAGGAATACAACCTATCTTACACAAAGCGCTGCAGTCAGCAGCTGATGATCGCTATCAAGATATTGTAGATTTCATCGCAGACCTCTCGCATTACATATCTTCTGGACAAGTGCATAAAGACAGACAGGGAACTGATTACTTTTTCGAGCTTTTCGAAAGTCTAGAAAACGTTCAGAATCGACTGCTTCCGGATATTCCACCCGAGTGGCCTTCTATCACGATAGGCATCTCTCGTATGATTGGTGTTGGATTATGCGGACTCTACTATGATTTTTTTGATCTTCCTGCGAATAAAAAACTTTTTTTCACAGCAAAATGCCCTGGCAGAAGTGGTGAAGGCATCCTTCAGCTCGCGATGATACGAGCGCAAGTGCGGATTTTACAAGAGGAGTTATACAAAAATACTGCTCATCATTTTATTACAATTCTGGAAAATCATATCAAACAAGATCTGCTCGCTGCCCAGTATCAATTCAGCTTTACCCTATTTGATCCCAATAGCCATAGATGCACACTGTATACAAAAGGATTTGGGCTCTATTATCATTTTCAAAAAAAAACAAGCTCGATACAGATGCCTCATTGGCAACCAATGGCACACACTCCAGACTACATGCAAGCAGATATATCGTTCGACTCATCTGATAGACTTTTATTTGTCGGCCTTGCCACCTCTTCTTCATCCAAACATGATCAAGAAATCATAGATCAGCATATTCACAACTGCTTTCGGGAAACACTCGATTTTTCTGCTCAAAAAGAAACTGATCTTATTTTACGCAAGTGGCGCATGAAAGAACTTGTCGCAAACAGTGATGATCCTCAGTTATTTACCACCTTTGTATGCTCTCCTTTGCAAAAAAGTTTGCAAGAATGATTTTGCAATTAATTAGCGGCTATGAAATAACAGAGCCGTATATCAATCTCAACGTGCGATGAAAATGATGAGCTTTTTTTTACATACTTTTCCCTTTTTGTCTCGCTGTATCATACGCTCAAAACGACATGTCACAACTTGTTGTGCACTATTCTCCACGCTCACCTCGACTGTATGCGTGTATGGAGCAACCCCTTTATATACCCATTCTCAATTTGCTGAAGGCAGTGATTCGCAGCAAGAAGCTGAAAAAAGAGAGCTCAACTATCAGCTCATTGCTGAGGGAGAGCAGATTGAAGAAGCTGCACTCAAGCAAGAAAAGAAAATCACAGGACCTGTGATTAACTTTAACAATGTAAGCATTGTCGAGTTTTTACGCTTTGTGAGTAGGCTCACAGGAAAAAATTTCATTTTCGATCCTGAAGAGCTCCAATTCCCAGTAACTATCATTTCGGAAACTCCTGCGTCACTTGAAGATGTGATGGCTGCTCTTTTACAAAACTTGCGCATCCACGATTTCGAACTTTTAGAACAAGGCGCAAGCTTTCTCATTCACCGCAATAAATCCATCAAAAGCCCTACAGACCTTTATAGAGAAGGTGGCGACATTGCTCAAGAGCCTCAGTTGGCAACGCGAGTATTCCTCGTCAAATATGCTGATATTGCACGAGCTGGCAGCATTATTAAAACAATGACATCTCCTGATGCTATTGTCGAGGTCATTGAAGAGACAAAGCGCGTTGTTGTAACGGATTTTGCAACAAACATAAAGAAAATTGCGGAGCTGATTGCAAGTTTTGACTCGCCTAGTAGTGGCATCGAAATTGGTCAATATGTCATTCAAAACAGCACTCCAGCATCTATCATTTCAATTGCAGAACAGATTATGGAGCCTATTGTTGGGACTCAGCCATTCAATCTTGTTCCACATATTGCCTCTAATAGCGTCTTCATTATTTCGACTCCTTTCTTTGTTGAAAAAGCGCTCAGTGTCATACAGTCAATTGATACAAACGAAAGTGTATCTCGCGTGTTTGCATTTGACGGCTTAAAATTTGATTCTAAGCAAGCTCAAAAAACAGCAGAAGACCTGAAGAGAAAGCAGCTTTTGGAAGACACAAAAGCAGGATTTACAGACGAGGAAATCAATCAATTAACAGATGATGACGTCAAAAAAATCTTATCAGAAAAGGGCTATACACTCGACCAAGTGCTTAAAATGAATGAAGAGCACATCAGGCGAGTTCTTCGTGAAGCTCCTGGTGAACAGGCACAAGCAATTCGCACAGAGCTACGAAAAAAGAAACTATTTGAGAGTAATCTTCCGATTGGACGTGTTGAATCAACCAAGTTTTTGATTCATAAATTGCAGTATCGTAAGAGTATGGAAGTCGCTAAGGCACTGCGTGCGATAGCAGCCAGCTTAAGTAATGGCCTCGGGCTAAAAGAACAAAATAGCCCTCAGTCGGAGCTTGTTGTCACGCTCAATAGCGTATCCACCATCGAAGAAAATAATTCCCTTGTCTTTAGTGGTACATCATCCACACTTTCAAAAGTAAAAGATCTTATCGGCCAGGTAGATATTCCTGTACGCCAGGTGTTTATTGAAGTACTTGTCCTAGACACTACTATCAAAAACTCGCTTAACTTCGGTATTGAATGGGGCGGAAAATTCCAGAGACATAATGTTGCTGGTGAAC
Source organism: uncultured bacterium (assembly GCA_964487845.1). Classification (GTDB taxonomy): domain Bacteria; phylum Chlamydiota; class Chlamydiia; order Chlamydiales; family FEN-1388; genus CAZASK01. Next base: position 40,344 of record CAZASK010000003.1, read on the forward strand.
TAGGCTTAACTACTACGAATAGCGTACTTCGCACAGCATTGAATGGTGTCACAGGCCCGACAACACCAACGTCGATGAATCCTATGCCCCTTTCGAATGGCTTTTCTGCAGGATCTATAGGCCGAAAAATCAAATTTAATGGAACGGGATTTATCTCTATTGGCGCTTTGATCAACGCTCTGCGCTCTGATACCGATACGAATGTCATCATGAACCCACGCATTACGACTGAACATAATGTGCCAGCCGAGATCTTCGTTGGAGAAAAAATAGGAATCAAAGGGCAATCGATTTCCAATAACAATGCCGATATCATTACGACCAACTTCGAGACCAGAGATACAGGTATAACGCTCAGAGTTACCCCTCTTATCAGCGCTCACCAAACAGTGACTCTCATTATTGATCAGCGGATTAGTAGTGCATCCGAGGATCAAGTGCAAGCACAAGGAGGCCAGAACGCCCCGCCTGCAACGATAACAGAGACACGAACATCTACACGAGTTCACCTACCATCTGGTTACTTTATCGTAATGAGCGGTATGATTCGTGAACAAAGAAAGGTTACAAAAGATCAGATCCCATGTCTTGGCGCTCTGCCACTTATTGGAAATCTATTTTCTAACAATGGGAACGTCAACGATACACGAAATCTGATGCTTTTTATCAGACCACATATCATTGATACCGATCTTGATATCGAAGAGATCACACGCAAACAGCAAAAGATCTTTGAAGATAAGAGTCGTCCTTCAAGAACCTCTCGCACTGTGATGGATGATGTGCGCGATATCACAAACTTCTATCGCGATGAGTAGTACTGTTCGAATCAAGTATTTGGTCATGTGCCTGATCGGCTTTTTGATTCAGGCTCCCTCTCAGGCAGCATTGATCGACAAGATCAGCTGCCCTATTACACCACGATTCATTGAAAGCCTCCCCACAGCTTGGACTTCTCGAGCTCTGCATGATGATGCTGACAAAGAGCTATTTTTTGGCACCTGCTTTGCCAAAGAACTTGATCTCTATAGAGCCATCACCGCTTTCAAACGATCCCGTTATCTGGCAGCAGGCACAGGAAGGCATCTCACCAAACTGCATGCAGAGTTTTCTCTTGCTCTTGCCTACTATTTAGCACAACGCTATCAACAGAGCATCTCGTTATTTGAAGAAAGCTCATTGGATCAGCTGACACCTGAAAGTCCCTATTATAAAGCTCTTTTACTCATTTTGTTTGATAGCTACCTCCATCGACAGGAATATACCAAGGCACACAATGTCCTTGCTCTCGCTCAAACTGTATCGCCCCCTATTGGCCTTGCGCTCGAACAGTACCAGCATATTGTCTTGAATCAATGCACAGATCAATCAAAAAGCTCTATTGAAACAAAATTGTATGCTGACTACGAGAAAATAAAAAAATCCCCTTTTCAAGCAGGCTTATTCAATGCCGTGATCCCTGGCGCTGGCTATCTGTATGTAGGTCAGCTGCAGTCAGGGATCACCTCATTTCTCTTAAATGCTCTTTTTATCACAGCGAGTCGCACCTTCTTTACAAAAGGGCATACAGCAGCCGGTATCATCACTGCGGGCTTTGAGGCAGGCTGGTACTTTGGCGGCATACGAGGATCATACCTTGCCGCGAAAGAATATAATGAATATCACTATATAAAAAGTGCGAAGGAAACACTCAGTGAAAATAGACTTTTTCCAGTCCTTCTTCTTGATATTGGTTTTTAGCGCCTCAGCCCTTGTTGCAGAAGATCCATGGGGTATGGACAGCGAACTTGCTTTTTCTAGCGTACCAGTGCAGGCAAAGAACTCATCATGGATAGCAGGCGCTGATGCAGTGATTCTCTTTCATCAGCAGGTGATCTCACCAGCTGATGGCCCTCGTAGCCACTTTATCCCAAGTAGTTCAACGTATGCTTTGCAAGCAATCCGCCGCTACGGCTTCTTTACTGGATTTTGCATGGGCTGCGATCGTCTTCTCAGAGAAAACAGCGATCCTTGGATTTATCCCCATATCACGACTCGCGATGGCGATATATTGAAGTGGAACCCAGTCCCATGATTTTTAACTATCTTTATTAAAAATTTACATTTATATACTACAATTTTTCTACTAAAAGGAGTTTTTATGAAAAATAGAATTATTTTATCTATATTGACTGCTATTTCTTTAACGAGTTGTGCACGTAATATCTCTTCAAACGTCTATTCTGCAAACCATGTAGGCGAAGCGTCAAAAACATATGCTGGTACGATCATCAGCGCGCGCGCGATCACGGTGGAAGAACATGAGCGTCTTGAAGAAAACTCGCTTGGTATTGCAGCGGGCGGTATTGGTGGAGCTCTTGTAGGCTCTCAGATCGGCAAGGGTAAAGGGAATGCATTAGCAACTATTGGTGGCGCTCTTGCAGGTGCTACTGCTGGTGCTTTCGCTGAAAAAGCCTTAAAAACACAAAACGGCGTAGAATATGTAGTAGCTCTCGACAACGGCGACTCTATGAGCGTTGTTCAAGCTCCAGAACCAGCTTTTGCTGAAGGCCAGCGCGTATTTGTGATCGTCAGCCATAGTGGCAGATCACGTGTCGTTGCAGGTCGATAAAGATCAAAAAACTGGATGCACCACCTCTTCTACTGGGACTGGTGGTGCTTCAGCAAGAAGTGTCTTCGCCCTCTCAAGCGCTTTCTCGATGGCAACACGAGGGCGCGCTTCATCATAAATCAATAAATTATCTTTTCCCAGGTACTCGACAAGGCGCGCTTTTTCAAGCACAAGCCACACCTTATAGGGAATACTTGAAACGATCAAATAGCGAGAGCCTTTTCGCAAATATTCATACAGCTGGCGCAGTGCGAGACACGCCGTCGCATCAAGATCGCGCACATGTTTGAGCCGCAAAATAAACACTTTCGTGGCTGTATCATCTTCAGCTATAGCCTTCAATGCAGACTGAAAGAGGTCTACTGCTCCAAAAAATAACTCGCCCTCTACATTGATGATGCGCACCTTCTTTTTTAGCCTCCGCTCTGCTTCTGAGGTAGGCCTAAGCTCTTCTGCATCATCGTCATAGCTATATTCAACGACTTCGGGACTTGCGGCCTTACGCAGATAGAGTGCAATCGATACGACGACGCCGATATAAAAGGCAATATGGAGGCTAAAAAATATACAGGCTAAAAATGTCGTCACCAAAACAGAGGCGTCAGAATGCGTTGCACGAAGACAGAGCCTCAACTGCTTCATATCTACCATACGAAGAGCTGTTACTAAAATTTGAGCAGCAAGAGCAGTTACTGGAATATAGCTAATGCCTCCTTGAAAAAAAAAGACGATCGCCGCCACAAAGAGAGATGAAAACAGAGCAGCAAAGCGAGTCTTTGCTCCACTGTCGTAGTTCAGATAGGTTCGTGAAATGCTGCTCGAGCAAGGCAGCGCTCCAAAAAACGACACCAGCATATTAGATGCCCCAAGGCCACATATCTCCTGGTTAGCATGGACTCTTTGCCCACTTGACGCGGCTATCGTTTTTGAAAGAGAAATCGTCTCGAGCATCCCAAATAACGCGATAGCAAAAGCTGATGGCAAAAACATATTCAAAAGGCCGATGTCGATAGCTGGCAGTCTGAGACTTGGCCATGCAGCTTCGATACCCCCAGAAGACCCTACCGTCTGCAATTTTACACCGTGCGCGTCTGTTATAGAATGTACGTCAAGGCTATATATAATGGCCGTTACTATCAAGATCATGAGTAGAGAAGTCGGAATTTTGAGATTCATCTTTTGTACTGTTACATAGATGGTGATACTCATAATCCCCACGAGTGCCGTAGGAAGATGCATATGATTGATATGTGAAATGAGATAGACCATTGTTTCATACAAAGACCCCGACTCCATGGGTAGAGCGATGCCTAAAAATGGAAAGAGCTGATCGAGAGTGAGGGCAAAGGCGGCTCCAGCAATATATCCTACGACTACCGACTGACTGACAAATTGGATGATACCCCCAAGCTTCAGCCTCGCTGCCATAAGCTGGAATAGCCCTACAAAAAATACAAGCGAGGCGATAATAGGCAACACCACCTCAACATGATGGCTTGGGTTAAGGTTGGGATGGTAGCGCGCCATGATACTTGCCAAAGCTCCTTGCACGAGCAAGACGCTGGCGTTATTTGGCCCCATGATAAGGTGGCGCGAAGAGCCTAGAAGAGCTGCGAGCGCTGTACCAAACATAATCGTCGCAAGACCACAAAATGCAGGAAGCCCGACTACTATCGAATAGGCAAGTGCTTGAGGGATAGAAAGCAGTGATACAGAGAGCCCTGCCCACATATCATGCAGCAGTGTTTTCGTAGAGTAGCCTCGTAGATCTTTTTTCAGTGGCTCTAGAGTAAGTTCTTCATATTGTGCGTGCGATACCATATCATCGATCTTCTTTTTTGATGTCTTCGGCAGCATTGTACAAAGTTGACAAAAAGGATAGTATTTATTTTTACGCCTCTTTCAGATATACTGTTTCCCCTAGAGTCAAAAAGGCTCTTGTTTAACTCACCTTATGCACTTGTGATGCCAGGAGGCTTGGATTATTTTGAGTATGAGCGGTTTAAGAAAGCTTGAGGCATATCCGAAGGATATGACGAGCATTTCGAAAACCGCTCATACTCAAAAGAAACAAGCCTACGGCATCAAAAAGTGCGTAAGGCGAGTTGTTTTTAAGGTATTGGAGCACACCCAAAATGTCACACATGAAAAAGGTAGCTATTGTAGGCCGCCCAAACGTCGGAAAATCTTCTCTTTTCAACCAGGTAATCAAGAAAAAAGTTGCCATTGTAGATGAAAGAGAGGGCGTCACAAGAGATCGTCTCTATAGACAGGCAGATCTCTTCGGCTATCCTTTTGAAGTGATAGATACAGGCGGTATCGACGGCAAATCAAAGGCGGATTTCAATACAGAGATCAGACGCCAAGCTGAAATTGCCATCGAAGAGGCAGATAGCATCATCTTTGTAGTAGACGGGCAATTAGGACCTCATGATTTAGACCGTGAAATTGCAAAGATTTTGCATAAGACAGATAAGCCTGTAACTGTAGCTATTAACAAAATCGATAATCCAAGGACGCAGACCCAGCAGTATCTTTTTTCTTCGCTTGGATTTGAATCGATGGTTTCTGTCTCTTCAACACATGGCTATAATATTGCAGAATTACTCGAGACAGCGCTTGCTTCTTTCAACAAAAAAGAAAAAATCACTACACGCTCTACAAATCCATGCATTGCCATCTGTGGACGCCCTAATGTGGGCAAGTCTTCACTCTTAAATGCTTTTATTGACGAAGAGCGCTCTATTGTCAGCCCTATTGCTGGCACTACACGGGACGCCATCGACACTGATATCGTGATAGGCGATCGCCACTATACACTCATCGACACCGCGGGGATTCGCAGACGTCACAAGGAAAAAGAGAGTGTTGAGAAATTTTCCGCGCTCCGCACGCAGCACGCCATTGAGCGCTCCGACATATGCCTCGTCGTCCTCGATGCACAAAGCGGCATCACGCAGGAAGAGAAAAAGATCATCAGGATGATCGAAGATGAGAAAAAAGGATGCGTGCTCTTATTCAACAAGTGGGACCTTGTAAAAGGATTTCGTATGGAGCATTGCCTGAAGGGAATCGAATTAGAAATTCCCTTTGTCGCCCACTGCCCTAAAATATTTATTTCTGCTCTTACAAAGCGAAATGTAGACAAAATTTTCCCTGTCGTAGAAGAGGTTCTCGCTCACTTTGCTACGCGCATTTCAACAGGCAAGCTGAATAAAATGTTGATGGCTGCTATGCAAAAATATCATCCTCCAGCTATCCAGGGCAAGCGCCTTCGGGTCTACTATATGGCTCAGGTGGGAACAAAGCCTCCCCATTTTGTCTTGTTTGTCAACAATGCCAATTTGATGACAGCCTCCTATAAGCGCTATCTTATGAATGAGATTCGCGAGCACTTTTCTTTTTCTGGAGTCCCGATGATCCTCGACATGCGCTCCAAAGATGCAAGCTTTGCAGCCAAGCGTGGTCTCAGCGCCACACACCGCCATCAAGACCGCGACCTCAGCCACATCGAGCAAGTTGCTGAAGAAGAAGCATGAGACTGCCATCTCCCTAAAGAAGAAATTGATTTGTTGAAAAAAAATTTTAATATATCATGAGGCTTAGTATAAAATAAAAAGTTTGTGGCATGCATGCCTCATTTCAACTATTCTCTTGATAAAACAGACTATTCATGGAAAAATTGTTTGCTCTGGGGGAATTTTGCAGGCCACTGCAAAAAAGCGCGTGAAGGAAGCTTAGGAAACAGACTCATCCACGCCCTTATAGCAGCAATCGAATTTCTCCCCATCATCGGTCAAATTTCTTCTATTTGCGAAAAAGTGATTGTAGAAAAATTTTCTTCACAAGCTCAGAGTTTGCGTGATAAAAACATAACGACTTCTCCCAAAAAAATACCGAAATCAATCCCCACTCCTGTAGGCGGTAACAGAAAAAAACCTAGGGAGAGCTATGAAACTTTTAAAGAGCGAGTATCTCGTCCTGAATATATACAAACTCAAAAAGCACACAAAACGTACAAAAGATCCAAACTTCAGCCACTCGAAAATACACAAAAGAACATGCCTATTCCTTTGCCCTCCAAGGCAACTTTTTATGGATATAATGCTGAGGGAGTCCACGACGTCGGCTGGGGGTGTGCCTGGAGAGCAATACAGACTTGCCTGAGCACATATCAAACACCTCCTTCTTTTGAAGAACTCTTTCACCTCTTCGGCCCTCGTGAAAATCTCAAGCAGATCTACGAAAATAAATTCCCTCAAAAAACACTCCCAGAGGACAAGATATTTGCTCCATATGATTTGTCTAGTGGGTGGGCTGAGCCATTTATCGCACAGATGGTCATGCATTTTTATGATATCCCATCTGCCCTAGTGACCATAAATGGCGTCCCAGGTGGCTGCCACGCCCCTCATGAAGTTTTCGAGAATAAACCCCTCAATTTTTCTTCTTTTCAGGATCGCCTTATAAAACATTTTAGCACACCGGATGCTGCACCTGTAATAATTGATGATGCGCTCTATACTTCTGCCATTATTGGCGTAACCAAAGATGGTGAAAACACCATTTTAGCAATAGCAGATCCTCATATAAAAGAGGGTGTGAACACGACAAATAACCCAGAAAAATCACCTGTGGGCCTCTATACGGTTACTCTCGATAAAGCAGGCAAGCAAATACGTTGCTCACTTGACCATGAAGACAAACATCAAGTTGAAGTAGAGAAGAACTGCATGTTCAGCTCGTCTAGCTACAGAGGACTTCATTTTGATACAAAGAAATGGATGATATTATTCCCTTTACCGCAACAAAACCGGTAACAGGGTCACTTATTTTCCTTTTTGAAAGACGTCACATTCATACTGACATCGCTACCCGATTACGATGTTACTTTGATTAGTGATTGCCTAATTGTCCGCCCAGTCAGATTATTTCTGAAAATTTTGATAGCTATTTTGATATAACTATGAGTATGGTGGTCTCTTTTACTGGAGACACATGAATCACCCATATCTCACTTTATCTAAAAACCGTCAAGGCGTAGCTATTTATTATATTTTTTATTTGTACATTGTTCTTCTATGTACGTGTGGAAATTTGTCCGCTTTAGATAGAAATTTTGCTGGCAATAAAGTTTTCTGCGCCTCGCACTACAAGCTTCCAGAATTTGCTTCTGAAGTACAGCAACTTCTCAAATTTATACCGGCTGATGCTCCTTGCTCCCACATTGAATGCCAGAAATGTGGTCCAGTTGAAATGGAAGTGTACTTATTCGAAGAGGTATTCCCATGGGCGATGGACATGGATGATGAAGAATATGAGGATTATAGCGAAAATGTGAAAATACTCATGTGCTCATGTAAGAGAAATGAATGTAACAAATGCGAAAATTTTGCTGGAGCTGCGTATGACATGGGCAGACTATCGACATGGGAAAATTGCAACAAAAAAGGAATTTATGGGGGCTATTTTTCAGAAAAATTTAAGAAATATTTTCCCTTGTCTAAGAAAAATATTGAGTATACAGAAAAATACAAAGATTGTACTTGCTTCTGGCCCGAAGTAGATGAAACAGCAGCAAAAATAAATAACAAAGCATATCAACTTTTTAAAAACTTATTCCGAAACACCGCTTTTAACCTGTTAGTCAGCAATAAAAAAATACTTAGAAACTTCTTTCAACTTCCAGAAAACATTTCTCTCAACCTACACGGTGTAACAGTAGCGTGCGTCTGTCACTGCCAGCATTTTTCTGACTATTACCAAGTATGTAGTGAGCTAGACCTATTTGCTAAGTCTACATATGAAGAAAAAATTTATTATATAGCGCAATCTGAATTGATTCAAATTCTAGATACTCTCTATCCCCTATTTATAGAACAATATAATAACTGTTTAGAAAAACATCCGCACGCTGAAATCGAACAAGAAAAGCAGTTTATTCAACTACTTTTAGGACAATCGAGTAAATCTTTGGATACAGATGAGATCCTACTCAGCAAAGATCTTTTTCCAAAAAAAGGTAATAATTGGCTATTGCCAAATCTCGATTTTTTACAAGGTGTTTGCTTTAACGAAGCTCTTCTTTATGAGTCAGCCATTCGATCATTCAATACAGCATTAGAAAATGGCTACAAAACAAGAGATATCTATATAGAACGAGCTATAGCTAGATTTGAATCTGGGCAAGTAGATGAGGCTCTTGATGATTACAGAGAAGCAAAAAAGTTATCTCCAAATGTCCCTTTTTTAATAAAGAAGTATCTTCGAACAAAAAATACTGAGCACTTATCACACTTTCCAAATGATCAATTAGCCTTTGCTCAAGGCATTGGTCATGGCGCCTTTGATGGATTGGTAGCTAGCGGCAAAGAATTTATTCCATCTACCTTAAGCTCAATAACTGGTCTTGCACAAGGATTATGGGCTTTTGCCAAAAACCCCTCTGAAGTAAGCGTAGACCTTGCCATAGCATGTGTTAACTGTATTACATATGTTTCTGAACATTCAGCTGCAGAATGTATGGAAGAAATTATCCCTGAATTGAAAATTCTTATAGCAAATTGGAAAAATATTTCTGATTATGAAAAAGGAAAACAGACCGGATATATTATCGGTAAATATGGTGTTGACATCTTTGGATGCACAACTGCTTTAAAAGGTGTTAAATATTACCGTGAATTACGAAGAGCAAATGCCCTATATACCCTAGAAGTTTGCTCTGCTTCAGCCGTTAATAGAAAAATAATTTTAGAAGAGTCTGTTAATAGATGGCAAGCCATACGGCAACAGCTCGCAAAAGAAGCCAACTTAAAAATCACCTGGGATAAGCAAGGAAAGCACGTAGTAGGCCATAAAAATTATAATCCTAGCCCTGAATTCATAAGAGGAATTTTTGAACATCCAGATGCTCAACTCCTTATTGATAAATTCGCAGGTAAAGGAAAACGAAAAAACAATTATATTCCAGGGTTGCCAGGATATGTTGAACAAGTTGATTTTGGCGAACATATAGGTTACTACATCCATAAGGATAGGCCTCATATCAAACTGCAAACAAACAAGGGAACTATACGATATGCAAAAGACGGTGTTCATATAGTACCCTCAGATCCTGCTGGGTAGGCACATATGACGTTATCTTCTATTCATTTGCGCCTTTCAGCTATAACCGCGCTATTTGAAAGAATTAAACCTACTCTCCGTAGAGCATATATTACTGAGAATGAAGGCACTATTAAACTTATATTTTATTATGATGGAGAAATTACAGAAGAAGATGAGGATATGGCAGGCGATGCAGGCGCTGAAGTAATCTCTGATTTCCCTGGCCCTTATATGATCGAATGGGAACTTCTCCGCTGCGATTATCCGCAAAAAATTCCCCCAACTCAAGGCTATCTTGTATATGCTCGATATGAAAAGCATGAGGAATAATACTCTTCTCAATTTACTTTTCGAAACAGAGCGCACTCGTTACGTAGTGACTCTTCTGGAAGAAATCGCGCATGCTCCATTAAATAGGCAACTGATGCCCATTTCGATGGCGTATGTGCATCATTCAGCCAGATATATCCGCCAGGCTTTACCTTAGGAAAATAGGCCTTGAGATCTTTCATGCTCCCCTTCTTGGAGAAATTGCCATCCACGTAAAGCATGTCGATAGATTCATCTTCATATGTAGATGCTCTTTTTACAGAAGGCGCCTGTACCACCATGCACCAGCGAGCCAGATCGAGCTTGCGCAACGTTCTCTCAAACTTCTTTTTTACTGCTTTCAAATCGACAGCTGACCAGCTTGCATAATTGCGACTTGAAGAAGAGAGCCCTCGTACTGCCTCCGCATTGCTCCAAGCATCGACAGCATGTAAAATGCCTTGGTTGAGAAATTTGAGACTCGAGGCAAGAGGATATGAAGTCGAGCCTCCAAAGGCGCCGATTTCTACACAGAGCTTCGGCCTATGGCAGTAGACAAAGTCCATCAAACAGCTTGCCTTTTCTACGCTACACCATCCTGTGAATAGAGACATCTGCTCCAGGACATGCTTTTTATATTGCTTCCATGCATCATCATCCCTGCTAGAAACAAAAGACTCTGCATGCTGGATATCAGAATCTCCGTTCCTATTATAGGTAACGAGCGGATATGAGAGCATGTAGAGGCGAATGCCTCGAGCAAAAGCGATTTCATGATCGATAGGAAGAAAGAGAGCATTCATCTTAATATGATCAAGCAGCTTTTTCATCCCAGAGCGTCTGATGATCATAGAGTGGGTTCTGCAGCGACTTCCAATGCGCACAAAATCGAAATCAATCTTTTCGCACTTCGACTGCTGGAAAATTTCTTCCGCAGTATATCCTGGACGCCACAGCCACCATGGCGGCGCTCCATCTTTAAAAGAGTGAATCATAGCATCGTCGTAGTCAGTGTATAATATATCCCAGCTTCCATCTGTGAGCCTATCGAGTCTTTGTATCAGAGAAGAAAGCATATGCGGGTCATGATGGATGACGATATCATCTTCTAAAACCCATATCGTCTCATCACCATTGTCATAGGCTTCTTGCAATACTGCAAGATGACTCAGCGCACAGCCAACGGCTCCTATACTCATCCACTGGCTCATCACAGGCTGTGAAGCCATCTTTTGAGTAAGCCATGTGTAGCCAAGGGCGCCATCGGCAGCAGGCGTCGTCAACCAACGCTGCCCACATGTCTCAGCAGTTCCTGAAAAAGCCAAGCTTTTGAGTTGGTCCATGGAAAGGCTGCGTCCACGCACTGCTGGAAAGCGAGAAAAGTGGACTCCATACTGAGAAAAGGCCTTTTCCACTGCACACAGACGGTCGGGACGGCTGTCGAGATTGATCACATAGATGGCGTTAACTCCATCAATTACTGACGCACTCATATATCCACAAACAGTCAAACAAAACATGCAGACATAAATAAAGCTATGAACCAGGAACAGTGAGCTCTTGCAGAAGGCCAATGATTTCATCGCGTGTCATCTTCTTTACAATATGTTGATCATCGAAGGTAACGATATCCTCAAGGAGCTCTTTTTTGCGAGCAATCATCGCATCTATCTTCTCTTCGATGGTTTCTTTCGTCACCATTTTAAACACCTGCACACCTCTTTGCTGTCCTATGCGGTGAACACGATCCGTTGCCTGATTTTCGCGAGCTGGATTCCACCATCTGTCGTAGTGGATGACCACCTGCGCCGCTGTGAGATCAATACCAAGACCTGCTGCCTGCAGAGAGCCCAAAAAGATCATACAGTTTGGATCTTTATGAAATTTCGCTACCTGTTCACCACGCATCCTTGTCTCACCACGGATCTGCGCGTATCCCATGCCTATTTTCTTCACATGCGCTTCGATGATGTCCAACATGTTCAGATATTGTGAGAAGACGACCACTTTCTGCCCGCTCTCTTTTGCCTCTTCAAGAATCTCCAAAAACAGCTCCCACTTACCAGACTCATAGCGGGCATAGTTTTCTGTATCCTTCAAATAAGAAGCTGGATGATTGCAGATCTGCTTCAACGCTGTCAGCAATGCGAAAATATGCATATAAGGAATCGGCATCGCCTCATCTTGCAGCTGCTGCAAAAGTGTAGATGCCTGCAGGGCTGCAACATGTCTGTAGAGGGTCTTTTGCTCTCCGAGCAGCTCTGCATGGCTCACCTCTTCTATCTTCTCAGGAAGATCTGGCAGCACTTCTTGCTTTTTTCTTCTTAAGATAAAAGGCTTGACAAGTCGCGAGAGCAGCTTTCTTCTTGCATCATGCATTTCTCGCTCAATAGGTCTTACAAAAAACTCTCTGAATTCATTGTCGTCAGGCATATAACCTGGCAAGACAAGGTCAAAGACAGCCTTGAGCTCTCTCAATTCATTTTCAATAGGTGTTCCTGTAAGCCCAACACGCATGGCTGCCTTTATTCGCAAAAGAGCCGCATGAATCTGACTGACATGGTTTTTTGCAATCTGCAGCTCGTCAAAAATCGCTGCCTCAAACTGGCAATTTTTGAACTTCGCTACATCACTTCTGAAGATCCCATAAGTCGTTAAGATAATGTCTGTTGCTGCCAGATCTTCGAGGGATCGTGTCAGCGTCACGTAGGTGTTTACTTTGAGAGTTGGAAGAAATTGCATCAATTTTTCCTGCCAGTGATAGACCACACTCGTCGGGCAAATGACCAAAAATGTCGCTTTCTGCCCGGACTTTCTTTTTAATTCATGAATGGAGGCCATCAACGCCATCGCCTGATGCGTTTTTCCAACACCCATATCGTCTGAAAGGAGTCCAGAAAGCCCATTTTGGTAGAGCGTATAGAGCCATTCAACACCAAGCTGCTGGTATGGGCGCAAAGTAGCCCGCAGAAGTGGGTAGGAAGGCTTTTGAGTGGTTGTACTCTGCAGAAGCTGGCTGAGAATTGCTTTATGTTCTGACCCGATGATTGGGTTGTCGTCGATACAAATAGGCTCATATGCCTGCAGCCGCAAAAGCTCAGTAGATGTAAAAGAAAATGTACCGCGCTTCGATATCTTTTTTTGAGCAAGCTGTGATAAGAAATAGAGCCTGTCATCATCTAAGTCGAGAACTCCTGCTGCTGTTGGGAAAAAGCGATATCCTCTCTTTTTTGCATGTAAAAGGTCTTTGATCAAAATCTTCTCACTGCCCACCAGAATAACAAGATTCACATCCCAAGTACTTGCTTTGTTGAGGTCCACTCCTTGCATAGTAAGCGATGACATTTCTATCTTTTCAAGACGTTTATCTACATGGCAATCAAGTTCAGCACGCAATTTCGGAAGCTCTTCCATAAAAAATGCATTCCACAACTCTCTATCAGAACTCTTGATCTCGCGCACGTAGTAGAGAGGGCAAAAAGAAGAGGGAAGGCGATAAAATCCTTTTTTTGGAACGAAGATAAACTCATCAAAAAAGATCGCCTGCTTTTTTACACTATCGCTCACCCATTCATATTTTGGTACGATCTCGATCACATTCGCTTTCTTCAACTTTACCTCAACGCCCATCTTCGTAACAGGCGCCTCTTGGGTAAAGAAATGCGGAATACGCGATATGATGTCGATATGCCGCAAGATAAAATCACTTACTCTACCTTGAGGAATAGGCTGGTCAAATAAAAAGGCATGACTTTTATCAGACTGCTCGGTCTTTAAAAAGAACCCGCGATTTTTGCAATATATCCAATCTCCAAAATCATGCGTAGCCGTCAATTTTTGTGCTTTCTTCATCTCCTGATGGAAGGTGAGTGTCCCATCTGAAGATACCTTGTAGACAATTTTTTCTTCCTGACAAGAAGTATGCACTTGAAATTGAGGAAATTGATTCAGCCAACATCGATTATGCATGATAAAATGACCGACAGCTTCACAGCTGATGAGAGTCATTGGCTCTAAAAATTTTAATGGCTCGATCTTCAATAAACCCTTTTTCTCTATGTACGCCCAATGACCGAAGACTCGTGAGCCTTTGGCAAGTACATCTCCCCTTTCAAATAAAAAGGCCTCTATATGTAGCTCTTTTTTTGCCGTCACCTCGATATGATAAGAAACCGGATGACAAGAGAGCGCTACGGGCGTGGACAAGAGCGTATGAAGAAAAGGCTCTTTTTCATCTAAGAAGTGAGCAACTGAGGGCCCTGTAAGAGAAATGGTATTTTTCTCATGGCGCTTAAAAAAGCCTGCTTGGTAAACATACACATACTCTCCCACCACCTCTCCAGCTACAGGATTTTCCTCTCTATCTACCAAAAGAGTATGGGCGATAGGATCATACTCCAGACGCCTTATATCTTCTGTTCGCATATCGATATATGGCAGACTGCATTTGGTCATCGTGAGAGTCGGGATAATTTTTTCTAAAAGCGCTTTATCCAGAGAAACTTCAATATGCCCAAGCTTTGCCTCGATAACAAGCGTCTGAGGAAGAGCACCTTTTTTTTCATGAAAAGAAATGAGTGGTGCATCGGATAAAAAGAGCTGCTTTGCAAAATCGGAGAGAAAGGAGAGCTCAAAGCGCAAAGCCAATGGCGCCTTTCCATCTCGCCACTCATCCAGCTCTTCTTCAGTCAAGTTTGAAAATTTAATCGAGTTTTCTTCAGTTTCTTCTTTGCGGTCGCATATCAGCGTGTTGAGCGCATCATTTTCCTTGCCTTGCATCGTAAATAAGAGTGTGTCGCCAGCTACAATACGATAAGACTTTTGCTTTTTTTGTACCTGAGGACCTCGCAATCCAGCTCTTGAAAAGAGCTCGAAAAAAAGTGTGTTATAGAGTGAGCGCGCAAATCTCTCATGAAGTAAAGAAGAGCCTTGGTGAGCTAAATAGTGACAGGAAGCGGCCATATGCTCACATGCACCCGTCTCAGATGAACTTTGGCAGCTACAGAAAAGATCTTTTATTTTTTCTTCATGAAATTGAACAAACACCCATACCGACTCATGCGTCGCGATGTCTTGAAATTCTATCTGATAGGTAGGACCAGAAAAGAGCACCTCTTTCACTCGACCTTCGTCGAGATAGCGCTTTGATGAATGACGAAAAGGCTCCAGTGTGTCGGGGAAAAGCATCCGTATCATGTACCTTGTATTAAAAGCGTTATCCCCCTGATTACCAAAAGCAATCAGGGGTGAGATCTATACAAAACGCCTGTTACGCAATCATCGTCTCAGGAGCATGATACTGATAACCCAAATCTGCTGCAACCTCAGGATAGGTCACCTTCCCATGGCATACGTTCAAGCCAGCACGCAGTCCCGCATCTTCAGCGAGCGCTTGCTTCCACCCTTTATTTGCAATTTTGAGCACATAACTCATCGTTGCATTAGTGAGAGCCTGTGTCGCTGTCCTTGAACAAGCACCTGGCATGTTAGGCACGCAGTAGTGAACAACGCCATCTACTACATATGTCGGATGGGAGTGCGAAGTAGACTTCGATGTCTCGAAGCAGCCGCCCTGGTCGATGGCGACGTCTACGACGACAGATCCTGCGCTCATCTTCTGGATGAGCTCTTTCGAGACGAGCTTTGGCGCCAGCTTTCCTGGGATAAGGACAGCTCCGATAACTAAGTCTGCACGCACTACTGCCTCTTCCAGAGCAGCTGGTGACGAATGAAGCGTTTTAAGACGAGGGCCATAGAGGGCATCAAGTGCGCGAAGTCTCGTCAGACTGCTATCTACTACAGTGACATCAGCGCCAAGGCCAAGGGCCATACGAAGCGACTCAGTACCTACGACGCCGCCTCCGATGACGACGACTTTGCCAGGAAGCACGCCAGCTACCCCGCCGAGGAGTACGCCCTTGCCGCCGTTGGCGATTTGCAAAGCAGTAGCTCCTGCTTGAATGGCGATACGCCCCGCTATCTCACTCATAGGAGTCAAGAGCGGGAGTCTGCCATCAGCATCTGTTACTGTTTCATAGGCAATAGCTATCACCTTTGCATCTACAAGAGCCTTTGTTTGTTCTGGATCTGGTGCAAGATGAAGGTAGGTGAAGAGAATCTGTCCTTCTCGTAGCAGACCAAACTCAGAAGGCTGCGGCTCTTTTACCTTTACGATCATATCAGCCTGAGCAAACACCTCTTGTGGAGTCTGAGCAATCGATGCCCCTGCATGACGGTACATCTCATCGCTAAAGCCGATCTGAGCTCCTGCTTTTGTCTCGATGAGAACCTTATGTCCTGCATCTACTAAAGCCTTCACCATAACGGGTGTTGCGCCGACACGATACTCATGATTTTTAATTTCTTTTGGAACACCTACTATCATCTTCTTATGCGCCATATCTATTACCCCATGAAAAAATAACGTCATCTCTGCATGACTTCGATTAAAAGAAGATAAGTATACGCTGAACCAGCGATTTTACACCATGATGGACTTTGATCGATGACCAAAAACCAGATTTGACAAATTCATATTTTAACCATACACTGCAATAAATTACTGTACACACTCAATTGGTAGATATGATTCCATCGAGTTCAGACCATTTACATCAGAGCTATGAGCAAGCACTTGAAGCCCAACTGGAGCAGTATGAAGTAACAAAAAGTGATAATTCCGTTGAATACGTAACGCCTCCAAGTATCTCTCAAGATAAACAAAATTGCTTCGATATCTTCAAAAAACAGATGACTATTTTGGATCGACTGCGTTACTTCTTCACAGGCTGCCTTCCAGCAGCTCGTGTACAAGAAATACTTGGTACAATATCTGTTCACGCCACATCCCCTCAAACTGATATTTTCAATGATCTATCGCTCAAAAAAATCAAAATCACAAAAACAGATGACGGCGCTCTCAAGCTTACAAAAAAACTCAGTACATATAGCCATAATCGTCTTGTCATCGAAGGCAAAGGCAAAGATGAGAAAATTGTATTCAAAGAAGATCTTTCTCTTAAAAGCCGATTAGGTGCTTTTATGAAGGGAAATTTATCCCTTAAAAAAATGGTTAAATTATGTGCTTCGCAAGGAATCAAGTCAAAAAGGCTTGTCAAGCTTGCTACAGAATGGAACAAGCAGCACCCACTTCGTAAACCTATTGATACAACAGGGATAACACCTCCCCAAAAAGCGCACCCCATCAAAAAAATAGTATCACAGGCTATAACACATGATGGAAAAAATCTCTATATCGCCCCGACCGACCTTAAAAGCCTTCTTAACGCTATTTTTGATGATAAACAAATACGAGAAGAGTTTAAAAGAAAGTTGTCAGAAAAAACTCCATCGGAAGATATCCTTTTTTCAATAGACGACCCTTCTGTAGAAAAAAATATCCTTTCTTACTCAGTGACAGATTTTACCAATTTACTCAACACCTTCAGATCTAATCTAACAGAGGATGCGCGAGAGATTCTAGGTGACGAACTCTATTCGAAAAACCTTATACAAAAAGACCAAATTGGTAGCCAACTTAAGGCAATACAACAGCCAGAAATAAAGAGCTCTTTATTGACAGAGCTACGGAATAAGTTAGAAACCAAAAATCAGCCGCCCTCTGTTCCTGACAATAGCCCGCCTGTTTCACAAGTAGAGCCGCTACCAACACCTTCTGAAAAAAAGATAGATGAAACTCTATACTTAAACGATCCCAATATTGTCAGCCGCATACTCAATCTCAAGGGAGAAAATGTAGAGTTAGTGACTGATGATATTAGCATCAATCTAGCGCCATCTAGGCCTCTAGAATATCCTTCTCATGAAAAAATAGAGGAGGCACGCAAACTATTTCAAAAGTCGGTTAATGAAGCCGGCGATAGTTTTATCATATCTATGCCCGATTTTAAAAAGCTTGGTGACGCGTTACGACTCCGTGAAAGCGAAATTGACAGTTTTGCAAGTGAATTAGGCTTTGAGGGCGCATTCTGGAAAGAAAATGCAGAAAAAACAATAATTTGCTCACTTGCCACCTTGAATAATGCGCTATTCTTTCTCAAGAGAAACTTCAGGGAAGAGGCTTGCAAAGTAATTCTTGGTAAATATTTTCCTACAAATGAAAGTCAGTATATCCCTATTCCTACTACAAAACGCACAGAGCAATCTCCACCTCCCATTAACACGCCAGCTTCCCAACAGGGCCCTCGGCAACCTCTGACACCCCCACCATCTTTTTCCACTCCTTTCATCCACAAGATTCCAACTACCATCCCTCCTCCGATGAATACACCTCCTCAAATGAACACACCTTCTACAACCAACCTGCCTCCTCAAATCCCAACCAA
>CAZASK010000003.1:58815-103228 GCA_964487845.1 uncultured bacterium
CAGCCAACGTCTCTCCTCAAATGAACACACCTTCTACAACCAACCTGCCTCCTCAGATCCACACCTCCTCAACTGAGCAACCGCCTCCAATTCCTGTCTGGTCAGAAGAAGCGATGCAAAAAGCTGAAACGCAAATCCCACAGCAGGAAATTTCTAATCGATTGACGGAACAATTCCAAGAAATATTACGTAAAGATGAGCAAAATAAAGCTACAACCCGACAACCCACAGCATTGGAGAAGCAAAACAAAACTCCATCTTCGCCAACCTCTAAAACTATCAAATCAACAGACCAGAATGTAGTAAGTCGCTTGATGGACTTAGAGAATCTGGAAAATGTAGAGATAGAGACTTCAACCACCTCTAACCGATCCATCATACCAGAGCGGCCTACAGAAAAGGGAATAGAGCGTGCAAGGCAGATTTTCGAAAAAGCGGTGAATGAAAACGAAACGAGCTTCAAGATGACTATTGCTGAACTGAAAGAGCTCAGTGATGCTCTGCAATTTACCGATGATGATCGAGAAGCTTTTGCTTCCGACCTGGGGACTGATGATCTATTCGATGAGAGAGCTACTATTTCTTGTACAACTGAACAATTAAAGCTCGCACTCAAATCGAGAAAGCAACTGTACAACTCTGCAACGGCTCAACAGATACTTGGAGCCTATCATCCTCTTCAACAAAAAAGCGCACCACAAACTCTTGCGTCACCTCAATTCACTCAGCCACAGCAAGAATTGGCAAGTGCAGTAAAAAAAATGAACCCTGAAGAGCTATCTACGGTAGGAACATTTGAACAAATTGCCAGAGAAAATAACTCTGAGCTCATGAACCTCTATTTTGATACATTAGATGAAAATAGTATCTCAATCCTCAAGCAACAACGTGATGAAGATGGCCAAAACGTCTTTCATAAAGCTGTCGAAGAAATAGAGGACCAAACCGCTTTCGAAACGATTATTCAAAAATTAGGATCCGAGCTTATCTCAGAGACAGACTCAATCGGAAACACCCCTTTGAAATATGCTATTGATAAGGGAAATAAAGAAACGGTTTCTGTTTTGCTCAAGCATATAGATCCAGACACGTTAGCCAAAAGCAATATCGAAGGAGAAAGCATTCTTGATTTTGCAATAGAGGATTTACTCGATTCCAGTCAACAACTGGCCAAGCAGGGAGATACTTCCACAGTCAAAAGAGAACTAGAAGAAAATATACAGAATCGATCAGCACTCATACAGCTTGTGATTGAAAAGATGCCTGAAAATGCTCTTCATCGCTCGTCTTTATTTAAAACAATCGCACAACTTGATCTTGATGATTTGACAAAAACCCAGCTGATGTCTGCTGTCTCGAAAAGACTTGGAATAAACCGCACTGACTCCCCAGAAAAGGAGCTAGAGAGGATTCAAACAGTCAATGACCCAATAATACTAGTCAACATCGAGCTTCCCAAAGCGCTCAACTATTTAATGGGAAGCCAAAACGAGGATGAACAAGAGGGTCGTGAAAAAGTAGCACTTGCAATTTTAGAAAAAAGTCCCAAAGAATTTTTGCAGAATACAAGATGGCCTATTGGCAATGTGCTTCATCTCATTGCTGATACAGGGAATTGGAGGCTGATCGATGAAGTCATCAACCGTCAAGGGCTCGATTGCGCAGGCTTGTTATATCAGCAAACACATCTCAATCAAACGCCAATTCATATGGCAGTACGTCGAGCATACAGAGAACAAGAGAAATATCTCGAAGAAATGGGCACTCTCCTATCAAAGGGCCTGGAAGACGAAGAGCTCGAAAAATGCCGACAAGCAGTTCTAAATAACAAGTGGAATACCGTACGAGATCTGTGTCAAAATAACAAAAAAATCCCCTTAGCCCGTATTAGTACGCTCATGGATAAACGTCTTCATGCAATGAAGGAGTCGAATGCATGTATAGGGAAGATGGTACGCATCATGGGGCTAACCAACTACTCTACTCTTCAAAGTGCAGATACAGAAGGTCTTACATGTGAAGAGCTAGTTCTGTCAATGGATCAATTTTATAGCGCACTAAAGAATAATAGAATCTCAGAGGCCCTCGAAGCTATCAAGGAAAAGAAAAAGAGCGGCTATTAACAGGAAGCTACTTCTACATCTTGTCTTGCAAGCTCGAGCTGAAGCACTTGTGAGACTCCTTTTTCTTGCATGGAGACGCCGATCAGGCGATCCACATGAAGCATCGTCCTCTTATTATGTGTGATCAACAAAAATTGACATCGATCACTATAGCGCTTGATCATCTTATTAAAGCGATCGACGTTGAGCTCGTCAAGTGGGGCGTCTACTTCGTCTAAGATACAAAATGGCGCTGGTCGCACATCGAAGATAGCAAATAACAGCGCAAGCGCTGTCAAACACTTCTCGCCTCCCGAAAGAAGATGTACCGACTTGAGCTCTTTGCCTGGTGGCTTCGCGACAAGGTCTATCCCGCATGTAAGAGGATCATCTGTTTCTGTGCATACAAGATCTGCTTGCCCGCCTTCAAAGAGGATCGAGAAATTTCTGCAAAACGACTCCCGTATTGCAGAAAATGTCTTCACAAACTGCTCACGGCTTTCTTTTTCCAACTCTTCAATACATGCGATAAGCTGCCTCTTTGATTCTTCGACATCGTGGATTTCAGTCTCCAAGAGTCTCTTTCTTTCTTTGCTTTCTTCAAAGTCTTCTAGCGATCGCAGGTTCACATGAGCATACCCCACCATCTTGGCACGCAGCTCAGAAGAGCGCCTTTCAATCTCACTATCAGATGAATGAGAGATGAGCTCTTTTAAAAAAAGCTCCTCTTTTGTTAGAGAAAAGCGCTCCATAAGCTCTCTTTCTAACGAGCTCACCTGTTCTCCAATGCCAGCTACTGAAGAGTCTACCTCTGCTATCTTCACCGCCCGCTCTTGCTTCTTTGCCGTACTCTCGTGATATGCCTTCTCTTTATCTGAAAATTGCCTTTCACTTTCGTGCTGACTCGCCTGCTCTTGCTCCAGCTTTTGCTTCAGCTCCTGAAACTGCATAGCAAGCTGCTCTCTTTTTTTCTTCTTCTCCTCGATTTCTATACTACACTCTTGCTCAAAAGAGGCTGATCCATGTGCTTCATCACCACACGAGTCTATATATTTTTTTAACTCTTGAATGCGTGTGAGCATGGCCTCTTTCGAATACTCGAGGCGGATTTTCTCTTGCCGTATCGCAGCAACATGAGCGCTCGCGCTGCCGTTTTCAGAAGAAAGCTGCTTACACGCCGCTTTTTTCCTCTGCACAGCAGCCTCTTGCTCTTGCAGCATCTTTTGCATATCAGCAAGCTTCTCTCGCCTCATAGAAAGCTCATTTTTTTCCTGCTCGCCTGTGGTGATGAGAGTCGTCTCTTGCCCTACAATCTGCTCAAGCTCTTGGTTGATTTTTTGCTTTTCCGCGCCTCGCTCTTTCAGAGCCTGCATGAGCCTGTCATGCTGAAAGGTCTTCTCATAGAGCTCTCGCTCCACTTGTCTCAGGCGCGTCTCCTTTTCTTGTAGCGACTGCACACATGCTGTGCGCGCCTGCACACTCGCCTCTTTCGACTCTTGCATTTTCTTCAGAGCACTTTCTCGCTCTTTGATTTCTGCCTGTAGTGACTGAATCTCTTTTTCCTGCGTGATCAGGTTCGACTCTTTGCCGCCTCCTACAAAAATCACACCTCTTGGGTCGACATAGTAGCCTTGAGATATGATGACAGCTCTGCCAGCCTGTTCGCTGATGACAGCCTTTGCATCATCCAAGGTCTCTTTCACAAGCGCTTCTGCAAAAAGATGCTCTGCAAGTAAAACGCCAGGCGGTAGGAAGGCAAGGCAAAAAAAGGAGAGCTCTTGCAATTTTTGCTCTTTGGCATAGCGCAAAAGATGGTCGATATCCTCTTCTTTTTCGACAGCGAGTGTGGAATTATACAGCCTGCCAAAGAGATCCACCCAGCTTGCCTCCACATCTCCTGCCTGGAGGTATTCTGCAAGAGGAGCCACCTTCTGATAAAGAGGCGAAGTCTGCTTCTTTGCTTCCTTCAATACAGCCTTTGCGCCTAAAGAAAGCCCCTGCATCTCCTCTTTCATCCTCTGAAGCGCGCTATAGCGTGCTTGGCTCTGTACCAGTTTTCTTCTCTCTTCTTCTTCTCTTATTTTTGCCTCTTGCAGCTTCTGATCGAGCTCTTCTCTTTTTTTGACATCTTGCGCCACCAGATCGCGGAGCACTGCATTTTCTTCTGCTAGCTTCTCTTTGCTCGAGATGATGAGATGGAGCGCCTGCTCATCTTGTTCAAGCATACGCATGATATCTGCGAGCCGCTTTTGTCTTTCTACAAGTCTTGCCTTCAACGCCTCATGCTTCATCGTCTGCGCGCGAATGTCTGCTTCTAGCCTGTTGAGCTCACTTTCTTGAGCATATTTTTTATTGATCGCCTCTCTCAAAGAGAGCTCATCTTTTTCCAGCTCCTGCTGCATGGTGAGCAATGCCTCACCACTCACTGACGCTGCTTGCTCTTTTTGGAGAAGCTCGGCAGCTTTTTTTTCGATGCTGGCTGTAAGCGCAACCTCTTGCTGCATGAGCGTATGATGCTCTGTCTCTTTCTTCTTTTTTTCTTCAGCAAGCTGCGCCCGTCTTCTCTGCACACGCTGCAAGGCCTCTTGCTGAGCTCTGATGCCATGATCCATCACCTCACGCGCCGTCTTCAGCTCGTGAAGCTTTTCTGCCGACGAAAAATGATGCTCACGGAGACGTATCAACGTCTCTTTCTGATCATGGAGGCTTTTTTCTATTGCCTCTATCTCTTCTTGATAGCGCACAAGCTCTTCTTGTAGCTGCTTTTTCTTCTCTTGTAGCCTTGTGCTCTTGCGCTCTCTTTCTTCAAAACGTCTTTTTACTTGTGTGAGCTCGAGCTGCATGAGCTCTGCTTTATCTTCAGAAAAGCGCTTAGCCTCTTCTACTTGCTTTTCGAGGTGAATGAGCTGGCGGTCTACTTCTTTGACAAGGTCGAATACACGCTGCAGCGCCTCTTCAGCACGCTGTAGCTTTTTCAATGCTTCACCTCTTTTTTCTAAAAAGCGCATGATGCCAGCAGCTTCTTCGAAGAGGACGCGCCGCTGCAGTGGCGACTCTTTGACGAGGGTGTCTACCTTTCCTTGCTCAATGATAGCAAAGGCCTCTTTTCCTACTCCTGAGTGGGCGAAGAGGTCGTGGACATCACGCAGCCTGACAGGCTGCTTATTCAAGAAGTAGTGCGACTCGCCGCTACGATAAAGACGCCTGGTGATGGCTACTTCTTGGTAGTCGATAGGTAAAAAGCGGTCTACATTGGAGAAGGTGATGGTTACCTCTGCCATGCTCACGGCCTTGCGCTTGCTGGAGCCGTGAAAAATCACCTCTTGCATGTTTGAAGCGCGCAGCGCCTTCGTCGACTGCTCACCTAGCACCCATCGAAACGCATCGGTGATGTTTGATTTTCCGCAGCCGTTCGGACCTACGATGCCGTTTAATCCAGCAGTAAAGGTGACGGTCGCCCGGTCAGCAAAAGACTTGAATCCTGAGAGCTCTACTTTTTTTAACTTCATAAGACATCATTTTCAAAAATAGAGCTATTAATACTCAAGTTTGTTTTTTATTCATATGCATGAAATACGACTGCATTTCTTCCTTTGACTTGGTTTCGCTCTACTAATCTAAAATATTCCCACCTGCATTGAGTATTTTTCGGGGAATCTTCACTACTTGTTCGAAAAACGCGTCTAACTCTTTATTTTTACCAGTTGCTACTCCTAACAACTCCAATCCACCCTTTAAACTGAATAGCGCTATCGTTGCTGGTACAATAACTACAATTTGTGTCAGAGTGCTCAATATTGCGACCCCAGTCTTCGCATGCTCGACTATGCCGTCAAGAGGCTTACCTCGCAGCAAACCAACAACAGCACCGACAAGTCCACCAGCTACTGCACCTAAAGGCAGTGCTACAACTTTCAACAATAGCGTGACTGCTGTCATCGTGAGCGAAGCTGCGCCTCCCACAAGAGCCAACACACCTCCAACAACCCCAGCAAGACCCCGTCCAAGAAGCTTCCCTGTCGTCCTGAACGCATCCCCCACTTTTTCTAGACGAGATCCAGCAGCAACCTGTACATCCACTTTTAAATCATTTCCGTTATTTGAATTACCAGGTAGTGTCGGCAATGTGCTATAGTCAGTAGCGTTATGCGAAGTATTAAAAAACGAATTAGAATCTACAGGATTATGACCTACACCTTCCATACCAATTCCTCCTCTCGTTATTGTTGTGTGTGTTTTGCGACAAGGCGCTGCTTTTCTCGAACAAGCTGTGGCTCGAGCTCTTTATATGCCTCTTGCCCTTTGATCACAAAGAGGGCGATGTCGATAGCGTTGATAGCATTCTCAAGCTCATTGATCTCTTCGTAGCAGCGGCTGGAGAAGAGATGGCAGATGGGATCGGCGGGGTTGATCTGGCAGCTGTAGGCGTAGGCAAAGAGCGCAGGCTCGTAGTGTTTTTGGAAGAACTCCGAGTTGGCAAGCCCCATCCAGCACGCAAAATTTTGTGAGTTCAAGATCGTTAAAAATCCGAAGGCGTCGGCAGAAGCGTCGAAGTGCTTTTCATCATACAGCTTCTTTGCCGCCTGATACATCTTCTCAAAGGTCGAAGGATCGACGTGAGCGATGTCAAGAAAGCTTTTGTTTTGCCCGAGCTGCTCAAAAAAATCGGCTGGATTTTCTGCGATGATCTTCGACAGGCCTACCAACTTGACGAGATCGTCGGTCACCTTGTCAGAAAACATCTCGCTGTTGTGATGGGAA
This sequence comes from uncultured bacterium, assembly GCA_964487845.1. GTDB lineage: Bacteria > Chlamydiota > Chlamydiia > Chlamydiales > FEN-1388 > CAZASK01. Next base: position 65,679 of record CAZASK010000003.1, read on the forward strand.
AGCTCGATAAGCTGCTGCATGATATGAGAGGCTCCGCTCGTGATGCGCTTTTTAAACTGCTGCATCTCCGCATTCAGCTGCTTTTCAAACCGCTCCTTCTGCGCCTTCTTCGACAGCAGCTGATTCGGCTTATGCGCCTCCTCTTCTACCAAAATATCAGCGAGCGTCGATGCCATCTGATGAAAGCCTTCATCGAGCTTTTTTTCATACACAGTCTCTACGTACGTCGTTTTTTTTGAATGAGCCACGCGCTATCCTCCATAATTATCTCTTGAAGGAATACCATTTCAAAAAAAATATGTCTATGAAGAAAAGCGCTCTTGAAAAGAGCGCTCCTAGAAATATGAACTATTTCGAATCATCCTTGTCGATGACTTCAACTTCTGCTTCTTCTACTTCTGGCTGAGCTGTATGCTGCGCTTTTTCAGCATGGCCACCAGGGGCAGATCCTGCAGTTTGAGCTCCCTGAGGGTGCGCTGCCTTATAGGCCTCTGCCATCGACTCACCAATTTTTTGCATATGCTGGTCTAGCTCATTCTTTGCTGCCTTGATGCGCTCACTATCTTTTGACTCAAGAGCTGCCTTCACAGCATCTACTTTTGCCTGGACATCTTTTGCGATCTCTTCAGGCACTTTGTCTTTGTAGTCACGAAGAGCCTTCTCAGCACGGAAGACGCTAGCATCAGCTTCGTTGTGTACATCCACCTCTGCTTTTCGCTTCTTATCTTCTTCAGCATGTAGCTCTGCATCTTTGATCATCGACTTGACTTCGTCTTCACTCAATCCAGAGCGCGCCTGGATGCGGATTTTCTGCTCTTTATTCGTAGCCAGATCTTTTGCAGAAACATGCAAGATACCATCAGCATCGATGTCAAAGGCCACTTCAATCTGTGGCATACCGCGTGGCGATGGAGGGATGTCTGTCAAGTCAAAACGACCAATCTCCTTATTCGCCTCTGCCATCTGACGCTCACCCTGCAGCACACGAATCGTCACCGCAGTCTGGTTGTCACCAGCTGTTGAGAATATCTGCTTTTTCTGCGTCGGTATCGTCGTATTACGCTCGATGATGGGCGTCATCACTCCACCTAAGGTCTCAAGGCCAAGAGTGAGCGGAGTCACATCCAACAGCAGGATATCTTTGACTTCACCTGCCAACACGCCTCCTTGGATCGCAGCGCCGACAGCCACCGCTTCATCAGGGTTTACGCTCTTATTTGGCTCTTTGCCAAAGATCTGGCGCACCATCTCCTGAACGGCAGGCATACGAGACATACCACCAACCAAGATCGCCTCTTGGATGTCATCTTTCGTGACGCCAGCATCTTTCATAGCCTTGAGGCAAGGCTCTCTTGTGCGGTCGATGAGCGGCTGTACCAAGCTCTCGAACTTCGCTCTCGATAGCGTCAGCGCAAGGTGCTTAGGACCAGAAGCGTCCATCGTAATAAATGGCTGGTTGATCTCTGTCTGTGTAGTACCAGAGAGCTCTATCTTCGCCTTCTCAGCAGCATCGCGAAGACGCTGCAGCGCCATCTTATCTTTGCGCAGGTCGATACCAGACTCTTGCTTAAAGGTCTCTACGAGCCAGTTCAAAATAGCAGCGTCAAAGTCGTCACCACCTAGATGAGTGTCTCCATTTGTTGCCAACACCTCAATAACGCCATCTCCAATCTCAAGAACCGAGATGTCAAACGTTCCACCACCCAAGTCGAATACAGCAATTTTTTTGGTGGTCTTCTGCTTGTCGAGGCCGTAGGCAAGAGCGGCTGCTGTTGGCTCAGGGATAATGCGAAGTACATTCAAGCCCGCGATACGTCCAGCATCTTTTGTAGACTGTCTTTGCGCATCGTTAAAGTATGCTGGGCAGGTGATCACAGCGTCGGTGACTTTTTCACCTAAATATGCCTCCGCTGTCTCTTTCATCTTCGTCAAGATGAAGGCGCCAGCTTCTTCAGGAGTCACTGTCTTTCCAGCTACTTCGAAGATCGCATTATTGTTATTACCGCCTGTTACCTTGTAAGGAACGAGCTTTGCCTCTTCTGCGACCTCATTATACTTGCGGCCGATAAAGCGCTTCGATGAGAAAATGGTATTTTCTGAATTGGTCACCGCTTGTCTTTTTGCAGGGATACCTACGAGGCGCTCATTGCCTTTAAAAGCGACAATCGACGGCGTCGTTCTCGAGCCTTCTGCGGAGGCGATCACCACAGGAGAGCCGCCTTCCATGATAGAAACGCACGAGTTGGTGGTTCCTAAGTCAATACCTATAATTTTACTTTTTTTAGTTGTCATATCCTCATCTCCTTCATTGATCTTGTGTGCCAGCATCTGCCTTTTGAGGCGCTGTGGCTACTTTTACTCTTGCAGGACGTATCACACGATTTGCCAGCTGATAGCCCCGCACAAATTCTTCTAAAATAGTCCCCTCAGGAACACTCTCTGTTTCCTCTGTCTCTATAGCCTCATGCAGGTGTGGGTCGAAGAGGCTTCCTTTTGAGTCAAAGCCTGTTACACCGTGGTCATTGAGCACCTGCTTCAGCTGATCTAAAATCATGGTAAATCCAATACCCCAAGTCCTTACCTCATCAGACGCCTTGTCAAGGTGTCGCAATGCCTGCTCAAAATGGTCGAGTGGATGCAGAAGATCTAAAATGACACTCTGGACAGCATAGCTTTGTGATTCGATCTTCTCTCGCTGCAGGCGCTTTCTTGTGTTTTCACCTTCTGCAAGCGCGCGAAAGTACTTATCTTTATACTCAGACAGCTCTTTTTCTACTGTCTCGAGCGGACTTACCTGCGCTTCGAGGATCTCTTCTTGTTCATCACTCATAGTCTCTTACTTCTTTTTAGGTTGTTTTGTTTGTTTGTCTTCTAAAAGCGCCCTCGGCTCCTTCATGATGAGGAGTGCATGTTCTTGAAAGTCAAGTTCGAGAGGGGTCGCATAGGAGGATCGATAGCCTATTTTGTATTTGTAGAGATTCTCTGTCAGATACTTAGAAATAGTGCGCTCTGCCTCTTTTAAAGCTTGAAAATGATCTTGGTAGGGCATGCGCATAGGGCCGATGAGGCCGATTGCTCCCACACATTTTGGACCTATCGTATAGGGGGCTGCTATTACGCTGCAGTTCGGTACTGAAGAAAGAAAGCTCAGTAGATCCTCTCCAATCCAAAACTTCATCTGATGCGCTCTGAGCACATCTCGTACAAGGGCACGTAGGGCTTGGGAGTTTTCAAATAAAGAGAGGCTGCTTGTCAGCCGCTCTGCCTCCTGAAACTCTGGATAGCGTAAAAGCTTCGAAAAGCCAACGCGTAGCAGCTCCTCTTGGGAAAAATTGCTATAGGCGACAAGGTAGCGCGCCATCGACTCTTGATAAAAGCGATGCGCCAGCTCAAGCTCTTCTTGTGTCATCTCGTCAGGCTCTACAGCTCCTGAGGCAAGACGTGAACGAAAATAGCTTTCTATGCGCATGACCTCATGCTGTGACAACTTATGCGGCGAGTGGAGGACTTCTGTGTGGATGACGCCAAAGTTTGTAAAGAGCACAGACAGACAGCGGCCCGCCTCAAAGGCAAGTAACTTTATCTCGACTACAAAATCTTGGTCAAAGCGTGGCGAGGAGAGAAAGCAAGGGCAGCCTGTCTTTTCTGATACGCTCTCTACGAATCTTTGCAAAAAGAGCATCACCTCTTTGATATCTTGCGGCGCGTCTTCAACAATAGGAAGGTTGGCAGGGGCGGCCTTTCTCTGATTTACATCATCGAGTATCAACTGAGCATAGAGACGAAACGCCTTGGCAGTAGGAATGCGCCCCGATGACGTATGGTGCTGCGCTAAAAAGCCCGCTTCCTCTAGATTTTGAAAATAATTGCGGATCGTAGCTGAGCTCAGATGGGGAAATCCTACCTCTTTCAGCGTCTCAGAACCTACCGGCTTCATCGTCTTGATATAATAGGCCACAAGACCTAAGAGCACATCACGCTCTCGCTCTTGCTTCGAACTTCTCTCTCTGACAGGCTCAATTGGTAAAGGTTTTGATGCACCCATAACACCTCCTATGTTGAAAGTATAGCACTAGAAGAATCTAAAAGCAACACAATTTAGCACTCTCAATACCACACTGCTTAATTAGCAGTCAATATCTAGAGCTGCTAGGTGAATAATGTCCTATCGTGGCAGTAGTCTAGAAGGCGAGCATCGAGTGTGTGCGGCAGAGAAAAATAACGCCTGTAGACAAGCTGCGCTCCAAGCGATGTCGCAATAATTGCCTTTTTATGAGCATCAGGAACCGCACTCATGAGCCGCTCTTTATACGAAGTTCGCAAAAGCGGTAAGCAATACGCAAAAAATGGAATATACAGAGGATCTTCGCTATCAGAAGGAAGCTCCATTGGAACAAGCACTTCTCTGATAGCTGCACGAATGGCTAAAATATGATCCGATATAAGAGAAGAGATTTTTGAACAGGGCTGCCCCATTGTATCATGCACAGAAAGCAACAACTCCGCTTCCTGTCCAGAAAACTGTTTAATTTTCTCTAGAATTTCTTGCACGAGCTGCTCTTTGTGCATAAGAAACTCCTCTTCGGACAAAACGAGAGATGAAAGCACCTCATACGATGAAGAAATCACGCCCCCCTTATTCGCAGAGGCATCTTTTATCACAATCACTCCACGCTTTTCTAATTCCTCACGAGCTCCTTGCGTGCAGTACACATTTGCTCCCTCAATAATAGCACGCACCGTTGGCTTCCCTGCAGCATCAAAAAAAGCATGCACTGTCTTTTCATTGAGTGTATTGGGACGCCCTCCCGCTGGTATAAAGATATCTGCAGATGCCTCATGCACAGCCTTATCACTGACCTCTAGGCAGTGTTCTGGAGAAACCGCCTGAACAGCGTGAGCTGTCAACAGCTGAGCATCATCTTTTTGCAATAAAAAGCCGCTCGAAGAAAGCTTATGAAATGGATAGTAGCGAATCGACTTGCCCTCATGGAAGAGACCGCATAAAGACTTTAAGTCAAGTCCGTTTGGATCAACAGCCGTCCCAGAAATATCTGTCAAAGCGACAATCAAAGCACGATCGGAATAGTACTTGTGCAAATTTACAATCACATTGCCTGCCACATCTCCATCGGGACCTCCTGTCATCTTCACAGAAAATGAACCCTTCTCTAAGCCAAGATAACAAAGCACCTTTTCTAAAAATTGATGAACGCCATATGAAGTGACGCCATATTTTTTATGGTTGATACCAGCCTTCAACTTGCCAGTAATAAAGGCTCCTTGCGGATAATAGCCACACGAGATGCTATAGTTGGCAATCCAGTCGATCATGCTGTCATGCATGTTTTCGTCAGGACCTAAATATATATATTCTGGCCTCTTATAGTAATCGACAATATCGTCCCGGAAAAGTCTTCCAGAGCTATCTCCATTCACCACACTCAATAAAGCTTGGGCATATCCCTTTTGCGCATCATGAAGAAGATCCGATGAATCCACAAACAAAATACCCTTTGATCCTCCCTCTGCTATATCTTTATTTTTTTTCTCCTGCGTCCACGCAAGCTGATAACACTCGAGTAAAATGGAGCCTTTTCTTTGCACAGAAAGCACCGATCGAAGACCTCCTCTTGCTATATCCTGAAAGCGGATATGAAATCCGAAATAGCGCTCGTGGACAATGTAGAAAAGAGCAAACGGCGCTTGCGGGAAAAATGAATCTTGTAACGACTTCGGCAAAAAAGGGAAAAAAGAGGTGTCAAAGCGAAATGCCTTTGTCTCATCGAGAGAAAAAAAGTTTGTCTTCAAAATTGAAGCAACGGCCTCTTTTGCAAGCTGCAACACAAGCTCTGTAGGCTTCCAAGAGCTGTATTCTTGCTGATATTCTTCATCGTTATTTTTTTCAGGATGACATCTGAGAGTTGTAAGCTTCCAGATCTGATCTTTTTCTCTAGCAAGGTCAGCATAGACACGCTCTTGTGTATAGGCCACATCGCTGTGCACGAGCCACTGCGATAGAAAAAGAGACAAAAACTGCATCAATCGTTCGCTGTCCACATCAATCCTTTAACAATCGAATAGCGTTTAATCCCACAATGACTGTACCACCCTCATGCAAGATCACAGCAAGCCACAAGGGCACAAAGCCGCAAAGCGCTGGCAGACTTGCCCCAATAATAGCACACGCAGCAAGCAATACATTTTGAAATACAATCTTTGACGTTTTATGAGCCTTTTCAAAAAGCCAGTCAAGCAATTCTATATTATCCCTCAAAAGAATCACGTCAGCAACCTCTTGAGCAGCAGAACTCCCCACCTTTCCCATACAAATACCTACAGAGGAGCGAGCAAGAGCAGGAGCGTCGTTAATGCCATCGCCCACCATTGCAAGACCATGCTTTTGCGATAGCTCTTCAATACGGCTCAACTTATCCTCTGGCTTTAACTCCGCCTCATAAGAGTCGATACCAAGAAGCGATGCCATCTCTTTGGCTACACTCTTTTTATCACCCGTAAGCATTATGACCTGCTTGCCAAGCTGCTTGAGATGTTTGAGCATCGGAGCCACAGAAGGCCTCGGAGTATCTTCAAAAGTAAACAGCCATACATCGCTCCCAACCATCAAAGAGGCAGATATATGAGCCTCTGCATCATGCGGAATATCACCCTGTATGCGCCCACTACAGTCTCCCACAAAAACAGGAACAAAAACCCCATCAATGAGCACCTCGCCTTCTACTCCAAAGCCTGGGACCACACGGACATTTTGTGTCTGATACAACACACAGTTTTGCTTTTCAGCTTCGCTCACGATGGCCTTTGCAATAGGATGGCCAGCATTTCTCTCAAGAGATGCTGCAATTGTAAGAAGCTTGTGATCAGAAAAGCTTTTTTTACCAAAGTGGTTAATACGCAATAAAGAAAGCTCTCCTAGCGTAAGCGTGCCTGTTTTATCAAATGCAACCATCGAGCATCGATTCAAAGCATCGACAACAACACCTCCCTTTAGGACAATACCCTTTCGCGCAAGAGCAGACAACGTACTCAAATAGGCAATAGGCACTGCTAAAATAAGCGCACAAGGGGAGGCAGCGATTAAAAACGAAAGCGCTCTATAGAGAGAACCTTCTCTTCCTAGATATTCGATATTCAAAAAATAAGGAGCAAAGAGGGCAAAGAAGGCAAAAAAACTCATAATCGAAAGTGCATACCGACGACTCAGGCGATCAAATACTCGCTCAAGACGAGGCTTTGCCGACTCCGCTTGCGTAATCAATTCTACAATACGGCTCACTGTAGAGTTGAGACTTGTGTGGGTGACTTGAATTTTCAAAGAGCCATCGAGGAGCTTGCCTCCCGAAGAAACCTCATCGCCTCTTTTTTTACGAACAGGAGCACTTTCTCCAGTAAGATGTGCCATACTGACAAAAGACTCCCCATCTATAATAATTCCATCCAGAGGGATGATCTCATGAGGCTGCACAAAAATAGTAGTCCCTATAGTGACATCCTGGACTGCTCGCTCAAAAAGGTATCCTTGTTCATCGAGAAGATATGCCTTCGTGGGAGCAAGTGTATGGATAGCCCCAAGAGCACTTTTTGCCTTTAATGACACCATCTCTTCAAGCGCTCCTGATAGAGCAAAAAGAACAAGAAGAAGTCCTCCTTCAAAGCCGCTACCTAAAAAATAGGCTGAAAACGCAGCCAATGTCATCAAGACGTCGATGTTGACATCTCGCTTCAAGAAGAGATCTTCTAAACTTTCGATCAGTGAAGGCACCCCTACCATTAAATAGACAGCACTCAGCAAAATCTCTGCCGCAGGATAGCTAGGAAAGAACAGTGATAAAAAAAAACTCATCGCCAAAAGAAAAGCTGCACAAAAGGCTACCTTGAGATAGAGGTTTTTACTCAGAGCCCTCGCTTCAGCAGTAAGAAATGGACTTGCACTTTCATCAAGACCCATCTCAAAAAAACGCTTAAAGGTAAACTCTCCCTTTCTTCTACGCCCTAGAGGCACCCGGATAGAGGCTGTCATGCATCACCTCTTGCAACAGCAAATCGCGTACACGAGAGTACAAAGACATACGAAAAAAGAGCAATGGCAAGAACCCAAACCATAGCGGCAATGGTTTTATTTCTTTGATAGTGAGCACTTATATATGCGGTAGTTAATAACACACATACAGATCCTGCGACCAACCCGATACCATGACACATATAGAGCCCTAGTACAGGAATCAAACCGCCAAAAAGGGCTCCAATGCCCGCACAAAGACCCTGCAAAAGTGGATGCTCTTGCTCTTCTAAACGAAACCCCATCTCCTCTTGCAGCATCACACGCAAGAGTCGATCCCCATCTGCCATCAAGACATCGACAACTTCTTCAAGCAGCCTTCCCTGCAAGCCTTTAGCTGCATAGAGCGCCGTCAGCTCTTGACGCTCTTCGTCCCTATTTTCTTCTATTTCATGCTTTTCTTCACTGACCACACGATGCAACCTCTCAAGACGAGACCACGCCAAGTGAGCCGCTCTGCCTACCTTCCATATAGCAAACCCAAGACCAAAAAAAAGCAGGATCATGAGCTCTTTCATAACCCCGATATCAAATAAAAGGAGCTCCGTCCCCAAGATAAGCAAGGCTAACGCTGCCTCCCTTGCAGCATCACAGCCTGCAAAAATCGACCCTGGTATCTCAGCGCCGTGAATCTCTGAGGAGGCCATCACCCCTCTTGCCTGCACCTCGGCGATATGCTGCATTGGCGATTTTCCATGAAAATGACTCTTGTCCATCTTGTGTATACCTCTTGTCTCTTGCGTGCCATCGTAGCTGAAAAATTGGAATTTTACCAAGCGTTATAGTCGTAAATAGAGCAGACAGAGTGAAAGACTTTTGCTGTAAATGTTTTTTTGATATAATGAGATTTAGAGAGAGAAGTACTGTGTACCCTGATTTCTAAAAATTCTTGGAAGACATTCTATCGTCTTTCACTATCTGAGGAGATACTTCATATGGTCTCACCCATTACTGGCCCAACGCATACCTATTCCCCAAGCAATCCCAGCATATTGAGCATAGACAGCGACTTAGCAGCTGCACAAACTGATTATACTACGAAGCAGACTGCAGTCAATACTGCATATACTCCCTATATCAACGCCAAAAACGCACTTCCTGGACTGCTTTCAGCATACAATAGCGCACTCGCACTCTATAATCAACGCGTAAGTGAGCAGATCACCGCACAAAACAACTACAACAACTACAATAGCGGAATTGTTATCCCAGCGCTGAATTACTACAATCAACAACTCGCTATTTTAAATGGAATGGCCGCAAACAACCCAGCGAGACCCGCCCAACAGATCATTGTCAACAACGCTTTAGCTGACTACAACAATAAAGTAAGCATTTTAAACAATACATATGGAACAGCGCTGAATACTGCAAATACGAACCTTACAAACGCAACGAATGCGAAAAACACGGCGCTCACCAACCTCAACAACGGCTATGCAACGTTTAATTCAACAAGAGCGACCTATTATTCTGCATTAAACGCCTTTGAGCTCTCAGCAGCACATCTCGTGGATGTCAAAGGATATCGCCTTCAGTTTTTAGATGACACATCGAAAACTCTTTCACAGCAACTCACAGACCAACTCAATGGCTTAATCAGCTCCGGCATCATTACAACAACGCTGTACAATACATTGGTAGGACGTATCAGTACGCTTACAATTGCTCAGCAAAACTACCGCAATCAGCTCAACAACTTAATGCAAACACAACATACTTTAGCAACAGCCCGCATCTCATATATCCAAGCAGATGATGACTACTATCTCTATTCGCTGCAGGGGAATGGACCTGCTGCAAGCAATGCTCTTGCGAGCAGGAACAATTATCAAAATACGATTAATGCAGCGCATGATAATACTGCGACCGCATATAGCATTCTTACGACATATGCCAACAGCTTCAGCGCTGCATACTCAGCACTCAATGACTCCTTTCACGATGAGGGAGTCTCGATCTCCGCTACAGCAACTGCATTCAACAACCAACTCGCTCAGGCAAAAGCTGACGCTGATGCTCTGATGAGCTCTATTATCAATCAGCTGACCTCCACTGATGCTACGGTTCTTGCCGCCTATCAAGGAAATAACCTCACGGTCGACCCCACAACAGAGTCGGCTGTAAGCAGCGCCCAAAGCAACGCACTTGCCCCAACAGACACCATCTTAGCATCTGGACTCAATGCAGCAAACATAGTGGCCATTGACCTTCCCACCCTTCCTCCAGCTGGCAAAATGTCTATAAACGATTTAATGCGCTTTATCGCAAAAATCCAAATCTATATCGCACAGGTGATGCATAATGCAGAGATGTCTGAGTCTCGCATGAAGGAATTTCAGTTAAAGCTCATGAACGCTGAGCAGTCCATGCATCTCGATGAATCGCAAATTCGCTTCCAACAAATACAAAGTTTGAATGAAAAAGATACCGCTTACAACCAACAAGTAGCTCGAGACAATCTTGACCGATACTACGAAACACTTGCAGCGGTTCAAAATTTCAATAACAATGTCGATAATATTAATGCTGTGATCCATCAAGTGAATCAAGAAATTGATACATTTAATGCCAACGGAAAAGATGTCACTCATAAAATTAATACAATCACGACTGCCATTGCAACAACCACTTCTTATTCGACAGGAGTACCTCCTGATTCAGTCAATAACATGGACATCTTGAATCAAGATGGAGATCGCTTTGCAATAGGATATGGAGTCGCTGCATATGGACAACTTCCTGACCCTGTGGAAAAAAACCATGTTGGCCCTCCCGTAACTGCTATCAGCGGATCTGTCCCCCCCTACGATACCGCTCCAGGACATGTCCCCACGCAAGAAATATACCAAGAGATTGTCAACAACAATGCCTTACCTCCTGTATATGCGGAATCGACTGTTCAGCCGCCAAGCGCTGCAGACTTAGATAGCTTAAATACGCAGCTTCTTACCATCAACGAAATCCTCAACCCAATTATCAGTCGTCTAGGCCCCCCCATTAATTTTACGCTATTTGATCCCGTCGTCTATCGCTCCACAACCCCTGTAAGAGACGTGGGAGTGACATTCGACTTCCTTAATATATTCAATTCTATCGTTTCATTTATCAATATGCTCGCTCAACTTATCCTCCAAAGCACCTATACCAATGAAGAAGACAAGACTGCTTTTACAAAAGCTCTTGCAAAGGTATTTGGAGATCTTGGCGTTCCTCAAGAAAGCAACAGAAAAGCAGAAGGGCCTGGTAGCGGCGTGGGAATTACAAGTGCAAATCTTTCTATAGCAGCAAGTAAAATCGGAACTATCATCAACCAAATTTTAAGTGGTCAATCGCTGCAAGAAACACTGAAAAGCACGATAGAGCTCGCTTCACTTGTAACAGGAATACAGGCAGCAATACGTTTGCCAGCAGGATTCAAAAATTATTCTATCATGGGCATTATTCGATCAGCATTGGTCGAACAAACGCAAGCAGCTCGCGAAGCAGCAGCAGCAACCGGTGCTGCATCAGACATGGCGAAAGGACTACTTTCTCTTGCTAGCAACGACAAACTGTTAGCACAAAATGCCCTTGCTCTTATAGGAGGCAATAAAGACGCAAGCACACTGTCTGCTGATCAGCTTCAAGAACTCTTAGCTCTTCTGGTCTTTTTCCAACAACTGCTCCTTCTTTTCCTTGGCGGCTTAGCTGGCGCCATCGGCGCAGGAGCTACCACAGGAGAAGACATTGGAAAAATCATACAAGCACTTTTTTCACAAACCACTGCTACAGGCTTCATCTCCTCTACTGACGATCAACTACGTCTCGCACAGGCTTTACAAAAAACAACAGAACCCTTTTCACCAGATATACCAAGCACGACGACTCAAAACATTCCAAGCACGACGACTCAAAACATTCCAAGCACGACGACTCAAAACATTCCAGACACTACAACTCAAACAGGCTTTTCTAAAGAAGTCGTCAATTCAATTGTAAATTTACTCTCTAACACAGGCACCAACGCTGTCGACATTGCTGTACTCAATAAAAACGGATTCGATCTCGATCCACTTGCTAGCGCTGAAGAGCCCTCTTTATTAGAAAAAATATTTAATCAAACTGCAGAGCAAGTCGATATAAGCCGTCAAGAGATACTACGAGATGAGATTATACGTTCTATTGCACGCATAGGTCTTAAACAAGAGTCTATAGACAGCTTTCAAGCAAAAGTAGATAACGGAGAAAAATTAGGAACCGCACTGAAAGAGGTGCTCACAGAAGCTCCACATACCCTTATTCAAAGCCTTGGTGTCGATCTTACTAAAGTAAGCGAGGCAGACCTTATAAAAATCGAGCAACAAAGAGCCACGATTTCTTCCTCCTTTTCTCTCTTAAGCCCTGCTGACCAGACAGCTCTCCTTATTGCGCTGAGCACAGGCATCATTTCTGGAAAGCAAGCAAGTAATATCATTACATCACTTCTTGAAATTGAAAAAGAAGGACCAACACCTGCAAATATTACGAAACTTGCTGCAGCATTTGCAGGAGGAGCTCCTGGAGATAACAGAGGACCATCTCGACTTCCTCCAGATATTGCTACTGTATTCAAAATCGCTCTCGATCATGTCACAACCGATGCCGTAAATGCTCGCTTCGTACAAAAGATAGGGCAGCAATTTGGACAAACACTCGAGCGTATGCTAAGCTTCCATAAATTCTCGATCGACTTTTTATTAGATCCAGCAAAGTCGATTTTGAAAAACTTTTCAATAGCTACACAAACAGGCCCTGCGTCACAACAACAACTTCCAACAAGTATTCCTGTATAAGGAGATCTACCTATGAGCATTATTCCCTCAATTCCGGAAGGAGGATCCTTCAGCCTAGGAGGCATCGCAGATCAGCAGGTATCTGGCACAAGCAGCACAGAAAGCACACAGCCAATACTCTCCTCTGGACAGTCTACCATCAGTGTTGCAGATAAAAAGACAATAGATGACATCCTGGCGATGCTTCCAAAGCCATGGCTTGACGCTGTCACCTCTTTAAACCTTTGGAACAACTTAGACCTTATGCTTGGCATTGCGGCTATTGCAAAAAGCGGAAGATCTGCGAGCGAAACTATTGGCATCACAGAAAACGCAATTGTACTTGCAGCTCTTGACAACTGGCTAAAAAGTGAAGAGACAAATGCAGCACGCGTTAAAGAGTTGATAAAAAAGGATCCTGAAAATCCTCTTGTTATCGCCCTGCAAAATTTTATTATCCAAAACAGCACGCCAACAAGTGCCATAGCACCACAACCATCGACGCCCACAAGCGTGGCAAACACCCAAAAATCAGACTCGCAGCACAGCACCGACATTGTTACTTCAACACAATTTTTAAAAAGCTCTCCTCTTTTCTTATCGGCACTCAAGTCAGTTGACCCTGATCTCGTTACAAAAGCTTATCATATAGCAGAACAAGAGCTCGTCCTTACTCTTTTAGATAAATGGGTTGAGCAAGAGGCGCAAGCTGCAGATAAAATGAGACAAATAGATAGAGAATATTTCATACAAAATAAGCCTGTCTACCAAGGGATGATGCAAGATTATATTGCTTCTATAAAAAATGGAGATCAGGATTTAAGTCAGCCCATGATATCTATACTCTTATCTGGGATGATGAGCGGCGTCTCCGCAGTAGCCACTGTCAATATCGACCCTGTTACACATGCCATTTCTTTTAAAGCTATAGACAATGCGCTTCCTGTGGGACAACAGCCCTTAGGAAATTTAATCACAAGTATCGCAAAAGATATGCCTGCTGACTTTAGCGTATCGATGCCACAACTTGTTACTGAGATGACACAAATTGCAGCAGCTGTCATGATTGCAGCAGCCTACTGGAGTATTCCAGGAGCCATTTCACTTGCGACAATAGACCCTCCAAAAGATGAAAAAATGGTCGCACAAAAATCAGCATTTTCCTTTGCTGTAACGATTGCACAATTCGTCAACAGACCAGATTTTGACGCCTTTGTTACCTCTCGCTTGAAAGGCGTCGTCAAAGACTTAAGTGAACCGCAGTACAAGATATTTACAACAGCACTCAAAATTGTCATGCTTTCATGCGCTCTTGCTGCGGTTGAAAAAACAATGATGGGTGATATTACAGGTGCAGATTTCATCGCTCTCCTAGAAGGAAAAATACCCCTTGCTGACGGTGATGTTCGAATTACGCTTATTAAGATGATTCAAGATCAGCTTGCTCATCTTCCAGAACCTCTGCAAAAAGAACTCTTGAGCTTGTTATCAAGCTATCTGAGCTATAAACCAAAACTTGAAAGCTTGTATGATCCAACACGCATTTTCTTAATGATGTGGAACCCTCGATTTTTACGTGAGGCTCCCTTACAACATTCAGCTTGAGGCAATCACTGCTAGAGCTTGAATAAGCGTTTCTACATCATGCTCATTGACAAGCTCTTCTGCGGCATGCATTGACAAGACAGGAGCTCCTATATCCATACTCTGTATTCCTGAAAGAGCCGCATAGATGGGCCCCACTGTGCTTCCACATACACTATCGTTACGATGCGAATAATATTGAAATGCAATGTCATGCTGTTTAAAAAGAGAAACCACCTCTGCCACAACCTCTGCATCACTTGTATATTTCTGATTCGCGTGTATCTTGACAGCTACTCCATCGCCCATAGTAACAGGGTGGTGTGGATCACTTTTTTCAGCAAAGTTTGGATGTGTCGCATGTGCCACATCGAGCGATACAACCAAAGAACTTGCCTGTATGATACTTCTATCTTCCACATCGATTTTTTGCATTCCATAGATGCGATTCATTACATCTTGCACAAAAGAAGAACTAGCTCCTTCGTATGTCTCTGAGCCTATTTCTTCGTGATTCCATGACACACTCATCACAAGCTTTGTTGGATGTGATTGGACCTTGTGTATACACTCGGTGGCCGCAAAAAAAGAAACAAGGTTATCCAGCCTATATGACACAATCATCTCTTTGCCGATACGTGTCGGCACAGCAAGAGGCACCGCATAGAGCTCTTGATGAATGACGTCGCCTGCTATTTTTTGTATATGAGCCTCCAAAGATTCTTCTTCTGTACCTACTATCGCATGAAAATGAGCTTGCTTATGTACAGAAAACGAGTCATTGACTGTTCTGTCGAGATGAAAGGCAACATAGGGAAAGACAAATGGCTTCTCTTGTATATGCACAAGTTTTGACTCGAGAGTGCCATTTTTATTTTTTACGATAACTTTTCCTGCAAGTGCGAGTGCACGCCCTAACCATGAGGGCAAAATAGGCGCTCCATAGATTTCAAAGTGAAGAAGGCTATATCCATCTTTTTGAGATTCTCCATGAGGCCTCAGCCTTAGAGAAGGACTATCTGTGTGGCTTGTAAAGAGGCACAGCCGCTCTATCTTTTTTTTTGGCATGACAAAAGCACAGAGCGAAGCGCCCCGTTGTACGTAGTAGCGTTTACCCAAGCGGATATCCCACCTTTTCTTCTCATCTAATTCCTCAAAGCCTGCTTGTTTTAGCATCATTTTTGCAGTATGACAAGCATGCCACGCTGTAGGCGATTGTTCGATAAAATCAATCAATGAGGACATCTGACTTCCTTGGGTTTCGGCTCATAGAAAAGAAATACGCTGTATCATAATATTCAAGCAAGAGCGATGCTGCTTTTTCAATAGCCCCCTCTTGAATAGAGGAGATAATAAGATGAGTCTTTTGAGACCCTAGCTTCTTACAAATTTTCTGAACTGCCGTTATCAACGCCTCCTTCTTGCTCGTGCCATACATTTCTACGATACGTTTTAATCGTAGCTCACGAGGAACCTGAAGTTCATACAAAGGAGCCTGCTGCATCTTTTCAAAGACAGGGCGAGGGATCATACATGAGCCAATCATTCTACTCTCATCTTCTATCCAAATAGGCTTTGAGCAATCTAACTGTGCAAGCTGCATCGCCAGTTCATTTTCAAACTGCTCATTGGATGGCTGAGGTGATACTAATCCAAATGCACTGCCACGATGACAGGCGATTGCTTCAAGGTCGATGACCTGCTCACCCTTCAATGCCAACTTGTGCAAATACTCTGTTTTACCAGATCCTGTTAATCCTCCCACAACAGAAAATTGATATGACGCCTCCAATATCTTATGAGCCCATCTTCGATAAGATTTATATCCCCCATGAAGAGATGCTGCGGCAGCTTCGGTAAACTGAAAAAACCAGCTCATGAAGCCGCTGCGCATGCCACCACGCCAGCAGTAGACACGAATGATTCCTTTTGGCTGCAAGGCTCGTATCGTCTGCATATATCCAGGCAGCTTCGGGCTGACAAAAGTGACACCGAGGCGTATTGCCTCTTGCTGTCCTACCTGTTTATAGAGCGTGCCGACCTCTTTTCGTTCTTCATCGGATAGCAAAGGAATATTGAGAGCATGCGGGATATGCGCATGTGAAAACTCTGCTGGAGACCTTACATCTACCATCAGAGTATCTTGTTGAAGAAAAGAATCTATGTTGAGAAGCTGAGCTGCTCGAAACACGCTATCTATACCCCACGAGGAATGAGGCGCTCAAGACCTCCAAGATAGGGCCTCAGCACTTTTGGAATAAGAATAGAGCCATCTTTTTGTTGATTATTTTCTAATATCGCTACCATCAACCTAGATGTAGCAAGTCCTGAGCCGTTGAGCGTATGAAGAAATTGAGGCTTGTCCTGTTTTTTCTTATAGCGTGTATTTGATCTTCTCGCTTGATAATCGGTGCAATTCGAGATAGAGGAAACCTCATAATAGCGACCTTGTCCAGGCAAGTACACCTCTACATCGACTGTTTTTGCAGCAGCAAACGACATATCTCCAGTAACAAGAAGCATACTTCGATAGTGGAGCTCCAATCCTTCAAGAATGCTTTCAGCGCGGCCTACCATTTCGTCAAACATCGCCGCACTCTGATCAGGTGTCGTAAATGCGAACATCTCTACTTTATTGAACTGATGCATGCGGATAAGGCCACGCTCTTTTTCACCTGCTGCCCCAGCCTCTCTACGAAAACAGGGAGTATAGGAAGCGTAACGGAGCGGAAGCGACTCTTCTGGCAGAATCTCATCGTAGTACAAGCCATTGAGTGCCACTTCTGCTGTTGGAATCAAAAACAACTCATGCTCTTCATCCTTGAGTGCATACTGCTGACCAGAAAATTTTGGCAGCTGTCCTGCGCCAAACATAATCTCTTTTTTTACGACAATAGGTGGGATCCACTGCTCAAATCCGGAGCGTATATGCGTATCCAGCATGTAGTTTATGAGCGCCCATTCAAGTCTTGCACCTAGACCTCTATAGGTCGGCCAGCCAGAGCCTGCCAACTTGACACCTCTTGGAAAGTCAAAGAGCTGGTGTAGCTCGTTCAGCTCGAGATGATTTTTGAATTCAAAGTCAAATTCTCTTTTTGTTCCAAATTCTTTCACTACGACGTTATCTTTTGGATCTGGAGAGACGCTGACATCATCCATGGGAATATTCGGCAAACGTGCAAGAGCGTCTAAAAAAGAGGCCTCAGCTTCTACAAGTTCTTGATCAAGTGCATGAATTTCATCCGCAAAGCGCGAAACTTCTGCTTTCAGCTCGTCTGCTGACTCACCCTTTCGCTTCATCGCACCAATCGTTTCCGAAACTTCATTGCGCCGCGCTTTCAAATGCTCTACTCGTGTTTTCTTTTCTCGAATGAGAGAATCGAGTGCGACCACTTTCGCAACATCAGCATCTACCACTTTTGTTTTCAGCTTTTTCTCAATGAGCTCTGGCTCTTTTCGTATTAATTTTATGTCTAACATATCCTCTATCCTTGGCATCGTATCATCTTCTTATAAGAGTAGCAAAGAGAGACGATTTTGTCTTCTCGACTTTCAAGCTACTTCAAAATTGAAAAAATCTTTAGAATGTGTTACTCCATTATCTATGCATGGAACAATTCGATTACATCCATCTAAGCTTCGGCGCTCTCAGCCTACAAAAGAGCGATTGACGGTAGGCGAGTACCTATTAAAGAAAATGATAAAAGAGGGGGTTTCACACCTTTTTGGATCTGATAGAAGCCATGACAACCTCTCATTTTTTCATCTTTTATCGTTTATTCAAGAAAACCCGCGCATCAGCCTGATAAATGTGCCTCTCTCTATAGAAGCTGAAGCTGCCTCAGGTTATGGCCTCGCACAAAAACTAGGCGTGCTTCTTGCAACAGAGGCCTCATGCGAGATACATCTTGCCTCAATTTTACAAGCAAGTCGCGATCAGATACCACTTCTCGTCATCCTGGGCAGCACCCACAAGAGCATGCCACAAGGAAAGGCGTTCCGTGAATTCTCCAAATTTCTTGACAGCTGTTTTTTTGCGCAAACAACAATTACTGAAACCCGAGATGCCGCCAAGCAAATCGATCGACTTGTTGACACTTGTATGCATATGCAAAAGCCTTGCCTGCTCAGACTTCCTAACGAAATAGCAAACGCCTTTATCCCAACTCACGTGCCAAGGCAAACTCAGTTTAGAAAAAGTGATCCAGAAAGCCTAAGAGATGCTCTTATCAGCATAAAAAAAGTACTTCATACAAGCAAACAACCTATCTGCTACCTCGGAAGAGGAGCTCTCACTCCAAGCCGTAGAAAAGACACACTTTTGTTTCTTGAAAAAAATAGTATCCCCTTTCTTCTCCACCCTTTAGCAAGAGGACTCATCGACGAGAATCATCCCCTCTTACTTGCGCATCATACAGAGTCTGATGTAGCTCTCTTTCTTGGCATCACTCCATCTCGATATGAGCAAGAGACGAACTATTTCAAGGTTGCGACAAAAAATAAGATCTTTGCCATGGAACAAGAGTCTATCATCAACAAAGAGCGCTACAAGGATCTTTTCTTACACGATTTTCTCCATCATCTGACATATCAAAAAGCACATAAGCATTTTCAGACACAGCAGCATAAAATCATCTCTTGCACTCACTCATGGCTTTTTCAATCGTTATCTCATCTTCTGCCAGATACATGCGTGCTTGTAAGTGAGTTGATCCCCGACTCTTCTTCTCATTTTGCTCCAGATTCACTTTTTCCATCATGCTGCAGCAACATCGAAGCAAGTGCTTGTATGAGAGCAATAGGGATACAGTATGCTACCAAAAAGCGTATGGTTATTCTACTCAACCACACGACTCATCCTTCCTATCTTGCCACAGCTTCTCACCATTTTCTTATTCCGCCTATTTTTATCATTATGGGGGACAAGCCCTGCCTCAACACATCAGCAACTTCTTTTAAAATGCAATTTCTGACAGCTTCTAAAACTCATCATGAAGCTATGGTCATATACGTAAGCTAAACATTATATCAATATATTTTTTGGAATAGTATTAATCCCGCTCGAACACTTTTTTCTCTAATAATTCATTATAGAGACTAGGATTAGCCTCTTGGATTATGTGCTTCAGCCAATTCATATCATTTGAACCTATTAATTGCTTCAGGAATGCAGAATCCGTTCTTAATCTACGTGCAATAACCTCTCGCTCTTCAGCATATGGATCACTCTTGCCTTCGGGAGGGATCTCAAGATAACGTCTGAGATATTTTTCAGGCTCTCGCTCAACTACAGCAAACAATTCTTTTTTCCATTGATATAAGTTTTTCTTGAAAATCTCAAAGACGCCCTCTCGTTCTTTTTCTACTTTATTTATCGAAATGCTGTCTTTTCCGATTTTCTTTTGAGTAACTTCTTCCGCGCGAGATTGAAATTCTTTAAGAACTTTTCGTTTTATACGATATGCATTGGCACTATTCGATAAAATGTCCCAAAACAAATCATTTTCTTTTGACATTCGAAATGTTAAGAATTTATCTATCACACTTCCTATCATTGAATCGGCGGTATCTGATCCAAAAAGCTCGGGATGGAGCTGCAGCAAAACCATAGGAGCTGCGCCTCCATGTTTTGATTCAGCAGCTTTGACAATTCCTTGATAGGTAACTGATGTTTCAAGATGCTCAGTAGCCGATTGCTTTTCTGGAACAGCCTGGTGATGAAAGCACGCCCCCACAATACTCGATTTCATGATTTTCCCATATAACCCCGTTTTTTCCTGGGTACTCAATTCATACGTTTGAACATTTTTATGACCTTCTACATGCTGAATGAGTTGGGCGCCAAAGTAAACATTTGACATCTGAAATCCCCGACATATACCCATCAAAGGTATGCCTTTGTTGAATGATTGATGAATTATGCCAAGTTCTAAAATTGAACGTCTATAATCACCCCCCCAATCAGTTTTTTCTTCTTGTTGTTTCCCGTATAATGCTGGCGGCACATCCTCTCCACCAGGCAGACAAAATGAGTCAACATACTGTGCTAATGTTTCAGCTTTCTTTAAAATCTTGACACTTTCAGATTCAGGACTTTCTGCAAGCTTATTGATAAGCTGCTGGGGAATAGGAGGGGGGGGGGTGATATTTAGAAGAACCTCATTTATTTCTTGATTTATGTTATCTTTGGTTACTTTTTGTGGCTGCATTGTAATACGTAGAGGAATCACACCAGCTCTTTGTCCTAACTTCATAAATACTTTCGGGACCGTAATTCCTCGGACTTCTGGATGGACAAGCATAGCGGTTGTAGGACGAGTAACATGAGCTGTTTTTTGACTTGTCTCATCCACAACAAAGTGATCTAATGTACCAAAGAAAACCGTATCTGTAAGGTTACTACTAGATATTGTACAATGTTGAATGGTTGCTTCAAGAAAATGGGTACCTGGCATGATAACATTTTGAAATGCGCAAGATGTTAAAGAAGCGTCTTCAAAACTACTATTCACCAAAGAACTTTGACTAAACTCAACATTTGTTAAGCTCGCCCCAGTAAACATAACCTCCTGCATTTCGCAATTACTAAACTTACAATTTTCAAGCTTAGAATTCATTAAAGATAAATTAAATATATCGCAATAAACAAATTCAACATTCTTCAACTGTAAACCACTACACAGAGACCAATCAAAACTACATCCAACAAATTTAATTCCCTCTAAATTGAGATTATTCAATGGAAAATCTGTTGAAAAAGAGATCTCCACAATCTCAAGCGAAAATCCTTTTTCTGATAGAATTTTTTTTAAGTCCACTGTTTCCGTACCGTTAGCTCTCACTTCTTGCAATAATTTGCGTAATTGTGCGCGAGAGATCTTCGGCAGATGAGCAACCTCTCTGCTAGTTTTTTCTTTTACTATAGAGATAGTTTTACCAGAGGTCACGATACCAAGGCTATAAGCAGAATTGTCTAAGATTTTTTTTAATCTATGACGGAATGTGGAACTCGAGAAACGACCCTCATTTTTTTGGATAATTCCACCTGACTGGCTTTTATTTTTTTCCATAACTTTTTTCAAATCGCTAAGGCTTGCCTGATCTTTGTCACTAAGCTTGCTATCTTGAATAATTTTTAAAAAAAGTTTTCGTTGACTAAACGAAAATTGTCTTACTAATTCTTTTTTGTCACTGACTGTCTGATCATAAAAATCTTGCTTTATCGATGCACTAAGATCTTGTCGAGGAAATTGACTATTTTCCATAACCATCCTACCTGAAAACTGACATCCATTTTCGATCAAAAAATTGGCACGCTTTATCTCCATCAAGATGTATAATCTGTTTTTAAAAAACAATACTTATGATGTCAATTTTAAAATTTCATTTATGCAAACATTTGGCCGCGGAGTGCTTGATATGCTTCAAGAGCCTCATTTCTTGCTGTATAATGATCTACGAGAGGATAGGGATAGGTTTTCCCTAATACAACATCCGCAGCTCGCAATATATGCTCTGGAGCAAGCCATGGCGTATGAATCCATGGGGCGTCAAGATGAGAAAGCTCAGGAAGATATTTTCTTATATAGGCGCCATCTGGATCAAATTTTTCAGACTGTATAATAGGATTAAAGATTCGAAAATAGGGAGCCGCATCAGCTCCACATCCTGCTATCCATTGCCATCCGAAGATGTTATTTGCAAGGTCAGCATCGAATAGCTTTTGCCAAAACCACGCTTCTCCCTCCTTCCAATGAATACGTAGATGCTTTACCAAAAATGATCCTACAATCATCCGAGCTCGATTGTGCATCCATCCTGTTTCTAGAAGCTGCCTCATCGCAGCATCTACAATAGGATATCCTGTTTTTCCATTTTTCCATGCCTGAAGATGCTTTTCATCTTCTCTCCAAGGAAAATGAGAAAACTCAGATCGCAAAGGCTGCGATACGGTATCAGGAAAATGAAAAAGCAGATGATAAGCAAAATCACGCCAAAAAAGCTGACGCAGAAAAGGGGCTGCCTCGGAGTTGTGATGAAGCATTTCATACAGTCTTATAACAGAGATATGTCCGAAATGAATAGAGGGAGCAAGACGCGTAGTCCCCTCAATAGCTACAAAATCGCGATTGGCTGCATATTGCTCAATGATCTTTGGTTGCACTCGAACCGCCTCTTCACCTACTCTCCAGTGATGGAGAGGGGTGTATTCATTTTTGCATAATGCAAGATCACTGACCTCAAGAGAAGTCACTTTTCCAGAAAAACCGATCCACTCATCAGGAGTTGGAACTGCTGACTCTACTTTTTTCTTCAGCGCTGCATGGTAATAAGGAGTAAAGACAAGATATGGCGATCCTGATTGTGTGCTGATTTTCCAAGGCTCGAATAAAATATTCCCTTGAAACGTCTGAAAAAGAGCCCCCTCTTCTTTGACACGCTGATAAAGAGCAGCCTCCTGCTTAGAAGATGTAGCTTCATACTCTCTATTGCAATAGACTGCTGAAGCGTTGGTTTCTTGAACAACGCTTACTATCTCTTCAAGAAGATCTCCCTGCCGAATTACAAAAGGCACATGCACTTTTTTCAGCCGCTTCTGAAAATCGCAAAGCGCGGCATGAAGCCATGCTCGAGAAGCCTCTCCTTGTGGTCTCTGATCTCTTGACAAGACAAAGACTACAACCAAAGGCTTTCTTGATTGAGCGGCAAAAAACAAAGCCTTGTTGTCATCAAAGCGAAAATCACGTCGAATCAAAACAAGGACAGGTTTTTCTTTCATCTTAATAGCTGTGTGATGACGCGGAGCACGTCGTTATAGGTTAAAAAGATAAAAAATCCGATCAACAGCACCGCAAAGGGGATCACAATCTTCTCAATAGTCTTCGCCTTCAACTTACGACCTGTCAGCATCTCAAATAGAGAAAGGCAGATGTATCCCCCATCGAGAACAGGAAGCGGAAGAAGATTCAATAGCCCCAAATTCAAGCTGATCGTCGCCATCCAGAAAAAGGCCTCTTCCGCTCCAACCATCCAATTCACATGAATTACCTGCACGATTCCGATAGGACCACTTAGCCATTTTGGATGAAGATATCCACCCACAAGAGCCATCAAGGTATTCGCGACCTCACATACCACATCTGTAAACATCGTGAGTGGATTTGGGTTATAGTGAACACGTATATCTTGTATCCCTGGAATGCCTAACAAAAGCTGCTGTTCGCGCTTTTGTAAAAATTGAAGCGCCTGCTCTCTCTTTTCAGGATCATCAATTGCCTGTATATGAAGACGCTCTTCCTGTAGCTCCTGAGCAAACTGCTCTTCTTTTCCTTCAGCTGCAAACAGCTCAGCGCGCGTGCAAGGTCTTGTTGGAGCAAGTAGAATCAGATTACCACTCGTCTTTTTCATATGTGCCGATCCGATGCCAGATTCGAGAGCATGGATATCTTTCCAAGGAAACTCTGCATCAAAGGTCTCATCAGCGCGATCCCACATTGCAACAGCTCGGCTGCCATGCCTCTCAACGATCAACTGTACGTGTCTGTCTTGAAGATGTGTCAAAATTTGGTAGGCGGCCTTCACTGGAAAGCCGTCAACGGCAACAATGCGATCTCCCGGAAGGAGAGGCTCTTCTTTTTCAGAAAGAAGCTGCCCAGTAAAAAAGTGCGCTTCATTCCGCTCATCGAGATAGGGAATGCGCGATTCCACTACTCCATCCGCATTTAAATTGTAGGGGATAAAAACAAGCTTTTGGAACTTCACAGACTTCAGCTTCGCCTCCCACTGCCAATCCATCAGCTCTTCTTTTTGCATAGGGTCAAACTTCAGCTCTTCACTCACAATACGAGGAACTCGTCTCAGTAAAAGAGCATCGCCTCGTTGAATAGTACAGAGAGCCCTTGTGTCATTTAAAAGATGACTCAACTCTTGCAAAGAATAAATGGGTTCTCCATCAAGCCAGACAATACGATCTTTGGGCAAGAGTGCGCTTCCCACAAAAGGAGAAGATGTTGGCAAGGGCATCTCCGCAGGGTCATATATGAGATAGCTTGCCGAAGATAACACCCCTGTTGTCAAAATTCCCTTTTCTATTGAAAGTGGATGAGCATATGGCTTTATAGTGTGAGAAAATGGCACAAACGAACCCGTCTTATAATCAAAGTGTCTTCCGTTAACGGCAAGCGTCTCTTTTGCCATCATAGCTGCCTGAAAATGATCCTTGGAGCCTCTAAAGGCAGCTCCATCATATGCTACAATCTCATCGCCTGGACGAACGCCCGCTGCATAGAGCTCTGATTGAGGATCTATCCAACCTATTTTCTTCGTGATCTCAGTAAAACTTTTATCTCGACCTCCTGTCATCCAAATGCAGAGAAAAAAGACAAAAGCAAGCACAATATTGGCAAGAGGGCCCATAATAGCAACTTGTATTCTCGCCCATGGAGACTTACCAAAGAATCCATCTGGAATATCTTGCGGGTCGACATTTCCCTCTTTTTCCATTCCAGCTATTTTGACATATCCTCCAAATGGCAGCCAACAAATGTTCCATTTCACACCTTTTCGTAAAAATGTGTAGATAGGTTTACCAAACCCAATGCCAAATGATTCCACACGCATGCCTGTACGGCGTGCCATATAGTAATGGCCTAGCTCATGAATAAAAATCAAAAAGCCAAGACCTATCAGAGCGAAAATGAAATAAATCAAACTTGTGAACATGGTACTCTCGACGATAATGTGTTGCTCAGATTATGCAGCAGCCACTCTATTATTAGTAATCTTTTTTCCGCATACGAAGGTGATGGCTAACAAGCAGGCTAATACAACAACCGTCATAGCCGATGTCGAACAAGCGGTTCCTGTCGTGGTAAGAATATGACGAGATAGAGCTACTGACACAAGAGTAGCAAACACTCCGATACAAGAGGCACCTATCACAACAAACGGAAGTTTCGCAGTAAATCGCCTTGCGATAATGGGAGGAGTTACTAAAAATGCAATGACCATCAAAACACCGACTGCACGAAAAGCAGAAACGGCTGTGACAGCAAGCTGCGCCATGATCAGATAACGGAAAAGCCATGGCCATATCCCCACAATCGATGAAAAAAGAGGATCGAAGGTAGTGTAGAAAAGTGGTCTAAAGAAAATAACTACCAAGACTACATTCAAACAGGCGATCTGGGCACTCAATCGAAGATCTTCTGCAGTCAGCACATCCGCATTTCCCATCACAAGCTCAGCTCCAATATGCGCATTTTTACAGATGATGGTGACAAGTAAGATGCCAAGTGAAAACAGAAATGAAAATACAATCCCTGTAGCCGCATCTTCTTTCATCCGCATTGAAGAAACAAGCACTTCTGTTAAATAGGCAGTCAAAAATGCTGTAGCAATCGCTGAAACAAATAAAATAGTCTCGGAAGGCAGCAACGAAGAAAAAGAAGTATCGTCTGGAAGATATCCTAAAAACCGATGGATGATGAAGGCGATAACAATTCCAGTTAAAATAGTATGCGATAAGCTATTTGCCAACATACACATATGTCTTAACACAAGAAAGGTCCCCACAAGCGCTGAAGACAATGCAATCAATGACAAGGTGTATACCTGCAGCTCATCTTGTGCCATGGGAACTGCCTGAAAAAGCCTTGTGAAAAAGAGCCCCATAAATTCGAAAAATGTCGTGTCAGTATAGGGATTCATACGATCTCTGGTATAGGTGCTTGATGTGGATCATGGAGCGGATTTTTTAAAAGGGCCGTTAACTCTCTTTCCATCTCATCTGTCAAGACATGTTCCATGTCTTCAGCAAGAAGATGAACTCGATCTTTAGGAAACTTACAAAACTCTACAAGATAGACCTCCCACAACCTATGAAGTCGAACTATTTTCCTCCCCCACAACATACCAACTGCTGTTAACTCATATTTTTTCTCAGCGTTGATTCTTAAAAATCCATTTCTTGTTAATCCTAATAGAAGAAAAGCTAAAGGAAGCCGCCTCTCATGAGTCAAGCGTGACACATCTTCTTGAGAAAATGAGTTATCACATCCAGCATTACTGCACTTCCACAGTGATTTCAAAATATTTTCTTGCCTACATACCCAGATAAAACGCATCCCCCTTACTTTGCGCATGACCAGTCCTTTACCTGGAGCAAGACAAGCAGCTAGAGAAAAAAGTCCTGCTGCCCACATCACAATCAGAGGCCCAGTAGGAAAAGAAAGAAAGGTGTTTTGATCTGACACATATAGCCTTGACAACTCGTGAGAGGAGACGACTCCCAAAAAACCAGCGAGGATACCTATACACGCTGATAGAATAAACAAAGTTCTGACTCTTTGCACAAAAAAACGTGCTGTAGCAACAGGGAAAATAAGCATAGCAGAAAGAAGGACCACCCCAACAGATCGAATGCCAATCACTGTCGCTAATATGATCAAAAAAAATAAGAGGCCCTCTATGGAATGCTTCGAATAGCCTATCGTATAAGAAAAAACAGGATCAAAAATTTTTGTAATTAGAGGGCGAGTAAAGAGCAGAATCAAAAAAATTGTAAAGAGAGAAAGAATCGTATACACCACAACATGCATGTTCATCATAGTAGCTGCCTGCCCAAAGAGAAGTGCTTGTGCTTCTGGGTAGAGCGTTGGATAATCAGCTTGCAAGATGCTCAAAAGAAAAATACCCACGCCAAAAAATACTGACAACACACAAGCTAATGCTGCATCTTGAGATACATTTTTCCGCTGCATATATCTGATGCAATAGACCCCCGATAGACAAGAAAAAAATGCTCCCGTTAGGACTATGAAGAGATCTTTGTATTCATGAATGTTCACTTCAGAAAAAAGACACTTCGACACAAGAAGAGCCATCACAACCCCTGGATAGGCAGTATGCGATAAAGCTTCTCCTAATAACGCTTCTTTTTGCAAAACGACGAAAACGCCTATACAAGCCGCTGTAAGGCACATCAACATGCAGCCTACCAGTGGGGCAAATAAAACAGGGTCATCGAAATAATACATTATTCCATTCCTGAAGTTTTATTTTGCTGAAGCTTGGCAGTTTCATCAAAAAGCACAAAATTTTTTCCATATGCTTCTCGCAATACAGAAGGTGTAAAGACTTGCTTCACAGGACCTGCAGCCACAAGTCTTATATTTAAAAACATCACCCAATCAAAATATTCTTCTACTGTATTAAGATCATGATGCACCATGAAGATCGTTTTTCCTTTGTCACGCATCATCTGTAAAATATTCATAATGATTTTTTCGCTCGCCATGTCCACGCCCGATAAAGGCTCGTCTAAAAATGAGATATCCGCATCTTGTAGAAGAGCTCTCGCAAGAAATGCGCGCTGTTGCTGGCCGCCTGAAAGCTCGCTTATCTGTCTCTGCTCAAAAGCCTCTAATCCAACCATCTGTATCGCTTCTTGCGCAGCAAGAATATCTGCTTTTTTCGCCCACCGAAATAAGCCCAGCTTGGGATAGCGTCCCATGAGCACAAGATCTCGTACAGTAATAGGAAAATCCCAGTCGATTGCTTCACGCTGAGGAATATAGGCTATATGTGCCGTCTTACGTCTCTTAGGCTTCCCCATGATATGAATGGAGCCTGTCACTGGCACAACTAGTCCTAAGACCGCTTTAATAAAAGAGCTTTTACCAGCCCCATTTGGGCCTAAAATTGCTACTAAAGAGCCTGTGGGAACATCAACATTCACATCCCAAAGAACAGGCGTCTTATCGTAGTGCACCGTCAATCCGGACACACTAAGAGCAGTTTTGATCATAAGAGAGCTCTTTTTTTATACATTCCGCATTATGAAGGATCATTTTTTCATATGTATCTGCATCTGACCCTGATGGTCCCATGGCATCACCATACAACACACTATGAGCGATACGTACAGCATGACCTTTTTTCACACTTGCATCAAGCAATTTTCTAATCGAGTCTTGGCTAATATTGGACTCTGCAAACAAGCAATGAATGTTATATTTGATTAAGTGGCTGAGCAAACGGCTGATATCATGTGTGCTGAGCTGACTATCAGGAGCAAGCCCCTCAGGAGCCTGACAGCGAGATCGAAAGTCATTTTGATCTTCTGCCAAATAGGCTCTTGTAAAATAGGTAAATGCATCATGCGTGGTCACGAGATAGCGCGCTTCCTCTGGCAGCTCATGTAACATTTTTCTAATCTTATCATGCATCCTTCCAAGCTGTGCTGTATAGAGCTGCATTTCGTTCATAAATTGATCCTTTTTCTCTGGGCGCTTCTCTGCAAGACAGTGCGCTATAAAGGGAAGTGTTTTTGCAAAAAGAGAAATATCCATCCATATATGAGGATCTAATACTCCTTCTGACCTCAAAATATGGTGCGGATAGTGTTCAAGAAGATAGTCTCCGAGAGCGTAAGCTTTTGGATTTTTCAGAAGTTGATTTGCAAGACTTGGCCCATGCTCAAGCCCTAGGCCATTATAAAAAATCAGATCGGCTCGCAAAAATTTCTCATCATCCCCTTTTACCAGCTGATAGGAATGAGGATTATGCTGCCCTTGAATCAAGACATAACAGTCGATCTCCTGCCCACCAACATGGGCTACCAAATCCCCTACCATGGCAGTAGTGCATAGCACTTTGAGCTTACCATTTTCTTGCATCCACGCCTTTAGCGCTTCATTTCCTCTCTTTTGATCACATGATACAGCGAAAATAGTGAGGAATAATATACATAAAAATCGAATCGCTTTTTTTATTTTAAAACTTGTACAAAAACTCATTTTCACCCGCAAGTAAGCTACAAATCAACCTTCTCAAGAATAGCACCAATGATACTCTTTTTTGACACGTAGGGCAAACGAAAATTAATAATTAGTTGACGAAACAAATCGGGTTTGTTATTAAGTTCCTATTTGAACAACAACATTACATAAAGGTACGTTATGCCGACTACAGATCAAATGCAACAAACAAATGCAATGATTGCTACATCAAGTCACGAACTTGAGCAAGTAATCAACAATGCAATTAAGAAAGTAGGCGCGAATAAGGAAAACGATTTGTGTCATTATCTACCTGGAGCAGGCGGGGGATATATGCATCACTTCACCATGAAAAAAATGAAACATCAGATGCCAGCACAGTTAGCTGAGATGCTACAGAGCTTCATTATCAAACCTTCAAAGCCACTTACTGTCATGCCAAAGCAAAGAGCAGCACGAGGCTCCAAGAAAAAAAATAAAGCTCACTTTGTTGTCGCTAAGCAAGAAATGGACAAGCTCCTTGGATTGGTGCGTGCCGCAGGAGATAAAGACCTCATGCGTAAGCTTCTGCCACAAAAAGATCTTCGCACTCTTAAAAAAGAGCTTCTTTCCTCCATCAGACAAAATCGCATTGAACCAGAGCTATGGCATAGCTACACAGAAATGGTCTCTCAACAACCAGCTCAATAAGCCAGCCTACACAAATAGCCGTTGTCATGAATACACAGCTCAACGGCTATTTTCTTTGCATTCAAAAATCATCTACACATTCTACTTGATTAAAATAAATTATCCAAATAGCCTTTATATATAACTTTATAATATAAGAAGCTTTATATGAATAATTTTTATCAAGAAATTGCAGAAAAAAAAGAATTTAATCAATATCTTGTAAATATATTAGACACTCTGCGAAACGATTCTAGAATCTTAGATAAAAAAGAAATAAAGACGATAAAAACAAACTTAGAAAAATCACTTCCATCATGTAAAGACGAAGCGAAGTATGCAGAAGATCTTTTGCAATCCACAGAAAAAGTGCAAAAAATATTTTTGTGCGAGAATTGGGAAGAGAATCAAGCGATCAAACAATTTGCCGACATCATTCTAAAAACTCTTCGCAAAAAAGTGCCCGAGGAAGAAAAATCTCGTTTAAAAAAACTCTCTCGCAAAATCGCCAAAACTACTGCACTCATCATGGGCAAAGATAACTCCCTCGAAAAGCGCGTAAAAAAATTATCTAAAAAGAAAAAAAACGCTAAGTATATCTATAAAACTATATCTCATTTTCTCACACTTGCCGCAAGAGATAAAGTACACGCAGCACGTCCTTTTATCGACACATATATACAAAACAAAAACACCCTCTCTGAAAAACAGATAAAAACTATAAATAAACAACTTCATACTATAGATTTTGCAACACAGCATAGCACTCAAGAAAGCAAAGCTCTAAAAAATACTGCTCTGAAAATAGTGAAGATAGAAAAAAACGCCGTCGAACAACTGAAAACAGAATTTCCAACATGGGTCAAAACATCTAAAAAATTAGACAAACTTGTCGCTATTAAATCCTCTGGACTCTCATGGGATAAAAGACAACAGATCATAGACTCTTCAGATATGATAAACGATATTTCAGATGATCTTGACGAAACTTCTAAAAAAATACATATTTTTGTAGCTTATGACGAAAAAAATACTGCTCAAGGGATAGCTATTGCAAAAATTGGAAAGCAGCATCTAACCCTCAACTGGTTGGCTACCCATCCTGGAAATCTGGGGGTACTTACTGACCCTGAACATCAAGTAAAAGGTGTTGGAACAGCAATTATTACTCACCTGGCAAAACTCGCGCTCAACAAAAATCTAAAGTCGATTCAACTGGATTGCACTGATAGTGCTTTACCTTGGTACAAGCACCTTGGATTTACAAGCGGAACAAAAAAATATCTCCAACTCGACACTCAAGCAATGCAAAAACTTGTGAACAAATAACAAACTAGACTTCTTCAACAAACTTTCGAAACAGCCATTTCTTAAGAAATGGCTGACATACTTTCTTCTCTTTAGTGTTTTATAGAAAATTAAAAATCAGTCGGTTATCATATCACACTTTATAACCATCTATAACTTATATCATGAACAACATTAGAAATTTCTCAAGTAATATTAGTAATTGCTACACCCTCTTTTACCAAGCGGAAATTAAAAACTATTTCTCAAAAAAATTGGACAAACTGCGAAGCTGCTGTACACAACTCGATACAAAGCAAAAAGAAAAGATAAAAAAAAATTTAGAAAAGCTTCTCCCTCACCCGAAAAAAGAGGGGTATGAACAATCGATCGAATCATCATGTCAACAGATCGCTCGAATATACGTGTCCGAAGAATGGATCAAGAATAAATCAATCAAACAATTTGCCCATATTCTTCTCAAAACAATGCAGGCACATGTCGTTGAAAAAGACAAAAAAGCACTTAAGAAACTCGGGAAACAGACAAAAGAAGCTACAACGATCGTTATACACAGAAAAGATGCGCTCGAACAGCGCATTCAAAAACTAAGCAGCAAGAGAAAAGGAGCGAAACGGATTACACAACTCATTACCGCCTTTCTTTCCATCGCCCCTCTCAAGCAAATAGATAAAAAACGATCGTTTATTCACACATACATCAATAGTTCAAATATTCACTCAGAAAAACAGCGAAACAAAATAAATAAGATACTGAAGAATTTAGATTTTGCAAGAATCTTAGCCAAACAGCCAACCTGCCCGCTGAAGAAGACAGATTTACACGTAGTTGAAATAGACGAAAGCGGATTGGATACACTGAAAACTCATCTTTTTTCATGGCACACGCTCAATAAACAACTACGAAAAGTCATACACATGAGAGCCTCAAATCTTCCACCGGAGAAGAGAAGACAAATAGGAGATTCTTCAGTCGTAGTAGATAACATTTTGCTAACACTGGAAAATATGCAAAAAAAAATTTCAACGACTAAAAAATATGTATGGACTGCCCATGACTCTCAACACAACGAGCAAGGAGTAGCTATAGCGAAAATTGACGAGAAGTATATGACACTGAAGCTACTTGCTACCCACCCTGCAAATCTAGGCATATTGGCACACCAAAACTACCAAATAAAAGGAGTTGGGACAGCACTTCTTACCCACCTTGCAAAAATAGCTCTTGAGAAGCAGCTACACTCGATACAGCTCGACTGCACAGATAGCGCTCTCCCATGGTACACTCACCTTGGCTTTACTAAAGGAGAACATAAATTTCTTCAACTTGACAGCCAAGGGATGCAGCAACTGGTAAACAAATAATTCCGGCTTGAGCACACGGCCTAATAAATGTCTCGGATATACCGCTTTTCTTTTCTCAGCATTTTTACATATTCTTTTGCGGCGTCAGCTGAGAGCAAACCCTCTGACTCTGCAATATGATGCAAGCAGATGTCTACATCTTTGGCCATGGTGTCAGCACTTCCGCATACATAGATGATAGCGCCCTCTTGAATCCACTGCCAAAGTGACTTTCTTTGTTCCCACATTACATGCTGGACATACACCTTCTGCGGCTGATCTCGAGAAAAAGCAACATCAAGTCGGAGCAGCCCTTGACGGACAAGATCTTTCCAAAAGTCTTCATAAAAAAAGTCAGCGCCTTGATGACGCTCACCAAAAAACAGCCAATTTTTCCCGCTTGCCTTCCGAAACACCCTTTCTTGCATAAATCCTCGAAATGGCGCTACCCCAGTTCCAGGTCCTATCATAATAATAGATCTACTGTCATCTTGTGGCAGATGAAAATCTTTTGAAGGCTGTAGGTAAAGAGAAACGCAAGGCTTATTCATCGGGGCAAGATCACAGAGAAAGTGCGAGCATATCCCTCTTCTTTCCTTACCATCTACTGTATAGTGCACTCTCGCTACAGTAAAATGCACTTCATCGCCTACTACACTCTGCGCGGAAGAAATCGAATAAAATCGCGGGAGCATAGGCTGTAGAGCCGATACGAACGACTGAGGATCCCATACTATAGAAGAGTATGTTTCTACAATCTCTACGAGATTATTTTGCTGTGTAAAATATTTTACCGCATCATCATCTGCAAGAATAGATGTAATCGCCTCCAAGCTACCACGCGCTGCAAGGGCTACCAAAAACTTTTTTGGTACATGGGCAATATTTGCTTTTGCTCGTAAAAATGTTTCTATTGTATAGGAAACACCTTTTGCATCCTGCACCAGAGCATGAGGATCGAGATGAGTCGCACGAAGAATACGCTCTACTTGACCAGGATCATTTTCAGGGTACATGGCGAAGCTATCGCCTGGCTGATACGCAATACCAGATCCACGGATACTTAACTCAAAATGCCATGTCTCACGCAGCCCCACCTCTTTATTCAAAAGATGGCGCGATACAATAGTTGCTTGAAAGGGGTGCAGCCTATCGAATACCATGATACTTCCTACAGAGTAAGCAGTGAGCTGCAATCATTTGCATCGAATGCTTTTTTGCAGGCATCGAGCTTTTTATTCGAGATCCCACCTAAACAGTCAATCGCCTGTAAAAGACGTACGCGCGTACGATCTTTTCCTAAAAGGTGAATCGAGTCGAATAATGGCAGTCCATGACGTTTGCCCTGTATCGCTGCAAATAAAAGAGGGATTGCCACCTTTTTGTGCTGCACTTTAAAAAGCTCCGATACTTTCTTCGATGCCTCATAGGCTCCAGGACCTGTCCAATTCTCACTTGCATCTAGTTGCCAGATCATCGCTTGTAAAAAATATGCCGAGGCATGCTCAGTCATCGACTCGAGATGGAAGAGCTCTTTCGTCAAGTGGAGCTGACTCACAAAGAAAAAGCTCGCAAGCTCCATAAACTCACTAAACGTCTTCATGCGTGTATGGCAAAGAGGCATGAGCTTATTCATAAATGCATCATTGAATGTCCACTCTTTCAAGCGATCCCATAATTTATCTTGAGGGATCGTCGTCAGCAAATACTGCTGATTGAGCCAATCGAGCTTTTGAATATCAAATACAGCACCTGACACCCCAATACGCTTAACGTCAAAATCTTGAATGATTTCCTCAAGCGGATAGATCTCATTGCCACTCGGAACGCTATATCCCATGAGTGTCATAAAGTTCATAAACGCCTCTGGAAGGTAGCCGCTATCTCGATAATAGAAAATAGAAGTTGGATTGCGGCGTTTCGATAATTTTTTACCATCTTTACCTAGAAGAAGCGGCATATGCATAAATGTAGGTGGAGTCCAGCCAAAACTTTCGTAAAGCATCACATGTTTGGGCGTAGAGGTCAGCCATTCATCTCCGCGGATCACGTGAGTAATCTTCATCAAATGATCATCGACTACATTTGCAAGATGATAAGTAGGAAAATGATCCGACTTCATCAAGATCTGGTCATCTACATCGGCCCAAGGGACTACGATTTTTCCTTTGATCGCATCTTCAAATACACACTCTCCTGAAAGCGGGACTTTTAAGCGGATGACATAGGACTCACCACGAGCTTCTCTTTCCTTGACCTCTTCATCTGAGAGATTGCGATAGCGCCTGTCATATCCTTGCTTTTGGCCACGTGCTGCAGCAACTTCTCTCATCTCTTGTAGCTCTTCTGCTGTGGCAAAGCACTTGTAGGCTTTTTTGGCACGCAAAAGGTCTTCACAATGTTTTCTGTAAATATCTGTTCTCTCTGACTGTCTATATGGACCGTAGGGACCGCCAACATCGGGACCTTCATCCCACTGGATTTGCGCCCACTTCAGCGCATCATAGATACTTTGCTCATATTCAGGGCGACTTCTCGTGCGATCAGTGTCTTCAATACGTAGAATAAACTTTCCCCCGTGCTTCTTTGCAAAAATCACATTGAAAAGAGCCATGTAGGCTGTGCCAACATGAGGATCGCCTGTAGGCGAAGGAGCTATACGAACGCGTACTGTCATAATGATACATCAGGTAAAAAATAAAAATACTGGATATAGCATGCCTGAATCACTTTTTGAAAGCAAGTCAAGCACTTCTCGCTTCAGCAATTGTGCTTGAGTCATATCCTTCGGATATGACTCAAACATTCTTAGGCCTCTTATACTCAAAATAATCCAAGTTTGCTAACATCACAAGTGCGTAAGATGAGTTACTTATACGAGTAGCAACAAGAAGTACGTAATGAATTAATCGTCACTACTGTCGTTATCGTCATCGTTTTCGTTCACGTCATCATACGAGATAGTCTTCACTTTCTGCAGGAGGACAGGTGGAACTTCTGTAATATTGGCGCAATCCATTATATTGAGGAATTCGATAGTGTTGATGCAATCGTTGACTATATGTTCAAAACATTGATCACCAACGCCGGTATTGTAAAAATTCAGATTTTTCAAGTTTGTAAAGCCTTTTTGATGCTCAGAAACATTCTCACAGGAACAAAGTTCAAGGTGTTCCACAGTGTCACCGTTTGCTTTTGCAAGATTTTCAAGTCCTTTATTTCCGAAAGAAGATCCGGATAACTTAACAACTTTCAGCATTCCCATTCTCTCTTTTGTAAACTCTCTAATTTCCTTGCACTCCTCTAGATTGATAATTTGAAAGTTATCGCCTACTGAACGAGCGAAACTACTAAGGCATTCATCTGTGATATCTGATCCTTTGAATATGATTTCTTTTAAATTCACCAACCTTTTTGAGAATTTCGTATATCCTGAAGTCGAGCTCATATCGATCCATTCAAGAGTATCCCCCACTTCGCTAATGACAGATTTAAGAAATTCATCTGAAACATGGCCACTACTCAAATCGAGGTTGAGGAGAACTTTAAACTGTTTTGGAAAAGTTTCGACTTTCTCAGAACAGGACATAATCAACGTATTCAGCGTATCACCGTTGGTATTGGCGATAAACTGAAGAACCTCTTCTTCATTATGTTTAATCTCTGGCAGCTTAAGTATTTGTAAGCATGTAAATTCATGTTGTATCGGGAAATTTTCGATTTCACGAGAAGGATTAGATAGATATAGGCATTGAAGTGTTTTTCCATTCGATTGAGCAATATCATTAATACAATCAGTATTGACTCCTCGACCTGCAAGTTTAAGTGTTTTTAAGTTGTTTAGTGTGCGGGAATCGTGAAATTAGATTGCAGCACGACAGGTCAAGCTCCTCAATACCAGGGATATTGGTAGCTATAGCAACCAGATCATCATCTGATATCTGACTGCCCGATAGATCTAATATTTTTAATGAATTCAGCTTAGGCAGAGCTGTTATATTAGGACACCTTTGAAGTGCAAGATTTATAAGATTTGGACATCGCTGACTTAGCAATTCTATTACGTCATTATCCATTGCTACAGAATCGGAAATTGAAAAAGATTCCAATGTGCTTGGTAAACACGAAATGAGGACAAGTAATTGTTCTTTACTTAAATTAACCGGAGAGGGAATGGTCAGATGTTTTAATATTTCGTATGGAATGGCATTAAAAACAATAGCCTTAAAATCGTTGTTTTTTGGAAAACAAAGGCTTTGTAAGTGACTCTTCCATAAATAGACAACTAGCTGTGTTACTTCAGGCGTAAAATGCTGATTTTCCGAAGGAGATATATTTTTTATCTGCAGATTAAGAAATTTTGATGCAGTCTCGCACATTAACTTTTGCTTCGCTGTAATTGCACGTGGGTCTTTAGATCCGATAAATGCTGCTTGGTGCTTGAGTAGCTCATGATGTTCTATATTTGGAATTTTTGTCCGTATCATCAATGCCACGCGCTGCTGAAATAAATGTAAGAGCTTTTTATAGAAAGGTGTGTTTTTATCAGTTAAATTTTGCAATATAGGATTTATAAGCTTATCTGCAATCAGATTTAGCGCGTGCTTCGACTTACCTCCTTTAACTGGAAAAAATTGTGAGGGGTTTTTTATAACGTGCTCTAAAATCATTTCTTGAAGGCTATTTGAATAACCTAAAAACATTTTTGGACGATTATCTAAATTTATATTCACAAATTACCTCATTAGTTACTCGCCTTACGCACTCACTATAGAGAATCACTGTTTTTATGAAGGGCGATTCTCCTCTAGACATGCGCAAGGGTAAATGTTCACCCCCTCCTTCTTCGGAGGTGAACATTTACGAGTCAGTTACTATCTTTAAAATATTTATCTATAAAACATAGTTATAATACCAATAAAATGAATTTTAAGATAATAAACGCGAGTCTCCTATTAACCAAATAAATATTTGAGAAATTTTTAGATAGAAA
>CAZASK010000004.1:0-88195 GCA_964487845.1 uncultured bacterium
TACGAAAAAAAATTACTTACTCCTAGCAAAAAATCACTGGCGGGAATTGCTGAAAATTGCTCAAAGAGCTTTAGGATTAATTGAAGGAGTATTCTCAGATATAGATCTTTTTGAATTAGCAACGATTTCCCGGGAAAAAGGCAATGTTCATCTTTATGAAAAAATCGGTTATGTAGCCACGGGAGAACACAAAAAGATTAGTGGTTCTTTGGAAGTTATTTTTTTAGGAAAAGTTTAACGCGCATAGATTAATCTCAGTATTTACATCTTGGATTTTTGAGCCGGTTAACATGTCTTTCAGGATCAGGGTAGAGCCATTGAGTGCCATCTCGTTTGTGACAAAATTTTTTTTCTTTCACATAAAGGCAGATCTTGATACTGCTGTTCGTTGAGGGCTTTAAGAGCCCATTTTGATTACGATTTCTCCTGCTTTGAAATTTCTCTTTGCAAAAACACCTATCCATCTTCAAATTGTCCAATGCCAGATTTCTTTAATTGCACATCGTCAAAATCTTTTGAAAATGTTTCTTGTTGCATCTGTGTATTGAAAAATGCGTCAACATCATTTTGATTTTTAAAAATAAGAAATTCTGTTTCGGGATATTTTTTTCTGAGCTCTTCGATGCGGGCTCTTTTTTCTTTATCAAAATTCCAGGTGTATTTTAAGAGTCCCCAATTGATTGCTCGTAGTCCTCCAAACTCTTTTTTATAGTTGAATATCCTTTTGAAAAACCTCCAGAAGCACACAGCCCGAGAAAAGTGAAAATAGATGAGAACATCTGCTTTAGCAAAGCGCATCTCAAAAGTTGAAAATGAACATCCTTCGATTATCCAGGAGTCTTCATGAAGCATGGCCTTTTGAATTTCTATGAATTCTTGCTTATCCCTTTTCTTCCCTCCAGGATCGAACATGTGTTTGTCTAAGTGGTGGACTGGAATGTCTAATATTTTACCAAGCTTAGAAGCAAATGTAGACTTTCCGCTTCCTGGAAGGCCGATCAGTGCAAATTTTTTTGGATGAGTATTTTTCACGACTGTTTGCTCTTAAGGACTTTGAAGGCCATAAAATTCTATCTTGTAACGTATTTAAAGTCTTCTTCAAGTTGTGATAATGTTTTCCTCATGGATGCATCACTTCCTAGGTCTGAAAAATGAAATGGTGTAAAGTACCAACCAGGGCTATGCTCGGTGATTCTATTTTTTATTATTGTTTTAGCGCTGTGGCACATTTCGATTAGCCTCTGTTTTTCACAAAAACATGTTGTTTTTTATGAAGAATGTTTGTTTCTATATGGCCAACAAGATGTTGGCTAAATGGGTGAAAAGCTGCAGGGTTTTACTGCAGTTTCATTCAGTCTAGTGCGTAAATACTGCGTAATTTGGCTTTACGCAGCTGAATTTTTCGATGTAAATTTTGTGTGTATGTCACGAAAAACAAAAGGCTTCAGTCGTGAAACTGAAGCCTTAAAATTGATTGGAGGTGGAGAGAGTCGAACTCTCGTCCTTATCAAAACACCGCTATAAGCATCTACGTGCGTAGTGCTCTCTTATATTTAGATATGCTTGATTGAGAACACGAAACTTCGGCATATCTTTGGAAGACTGTGGTTCTCGCTGCAATGCCGCCTTCCGTAGCGCTGCTCGCATACCAAGAATATAAACGACAGATTCTAACAACCCTTGGTCCAGTCATCAGCCTGTCGGGCACCTAAACTCGTTAAAGCTTAAGCAGCCATCGCAAATGCGGCTTCAGAGAAGTCGCAAGCTACGATTTTGCTGTTATTGTCAGCATTTATGGTTTTATCGGATGATTAAGGAGGCCAACCGACATCCTCCGCACGCAACTCATATGGGCTCTGCAAGTCGAAACCATTACACCCCCATACTCTTTAGAGTGTATCATGAAAAGAGATGGGATACAACAATTAACTCACATACTGCTCGCATTTTAAGATGCGTGCTGATACAATCGAGGCACTATGAAAAACACATATGCTTGTACAGATCATCTTTCTTCTGCGCATATGCTGGCTATTGCTTTCATTTCTCTGATTATTGTGCCCTAGGCACAATCATATATATTCTTCTTACAGTCGTATCGTTTCAAAAATAGAACCAAGAGCTCTTCTCATGTTCTATTTGTTTTAGTAAAAAAATAAATATTGGTTTTGAGTTATGAAAACAACATCATTTGTTCTCACAGCAGGGTTTGCTCTGTTTGCTATGTTTTTCGGAGCTGGAAATTTAGTATTTCCGCTCCAGCTGGGTTGCCAGGTAGAATTTCAGGATTGGAGTGCCGTTGCAGGATTTTTAGTTACAGCAGTTGCTGTTCCTCTCTTCGGCTTTCTTTCCATCATGCTGTATCAGGGTAACTATCGATCATTTTTTTCTGTCTTTGGAAAATGGGGAGCTCTGTTGGTTGCAGTTATCCTTTTAGCTGTCATGGGGCCATTTGGAGGGATCCCTCGATGCGCCGCCTTATCATATGCCGCCTGCGCCTCCTTAGTCCCAGTGCTGTCTCCTTTTCTTTTCTGCCTCTTTTTTTGTGCGCTCATTTTTCTCTTTGCGTTTCGAGAAAATACGATTATCTCTCTATTAGGAAAATGGCTTACTCCGCTTCTTCTGCTTGCACTTGTTGTACAAATATGCGTTGGCCTTTTTGGAGATAGCACACAGCTGGAAGGGGCAGATTTTGTTCAAAATCCTTTTGTAAAAGGTTTATCAGAGGGATATTATACACTTGACTTGATCGCGGCGCTGTTCTTTTCTTCATTTATGTTTCCTTATATGAAGAGATTTTTTGATAAAAGTAGAAATATATCCTTTTCGAAATTGGCTTTTCAAGTGGCATGCATAGCTGGGTGTTTACTCAGCCTTGTGTATGTTGGATTTTTCTCAGTCGCCGTAAACCATGCAGCAGCATTGCAAAACTGTCCAAAGGAGCTTTTGCTTGTCCAGGTATCGAAGCATCTTCTCGGGGATTTTGCATCAATAGTGGGGGCCATTTTAGTGACCTTAGCATGTCTGACGACGTCTATTGCTTTAGCTGCTATCGTGAGCGATTTTGTCCAAAATGATCTTTTGGGAAATCGATTATCTTATGAAGTAGTGTTAGTCATCATTTTAGGAATTTCTCTGAGCGTAGCAGTGCATGAATTTACAGGCATCGAAGCCTTCTTGGGGCCGATTGTACAGTGGCTCTATCCTTGCTTGATTGTGCTCTGTTTGTACAACTGCGTGCGCGCCCTCTTATTCAAAAACAAATTCGAAATATTGTAATTTTGGAACAGATGGGGTATCCTGGGATACCTCTCATAAAGCTAGGACATGTATGTTTGACCCAATAGATGCAAAAAAAAATCTTTCCCAACGAGAAGAAGAAGTACTTCACTTCTGGGAAGAGCAGTCGATATTTTTACAGACACTCTCACAAAGAGAAGGAAGAGCTCTCTTTACCTTTTATGATGGGCCTCCTTTTGCTACAGGATTGCCGCACTATGGACACCTTCTCGCAGGCACAATCAAAGATGTTGTCCCTCGCTATAAGACGATGAAAGGCTATCATGTGCCTAGACGTTTTGGGTGGGATTGCCACGGGCTACCAATAGAAAACGAAATCGAAAAAGCACACAACTTATCGGGTGCGGCTACCATAGAAGCCTTTGGCATTGCAAAATTTAACGAAGAGTGCCGTGCAATCGTGTTGCGCTACAACAAAGAGTGGAAGTCGACTGTGCTTCGCATGGGCAGGTGGGTGGACTTTGACAAAACGTACCGTACCATGGACGTCACCTTCATGGAGTCGGTGTGGTGGGTGTTTAAGCAGCTCTATGAAAAGGGTCTTGTATACAAAGGCTTTAAAGTGATGCCCTATTCGCCAAAGCTTGGCACGCCACTATCGAACTTCGAAGCCGGAGAAAATTATAAAGAAGTCGATGATCCATCACT
The DNA here is from genome assembly GCA_964487845.1 of uncultured bacterium. Taxonomy (GTDB): domain Bacteria; phylum Chlamydiota; class Chlamydiia; order Chlamydiales; family FEN-1388; genus CAZASK01. The sequence goes on from CAZASK010000004.1 coordinate 3,949, forward strand.
GACAGTGATGGCAGCAGTAGAAGATGAAGATGACACCTTTTTGCTGATCTGGACGACGACGCCATGGACCCTTATTTCGAACATCGCCATCTGCTGCGGCAAAGAGATCGACTATGTAAAAGTCAAAGATGTAAAGAGCGGTAAGTTCTACTACCTTGCAGAAGCTCGCTTGAGTCACTACTTTACAGAAGACTATGAGATTGTAGAGAGGGTGAAAGGGGCTGCTCTTGAAGGAAAAAAATATGAGCCTCTCTTTTGCAATTTTAAAGACCTGAAGCAGAAAGGCGCCTTTCGTGTGATCACGGACAGTTTTGTCAGTACTGATGACGGAACAGGGCTCGTACACACAGCGCCAGGATTTGGAGAAGCTGACTTCTACGCGTGTCAGGCGCATCATATGCCCTTTGTATGTCCTGTAGGGCAAAATGGCCATTTCACGCGTGAAGTGCCAGAGTATGAAGGGCGCTTTGTAAAAGACTGCGACAAAGACATTATCAAAAAATTGAAAGCAGAGCAGAAAGTATTCCGTCATGAAACCCTGCGCCATCGATATCCCTTCTGCTGGCGATCAGACACTCCTTTGATCTATAAAGCCGTATCGACATGGTTTGTAGCGGTCGAAAAAATCAAAGACAAGCTTGTCAAAAATAATGAACCTATCGCTTGGATGCCAGATCATATCAAGTATGGACGATTTGGCAAGTGGTTAGAGGGAGCAAGAGATTGGGCTATCAGCAGAAATAGATACTGGGGAACGCCTATTCCTATCTGGCAGGCAGAGGATGGAGAGACGATCGTACTAGGAAGCATCGAAGAGCTGCAGCAGGTAACTGGAGAGAGGGTGAGTGATTTGCATCGCCATTTTATAGACCATCTCACTTTTGAAAGAAATGGCAAAACTTTTACACGTACAACAGAAGTTTTCGACTGTTGGTTTGAGTCGGGGTCGATGCCCTATGCACAAAATCATTATCCCTTTGAAAATGAAGAGCTCTTCCGGAAAAACTTTCCCGCTGACTTTATTGCAGAAGGACTTGATCAGACAAGGGCTTGGTTTTATGTCCTGACAGTGTTGTCGACAGCTTTATTTGATAAGCCAGCATTTAAGAATGTGGTAGTAAATGGTATTGTATTAGCATCCGATGGTCAAAAGATGTCGAAGCGGCTCAAAAATTATCCAGATCCGCTCGATGTAGTAGCAAAATATGGTGCTGACGCAATACGCCTCTATCTTCTGAGTAGCCCAGCTGTCAAGGCAGAGGACCTCTGTTTTTCAGAGCAAGGCGTAGAAGTAGTGCTGAGGCAGGTGCTGCTCCCTCTCTGGAACTCATACAGCTTTTTTATCACCTACGCTCGGCTCTATCACTGGACACCACCAGCAGAAGATGAGAAAAAATTTACGCCAGATAGCGCACTCGATCGATGGCTGCTCTCTATGCTGCAAAAGCTCATTCATGATGTTGAGGTGGGCATGGACCGCTACGACCTCAGTCATTCCGTGGCTCCATTTGTAGCCTTTGTCGAGCAGCTCACCAACTGGTACATCAGAAGATCAAGAAGAAGGTTCTGGAGTGATGAGGCATCTAAAGACCGTGATGATGCTTTCCGAACTCTCTACACTGCGTTGACGACACTTGTGAAGGTGACAGCGCCATTTATTCCATTTATATCCGATGCGATATGGCGCAATATGAGAAGAGATGAGGACCCGATCTCTGTTCATCTTTGTGATTATCCAGTCTATCATGAAGAGTGGAGATCCAAAGATTTAGAAGAGAGAATGGCTCTTGTGCAGCGTGCGGTGAGCTTGGGACATAGCTTGAGAAAAGAAAGCAATATGAAGGTGCGTCAGCCTCTTGCAAAAGCATATGTGATTCTAGCGGATGAGCGAGAGCTTGCATTGCTCAAGCAAGAAGCAAGTCTCATTATGGATGAGTTGAATGTGCAAGAGGTGGAATTCTCCCGAGACGAAACTCGTTTTGTGACGTTGCAAGCGAAGCCGAATTTTAGGCTTTTGGGCAAAAAAATCGGCAAGCTCATGAAGGCGGCACAGCTTACCATAGAGGCACTTTCTGTAGAGCAGCTCGCGATATTGCAAAAAGGCGGCTCAGTCGATGTAGTCATTGAAGGACAGGCCGTTACCTTGACAGCAGAAGATGTGCAGGTAGAGCGAACGATTCTGCCAGGCATTGTTGCGAAAAACGATGCGGAAATGATCGTGGCTCTTGATACTGAGCTTACAGAGGTGCTCATTGCTCAGGGGCATGCGCGCGAGTTTGTAAATCGTGTGAATACGATGAGAAAAGAAAAGAACTTTGATATCTCAGATCGTATCCGGGTAACTATTGAAACGGATGCGGCTGTTCAAGAGAGCATCCAGCAGCACCGAGAGTTTATCTCCTCTGAGATATTAGCGACAGCGCTTACATTTGCAAAATGTGATGGAGATCTTGTAGAGGTGAATGGTATCGAAACAAAAATTGAGATACAAAAAGTATGACACAGTGGAGCGCCATTTTTGACTTCGATGGAGTAATCATCGATTCAGAGCGTACTCATGAGCAGTGCTGGCAAAGGGTTGCGAAGAAGCGGGGACTTTCTATGAGCCGTGACGCTTTTTTGCAAGGTTTTGGACTCAAAAATGAGCGCTTCATTCAAGAGGTGCTTGCCTGGACAAAAGATGCTGGAGAGATAGCAGCTATCATCCAAGAAAAAGAGGCCTTTTTTCAAGAGATAGCTGTGCAAGATGGAGTGCCGCTGATTCCAGGTGTGGAGGCTTTTTTGAAGAAGCTACAAGCGATGCAGGTTTCTTGTGTGATAGGCTCTTCTTCCATTTTGAAAAATATTGACATCATCCTCCGAAAGGCAAAAATAGAAAAATATTTTTCGGCTATCGTCTCGGGAGAAGATGTGCATGCTGGCAAGCCTGATCCTGAGGTCTTTATAAGATGTGCTGAAAAAATCAAAACTTCTTGTGATCGATGTGTTGTATTTGAAGATGCCTATTACGGCATCGAAGCGGCGAAGCGTGCGAAGATGCACGCCATCGCGCTTACTACCACATTTTCTGAAGAGATATTCAGAGCGCATCCATTTTTACCCGATACGATTATCTCTTCTTTTGAGGAGGTAGACCTCGCCGCTATTGCTGCTTGGTTTCCCTTTTCTGCTTCATGGTAAGATACTTTTTTCTACTGGTACTTCTGTAGAAGTAGACGTAGGTGGTGATGATTCCCAGGAGCGCTGCTGTCCATACATAGAGATTTTCTGTGCGGAAAAAACTCACCTGAGGCTGAGGCAAAATTCCGGCTCTTGCGCCAACAGGCCAGAAAAGAGCAAATGGAGTTCCTTGCAAATTGTCTTCAGGGACAAATCCAAAAAAGCGACTATCCAAGCTCATTGGATGGTTGTCTCCAAGAGCAAAGTAGTGGCCTTCTGGGATTGTAACGCCGTAGCGCATGATTGTGTCGATATCTATCTTTCCATTTTTGATTGGGGCGCCTGCATCGATAAATGGAGTGTATTCGGTTGTTGTTTGCTTCCTTGTCTGTTCATGGTCAAGAAAGAGCTTGAGTGTTTCACTGTCTTTTTTGAGCAGGCGATGATTCATGAGATACAAATCGCCATCTCTAAAATAGGCGTATCGTGAGGGGAATATAAAAAATCCTTTTGAAGTGGTTGGATTGGTAAGGTCTGTGAGCTCGATACCTGTATTGAAGAGAATTTTCACATCTTCAATGCTGTTCGGATAGATGGGGTGGTCATGTGCAAGAGTGTGCGAGAGACCTCCAAATCCGATTTCATGAGCGGTGCCAGAGAAAAATTCATATGTTCCATCAGGGATTATTTTATTTAAAAATACACCTTTTCGCTGTTGTGAAGTCATATCTTGACTATATCGATATGCAATGGAGTTTTTTACAACAAAGCGTGATGTTGTAAGGGCAGCACCGAGAGACTGTATTTCTGCAGAATTAAGTGGAATCCATGTATAGAAAGCTGGGAGTAAAGCTGCTTCACGAGGGTTCTTCATGTTTGCGGTATCACGGGTAAGTAATGAAGGGTGGTGCTTGAGTTCAAGATATAATTGAGCATAGCCATTTGTATATCCCAAGCGAACAGCTTCTTCCGGAAGTTCTTGAGGGTAAAGAAGTCTTGCCTGTGCAAAGTTGCCAACGCCAAAGAGGTCTGAGAAATGGGATGGCTTGGATCCATTAGGTGCGGTATAAAGCATCTTGCTAAAGGGCGAGCGCTCTGTTTGAATTACTTCTGCAACAGGTATGTTCATGTAGCGGATGAATGTTTTGCGAACACCTATTGTTTTGTTTTGCCCATTTGATGTTTTCCCATCGAATGAGACAAAGGGAATGTGTTCGAGTGAAGCGAGTTCACCATTTTGAAATTCTGAAATAGCATTCCCGTTTCTATCAATGCCATATATTTTACCACCATAAAAATAGAGAGTGTCTCCTGGCTTGCCCATGCAACGTTTTACATACCGTTTTTTGCCTGGGAAGAATCCAAAATAGAGCATATCAACATCGGGCATGTCAAGATTGTCACCAGAAAATACGATGATTTGCCCACGCTCTACTCTTTCTGGATCGAAGAGAAGGTGCGATGTCTGAAATGGGGTATTGATACCAAAGGTGTTTTTTACGACGAGCACACGATCTTGCTCTCGAAATGTAGGACGCATCGATCCTGTTGGTATTTCATATAACTCAAACCACATTTGCCGTACGCATGCCGCGATGGTGATAGCGACGACGAGCGCGAGTATCATCTCGAAAGTGTGATCGAGGAGTGTTTTCTTTCCGAAACTTTTGATAAAGGTTTCAAGAGCATGAGCGGCAGTCGATGCCTGAGTAACATTTCTTTCATGAATTGCAAGATGTAACATTTCAATTTTTTCTTCCATCTGAGCGGCAAGATCATGTGAAAGCCGTTTTGACAGTTTTCTATATCGTTTGATTGCATCTTTTAGGATGTGCTGGGATTTGCGCATGGAGTAAGTTTTTTGAGCTGTCGTCATATGCCCGCCTTGTAAAATGATAGGAACTTTTGAGTGTACTCGATTCTCCATTTACATGCACAAAAGATCAGAATCATTGAATTTCGGAATAAATCATTGGAAAGGTCAAAATTTCTAAAAATTTATTGTAATTTTCAATTTTATTAATAATAATGACTATTAATAATCTAATATATAGGAGGAATTAATTGTGTTTAGTTTGCAAGATTTATGTCAGAATTCAATTATTGAAAATGCAGCAATCGCGTTTGCTCAAATTCCTAATACGCAATATCCCAAAGTATCACCACACCTCGCAAATACATTCATTGCACCTATTCTAGAAAAAACAACAGAAGTCGATTCCAAATTTTTTTCTAAAATGAATGTAACAGATTTTTCTAAGGCGAAACAGCCGTTATCGCGTGTAGCAGTGAGTATAGCCGCGTCTTGTTGGAGGAAGGAACTACAAACGCTTATTTTCCCCATGAATAGCAATTTTTTAGATGTCTCACTGCAAGGAGAGAGCTTTAAACAATTGAAAGAGCTGCAACTCAATAGTCCGGAAAATTTAAGTAAAGAAGCACTCTTAGATTTAATTGCATGCCTGCCAGCCAGCTTACAATCTTTTAAGATTACTAATTCAGAAGTTGTCGATGATGAAGTATTGGAAAAGCTGAGTGAGCAGTGTCCTCATATCGAAAGTCTTTGTGTGAATAATTGTAAGAAAGTGACGGCCTTTCCAGAGGGAATGAAGAAATTAATAGAGGTAGATTTCGGTCGTACTGGGATTGCTGATAAAGGTCTTGAGTCTCTTGGTAAGGCGAGTGGCAAGTCACTTCTAAAACTTGATCTGAGCGATTGTAAAAATATTACGAAATTGCCGGAGAGCATGTCTAGCTTACAAGAGGTCGATCTTGGTTATACGAACATCACCAATGAAGGCCTCGAGTCTCTTGGTAAGGCGTGTGGTAAGTCACTTCTAAAACTGAAACTGTCGTGTGTTCCAAATCTCACGAAATTGCCGGAGAGCATGTCTAGCTTACAAGAGGTCGATCTTAGTGGGACGAATATCACCAATGAGGGGCTCGAGCTTCTTGGTAAGGCGAGTGGCAAGTCACTTCTTAAGCTTCGTCTGTGGGGTTGTAAAAATTTTACGACATTGCCGGAGAGTATGTCGAGCTTACAAAAGGTCAATCTTCAAGGAACAAAGATCACCAATGAGGGGCTCGAGCTTCTTGGTAAGGCGAGTGGCAAGTCACTTCTAAAACTGAGACTGTGGGGTGTTGACAGTTTTACGAAATTGCCGGAGAGCATGTCTAGCTTACAAGAGGTCGATCTTAGTGGGGCGAATATCACCAATGAGGGGCTCGAGCTTCTTGGTAAGGCGTGTGGTAAGTCACTTCTAAAACTGAAACTGTCGGGTGTTACAAGTTTCACGAAATTGCCGGAGAGCATGTCTAGCTTACAAGAGGTCGATCTTGGTGATACGAACATCACCGATGAAGGCCTCGAGTCTCTTGGTAAGGCGAGTGGCAAGTCACTTCTTAAGCTTCGTCTGTGGGGTTGTAAAAATATTACGACATTGCCGGAGAGTATGTCGAGTTTACAAGAGGTTGAGCTTACTGAAACAAAGATCACCGATGAAGGCCTCGAGTCTCTTGGCAAAGGTAGCGGAAAGTCACTTCTCAAGCTTATGCTTATGTATAGTGAAAATTTTACGAAATTGCCGGAGAGCATGTCGAGCTTACAAAAGGTCAATCTTGGTGGAACAAACATCACCAATGAAGGCCTCGAGTCTCTTGGCAAGGCAAGCGGTAAGTCACTTCTCCAGCTTATTCTGGTGTGTAGTGAAAATTTTACGAAATTGCCAGAAAGTATGTTGAAGTTGCAAGAGGTCGATCTTGGTTATACGAACATCACTAATGAAGGCCTCGAGTCTCTTGGCAAGGCAAGCGGTAAGTCACTTTTAAAACTTAATCTGCGCGGTTGTAAAAATATTACGAAGGTGCCAGAGGGTATAGCTAAAATAGTGTTAGCTAACTAGGTCCTCAGGGTGCTTGACCTCAATTTCTTCGGTAGGTGAAGTGAGCGCTCTCATGTGGTTGGTTGCAAACAGCCTAAGCTGGTTTGTGCAACAAGACCCTCTTATGTCAGGACATCTGACTCGCTTTCTCTATTTAAAATGTTTCATAAATGTTCGCTTTTTTTCATAAAAAGAGCTGTTTTTGTGTGGGAGAGATGTTGATGAATTGAACAATCTTGTAGATAAACAGTGTAAGTAATTTTTCCACAATTTTCACAATACGAGCGTGGTTTTTCTGTAACTCTTTGATTATCAGTGTGTTATAATGTGGGAGTTTAAGAAATTAGACAAAATGGTTGCATTTTTTTAGCGAAAAGAAAAAGTGTTCACAACCCAGTATTGTTTTTTACAGAAGCAGGCGAAGAAAGCTGTTTTCCTGAGTCGATGACGCGTAGTTTTACTTTGAGAATAGCTCCCCTGATTTCAATCCAATAAGGAAAATAGTTCAGGCAGTTGTCTCCACTAGGAAAGTAGAGGTCTGCCCTTTTTCCACCAACCTCTGGGATGCCTTGGGGAATAAGAGCCGTGTATGCAGAACACGAGGTCTCTTGTTTTTTGCCATCAAAGATAATAACAGGATGCCATATTTTTCTATGATCCTGTTCCCCATCCATTGGAGGCACTCCTACTCGTTTCCTGGAATTGCTGGGGATGGATTGTAATTCGAGTTTTAAGAGTGTGGATAAAAAGGAAAATTGTTCATCGAGAAAGAGCTGTTCTTGTGAGCTGTATGAGTAGGTCGATACAACTGTCTGCTTCAGAATATCAAAAGTAGAAATAGTCCATGCCGTATGTTGAGGGGCGCGTGCCTTGACCCACGCCTGCCAGGAAATATTTGCGGGAAGATTTCTTTCTTGGATGGTGATCTCCTCGATAGCAAGAATCTCTTTTGTCCTTTCAAGAATATGAAATAAAGTGAGATGTTTGCCCTCGCTGATAACGACAAAATCGCCATTTTCAGCATCCTGAAAGCGGTCTAATAGCGTGAGCGCATTGAGCGGCAGGGAAACGATAAGACAAAAAGTGAATAAAACGTATAAGCTTTTGAAAATGTATCTGATCATAAAAGAGAGTATATAGCGTGAAACAGATCCAAATCAAGCTCCATATCAAAGAACAGAAACGAATAACACACATCACGATTGGATATTGGCTTCCCATTATTGAAATCATAGGATCTTGTGAAAAGATCGTGATCATCTGTGATCAAAAGCTGACTACTACCCTTCCTGATCCATTGAAAAATCATCTTTTGATTCCAATCCCATCAGGTGAGGTCGCAAAATCGAGAGAAGTAAAAGCGCATATCGAAGATGAGCTACTGCGTATGAATGCAGGCTTGGGCACCCATATTCTTGCCATAGGGGGAGGTGCTAGCCTCGATGTGGCCGGATATGCGGCGTCAACATTTGGACGCGGACTTCCTCTTACTCTTGTCCCAACTACGCTTCTTGCAATGGTTGATGCTTCTATTGGAGGGAAAAATGGAATCAACCTGCATGGTGTAAAAAATTGTGTTGGCACCATCTATCATCCAGCGCAGGTCATCATCGACATCTCATTTCTAGACTCCCTTTCTCATCTTGATATGTGCTGTGGATTAGCAGAGATGATGAAGCATGCTCTCTTAAGCGGAAGCGATGCTGTACAGAAGCTGAAACAGCGCCATCAAGAGATCATGCATAAAGAAAAAGAGACGCTTCTGGAAGTCATTCATGAGAGCGTGAGTTTTAAATGCAAAAATGTAGAACATTCAATAACACATCCAGTAGTGCGTGATCTTTTGAATTTTGGACATACGATAGCGCATGCCATTGAATATGGAGAAGGGCCTTCATATCCTCATGGCATGGCAGTGGCGCAGGGGATCATTGCAGAATGTAGCATAGCACACGAGCGAGGAGTTCTTTCGAAACAGGCATTTGATGATATCTGCGTAGCTATGCAGCCTCTTCGTCTCCCACGTTTTTCGATGAAAAAGTATCAAGACGATCTTCTTGAAAAAGCATTGATGGCAGACAAGAAAACGAAAAATGGAACTCCTCATATTGTATTGTTGCAAGATATAGGAAAACCTCTGTGTCTACATGACCGTTATGCACATCCCGTAACCTTGCAAGAGTGTAGACGAGCGCTGGAGAAGCTAGAAGCATGCAACTTGTAATAGCCATCAAGCCAAAAAATAAACAAGAGTTGATCGAGTTGTGGCACAAGGCTAGCAAGCAATACGGTGCTATCGAGATACGTATAGATGACTTCGATGAAATTCCATGGAAAGAGCTGGAATCCTTGCAGCCAACGATTCTTGCAACAGCGAGCAGATCGCGAGATGAATTGCTACGACTAGCGGCTATGGAGCCACACTATATGGATGTTGCCTCAGATAGCGATCCTGAGATTATCCAAGAAATTAGGCAGCGCTATTCTGTTCGTATTATTGCATCCTATCACAACCACTCATGCACAGAAGATGACCTTGATGCGCTCTATCTGCAGATGAGAAAAATTCCTTGTGATGTGATAAAAATTGCAACTACAGCCAAGACATCGATCGATGGGCTACGGCTGCTTTCATTACTCAAAAAAAGAGCAACAGAATTTCCACTTATCGCCATAGGTATGGGAGATGTAGGGTCGTTCACTCGTATATTAGCACCTCTTTACAATAGCCATATTGCCTATAGCTGTCTTGAGGGATATTCTACAGCAGTGGGACAACTCACATATGCCGAGATGATTAATATCTACGATTACACAAGGCTGAGCTCAGCTACACAGCCTTTTGCTCTTTTGGGAAGTCCTGTCTCTTTAAGTCGTTCTCATATCACACATAATGCTATTTTTAAAAAATTTCGATTCGATTGTGTCTATGTAAAAATAGAGGTGAGTCAGGAGCAGTTTCTTGAGGCGTGGTCATATATACAATATCTTGGATTTCAAGGGTGCAGCCTTACCATGCCTTTAAAATATGAACTCTCTGAATTGCTGCAGTGCAAGAGAGCGCCTTATAATACAGTGAAGCTATCGCATACTGTTTTGGTATGTAATACCGATGCTCCAGCAGCTGCTGATGCTCTCGAAGAAAGAATTGGCCCTCTAAAAGATCATTCATGTGCCATCATAGGAGCTGGTGCTACAGCTGTGAGTATTGCGGATGAGGTTGTCTCACGAGGCGCCCATGTTACATTCTATAATCGCTCAAAGCGCTTTTCACTCTGCCAGCCTCTCTCTGATCTTCAAGACACATTGCTCCATCATACTGTCTGTATACAGGCAAGCTCGTGCGGGATGAAAGACCATGAGACATTAGGAATAGAGCCTGAGTGGTTCTGTAATCAGGTAGTAGCACTCGATGTAATAGGAAAAGAAAAGACTGCTTTTCTCACTGCTGTTCGATCAGCTGGTGGCATTGCTATTTCTGGTGTTGAACTCTTTGCAAGGCAGGCAGCTAAACAATTCATCTTTTGGTTCCCACAGTTATCAGAAAAAGAAGTATTGGCAGCGCTCAGAGAAAACAGTGTTGTGATCAGACCTTCTCGGCTTAGGGGCCGTATCTTACCTCCTCCTTCAAAATCACACACCTTGCGCGCCATTTTATTTGCGAGTTTTGCGCACGGTGTATCAACAATTTATAATCCACTCGACTCTCCCGACACCATGGCGATGATAGCAATATGTCGGCAGTTTGGAGCTTCTATTACGCCTATTGAAAAGGGGCTTTCTATAGAAGGCATAGGATTATCTCGTCAGCTGCGCGCTGGTTCATTTGATGCCAAGAATTCAGGTATCGTCATGCGCTTTGGAGCTGCAGTGGCCGCCTTGTTTCCAGAAAAAACGGAGTGGACAGGGGATCTCTCTATGCAAACTATCAGGCCCATGAAGGCGCTCTTTGATGGACTGCGCGCTTTCGGAGCTCAGATAGAGGATGCAAACGGCTTTGCTCCATTTACCTTGCAGGGCCCTCTAACAGCAGGAGAAGTGAGTATCGACGGCGAGGATTCGCAGCCAGTGTCCGCCCTTCTCATCGCAGCTTCTCTTCTTTCTGGAAAGAGTACGATTCGAGTCAGAAATGCTGGTGAAAAGCCGTGGATTGATCTTACGCTCTTTTGGCTTGATCGCCTGGGAGTTTCTGTAGAGCGAGATGGCTATGAGTGTTTTCAGGTAACGGGCAAAGGTGCTTATAAATCATTTGAGTACACAGTCCCAGCAGATTGGAGTTCTGCTCTCTATCCTATCGCTTGCGGACTTATATGCGATGCGGACATCGTTATTGAAAATCTCGATTTTTCCGATATCCAAGGAGACAAAAAAATAGTCTCTCTTCTCCAGCAGATGGGAGCTGTTTTCGCAGTTGATAAAGAAGCGCAGACATTGAGGGTAAGAGGTCCACAAAATCTGAAGAATATTGATGTCGATAATAATGACACAATCGATGCTATTAGTTTACTTGCTGCCGTAGCAACGCATGCAAAAGGAGTCATGCGCATCTCGAATAGCCGAATTGCAAGAAATAAAGAATGCGATCGGATTGCATGCACACAAAAAGAGCTTGAGAAGATGGGGGCATCTATAGAAGCTACTGCTGATGGGCTGATAATCAGTGAATCTTCTTTGACGGGTGATGTGCTGGAATGCTATGAAGATCATCGGATGTGTCTTTCTCTTACGTGCGCCGCCTTGAGGGCTCATGGAGAGACGACATTACAAGGAACTCGATGTGTGGGCAAGACATACCCTACCTTTTTTAAAGATTTGCAAGCATTAGGAGCCTCTCTTGTATGAACATGTATTTGTGTGGTTTTCAAGGAGTTGGCAAGACATTTTTTGGACAGCTTCTTGCTAAAGAGATACATATTCCCTTCTTCGATGTAGACGCTCATTTTTTAGAATTAGATGGCGGCAATCATACGTCGGTACGAGATTTGTATACCACACTCGGTAAAGAAGGGTATCGCAAAAAAGAAGAGAAAATTATTGCCTCTATTATAAAAAAGGGAGAGGCTATCGTAGCCCTTGGTGGAGGATCCTTGCTCTCTTCAATGACGCAGCGCCTCGTTGCGGCAACAGGAAAAGTGATCTATCTTGCTGTCTCAAAAGAAGCCTTGCTCCTTGCTTTAAAACAGCGTATTGCCAATAAGGATATACCAGCTTATCTCGATGGAGAGAATCCAATTGAATCTTTTGAGGCGCTCTATGAGCAGCGCGATGCTATTTTCACATCATGTGCGTATGCAGCTGTTCATTTGGAGAAATCTACGAATCCCGAAGTGGTTATGCAGTTGAAGACCTTATGGCAGGAGATACATCATGGCAAGCAATAGCTTTGGCACGCTCTTTCGTGTGACTACGTGGGGGGAGTCGCATGGGCCTGCGATAGGGTGTGTGATCGACGGCTGCCCAGCAGGACTTGTTCTTGATGTTTCTACTATTCAAAAAAAGTTGGAGAGAAGATCTCCTGGGAAAAATAGCATGGTGTCGGCGCGCCGTGAACCAGATGTTGTTGAGATAGTGTCAGGGATATTTGAAGGGAAGACAACAGGAGCTCCTATTAGCTTGTTGATTCGAAATCAGGATCAAGACTCTTCGGTGTATGAAGCTCAGAGTATGCTTTTGAAGCCAGGGCATGCACAATATCCCTACCTGGAAAAATATGGAATCTTCGACTGGAGAGGAGGTGGAAGAGCTTCTGCGAGAGAGACTGCCTGTAGAGTTGCTGCAGGAGCTATCGCCGACCTTATTTTAAAAGAGCATGGCATCTGTGTGACAGCACATCTTGCAAGTATGGGCTCTTTGAACTGCACAGTTGAAAACCCTACACAAGAGGCGATTGATGCAAGTCTTATCTTCTGCCCGGATGCAGCGGTTGAAAAGAAGATGAAGGAGTTGATAGAAGAGCTGCAGAGAGAAGGGGATTCTATTGGAGGCTCTGTTACGCTCGCAATCACTGGCTGCCCAGCAGGGTTGGGAGATCCTGTCTATGAGAAGCTTGAGTCGAGGCTCGCCTATGCAATGATGTCGATTCCTGCTGCGAGGGCGTTTGAGATAGGAGATGGCTGCCAATCAGCTACGATGAAAGGATCGGAGCATAACGATCTTTTCAAGATGAGTGGCGATAAGATAGTGACAGAGACAAATCATGCAGGAGGAGTATTAGGTGGAATTACGACAGGAATGCCGATACGAGCAAAAGTTTTTTTTAAGCCTACATCGAGTATTAGAAAAGAACAAAAGACATTGACTCTTGATGGAAAGCAAGCTGTTATGGCACAACCAAAGACAGCGAGGCATGATCCCTGTGTGGCCATTCGTGCTGTTGCTGTATGTGAGGCGATGGCGCAACTTGTTCTTGTCGATGCATTGCTGATGCAGCGTGTTAATAAGATGGAGATATGACGATGAAAAGATCACTTTTGTTTTGTATGTTCTGTATAATGCCAACAGCTGTTTACAGTATTGAAAAAACTGCTCAATATGAGTCGGCTGCAGACATCGATGCGGAGATTGCGCGCTTAGAAGAGCAAAAACGGGTGATGAAAGCGAGGGCTGACTCTGCAGGAAGAGATGCGAGTAGGTTGATGTTTCAGGACTGGATCGGCTATCGCTTTCATGTTGAAGAAGAAAGTCGCTATCGTACAGAAGTTACTATTTTGGAAAATAAAATTGCAGCATTGAAGGCAAAACAAAAATGAAAACAGATTGCTATGCGGCACTGAGTGCTACAACACCACTTGTCCCATTTCATTGTGAACGTCGCGATCTTCGCTCGCATGATGTTCATATTCAAATTCTCTTTTGCGGAGTATGCCATTCAGATCTCCACACAGCACGCAATGAATGGAAGTCCACGGTTTATCCCTGTGTTCCAGGGCATGAAATCGTAGGCCGTGTTGTCGGAGTCGGTAAAGAAGTTCGTTCTTTTACCATAGGGCAAAGAGTGGCTGTAGGATGCATGGTGGACTCATGCCGCAGATGCTCAAGCTGTAAAGAACATTTGGAGCAATATTGTGAAAATGGTGCTGTTTACACTTATAATGGCCGTGATATGCATGACGGCTCTATCACATATGGTGGTTATTCGACACACATTACAGTAGATGAAAAATTTGTGCTGCACATCCCTGACTCTTTTACAGATAGCCAGCTTCCTGGGGTTGCACCACTTTTATGCGCTGGCATTACAACCTATTCACCACTTCGTCATTGGAATGTATCGAAGGGAAGTAAGGTAGGCGTAGTGGGATTAGGCGGTCTTGGTCATATGGCTATTAAAATTGCTCATGCGATGGGAGCTCATGTTGTTTTATTTACCTCGTCAGCCAAAAAAGTTCAGGACGGGAAAAGACTCGGAGCCGATGAAGTCGTGCTTTCGAGTGATGTAAATCAGGTTAAGAAATATGCGAACAGCCTTCATTGCATCATCGATACGGTCTCTGTTTCACATGATCTGCATCCATTTCTCGAGCTGCTTGCCCGCGATGGCACCATGTGCATGGTTGGGGCGTCGCCAGTGCCGCATCCAGCGCTTGCTATGAAGGATTTGATATTCAAAAGAAGGCAGCTTGTGGGGTCATTGATCGGCGGCATTCAAGAAACCCAAGAGATGCTAGATTTTTGCGCAAAACATCATATCACCTCTGACATTGAGCTGATTTCTATCCAGCAGATCAACGAAGCGTATGAGCGCATGTTGAAAAATGATGTCTTCTATCGATTTGTCATTGATACAGCATCATTTCATATTTCTTCTGCTAAAGAAACCACGCCACGGCCTTTCAGTTCATAGCTTTTTGCTGAGTTCTTATCTGCAATCACTAGATTCATTGAACTGCCATGCGTTCCTTTTGATATCACTTCATGTGCTTCAGGAACGTTTTTACAGGTATCGAGAATGTGTGTGAATAAAAGAGGATTCGGGATGCCGGTTTCATTTTTGCGAGAACCACATTGATTTTCGGTTAAGGCTAGTCCATTATTATTCATACCGGAGAGAGTGCCGATATAGCCGGGCCACGATATAGAAACAGTACTGCTCTTCTTGGACTGCAGCCTCACGAGGACAAGGGTTTCTTGTCCTAAAAAATACCATGGCCAATCTAAATTTCTAAATAGTTTTATCTTGTGGTCGGAATCAGTATGGTCAAATGTGTGGGAGCCAAAAAGTTCGCGAGCTCCAAATTTTTCCAATTTTTCATCTGCTGCATTCGTTCCATTTGAGGCAAGATGTACTTTCCCTTTTGTGGTGTCAAATACCATAGATTGAATCGTCTCGTTTTTTCCAACAGACTGTAACACTCGTGTTTTGCTATTTTTTGAAATCGGGCATGAAAGGATCCTCTTTCTTCGATCGTAAGATTCTTTATCGTTCTTATCGGCTAACAAGTGGTTGGCAGCAGCAATTCTCTCACACTTCTTTGCGCTTTGTTTTACAGCCATCGATGTGCAGCCAAATTGGCCTGGTTCAGCGTCAAGAAAGGTATGGATGAGAAGAACATCTTCATATGAATATCCCGATCCTTGTGCTAATCCCTTGAGCTCATCTTTTAAAGAATCAGGAATTTGTTTCTCGAATTGAGTGATTACTGTTTTAGAAATAGGGTTATGACGTTTCATGTGAAGGATAGGATCATATACCTCTTGAATGCGCTTTTTTAAAATCTGGCCATGCTCTTTTCCTCTTTCAAATGGAGAGGTAGATGTAAGCTTCAGTAGAGTAATAAATTTTCTCTGGAATGCCGTATCACAGAGAGCAACAAGATGGCCAATTACAGGGATGAATTTTAATATGCCAAGAGCTAAATGTTTGATTTTTTCTATGGCAGAGAGTCCATAGTTGTTTCCGCTCAAAGCTATGCTTATATGATGTACGCTTTGGCGAAAAGGAACATCTAAAAATAAAAAGTGTTTTGAGTTTTGTTTGATTGAATAATCTATTCTCATGATTTGTTGTGCTTGTTATGTTAAAAAATGATTTATGAATTATTACATTTTTTTTATAATCTGGGTACTGTTTTTTTATGCGATTTGTTACACTGACCGCATGAGACACTCAATTGATTCTACAGATATGGGAACTTCTGTTTTGCTTACTGATTTTTATCAGCTCAGCATGGCTTATGCTTATTGGAAAGCAAAAATTGCAGACAGGCAAGCATCATTTCATCTTTTTTTTAGAAGGCCTCCTTTTCAAGGTGGCTTTACACTGGCGTGTGGTTTGCAGGCTGTTATTGCATTCATTGAGCAATTTCAATTTCGAGAAGATGATATCGCCTATCTTACGAGCATCACTCACCCTGATGGTACAGCCTATTTTGAAAAAGCCTTTCTTGAGATGCTCGCTTCTTTGCGATTGACTGTATCGATAGATGCGGTACCTGAGGGAACTGTCGTATTTCCATATGAGCCACTGATTCGCGTGACAGGACCTCTGATGCAGTGTCAGCTATTAGAGAGCGTGTTATTAAATTTAATCAACTTTCCGACATTGATTGCCACGAAGGCAGCTCGCGTCTGTCTTGCCGCTGATGGTGACCCTGTGATGGAGTTTGGATTAAGGCGAGCTCAAGGAATTGATGGAGCCTTGACTGCGAGCCGAGCATCTTTTGTAGGCGGCTGCTACGCCACCTCGAATGTGTTAGCAGGAAAAAAATATGGCATCCCAGTGCAAGGGACTCATGCGCATAGCTGGGTGATGGCTTTTGATACAGAAGAAGAATCATTTTCCACATATGCCGATATTTTACCGCATGCATGTGTGCTGCTTGTAGATACATATGATACAGTCGAGGGCGTCAAAAAAGCGATTGCTGTAGGGAAGAATTTGCGCGCGAAGGGAAGTGATCTTTTGGGTATACGACTCGACTCTGGAGATTTGGCGCAGCTGAGCATAGAAAGTAGACGTTTACTCGATGAAGCAGGATTTCAAAATACAAAGATTATCGCAAGTAATGAGCTTGATGAAACGGTGATCTCAGAGCTCAAAAGGCAAGGCGCCAGAATCGATATATGGGGGGTTGGAACGAGCTTAGTCATTGGGCGCGGGCAAGCTGCTCTCGATGGTGTCTATAAGATATCAGCCTTGCAAGATGAACATGGAAGTTGGAAATACAAGCTGAAATTGTCAGAGCAGCTTATCAAGGTCTCGAATCCAGGAATTTTACAAGTCAGGCGCTATAAAAAATCTGGGATGAATAGAGGAGATGTGATCTATGATGAACTGCTTGGCATCGGAGCAACAGTACGCGGTGTCGACCCTTTTGATTCCACTAAATATCATGTGTATGAACAAGGGTATGAGTATCAAAATCTCTTAGTTCCTATTTTTGATTCAGGAAAGCTTGTGTATGCAAGTCCTACATTGCACGAGATTCAGGCATATGCAAAGAAAGAATTAGCATGCTTGCCTGTCGGGATGAAGCGATTTTTGAATCCACACATCTATTCGATCTCCATGGAAGAAAAGCTCTATACGATGAAATCTGAGCTGATTACAACAATAAGAAAAAAGATATGAAACGTGCTCTTCTGCTTGTAGATGTTCAAAATGATTTTTTGCCCGGCGGAGCCTTAGCTATTCCAAATGGTAATGAGATACTGGCCCCGATACATCGAATGATGATGCTTCCTTTTGATGAGATTATCGCAACACAAGATATGCACCCTGAGCACCACTGTAGTTTTGCAAGTAGTTGGGGGAAAAAAATAGGTGAGCACGTCACGATAGCAGGAGTAGATCAAGTTCTATGGCCTGATCACTGCGTGCGAGGTACGGTTGGCTCTCAGCTGGCTTCTGCCATTGATAAAACGAAAATTACACATACTATTTATAAGGGTGAAGATCCTCATATTGATAGCTACAGTGCATTTGCTGATAACAACGGGCTCCATGAAACAGCTCTTACATCGCTGCTTCGCGTCGCAGGGATACAGGAAATATATATTGCGGGATTAGCTACGAATTATTGTGTGTTATATAGCGTGCTTGATGCATTGAAGCGTGGTTTTCAAGTGACGGTAATTATAGATGGTTGCTGCGGGATAGAAAATACACCAGGTGTGGTAGATGAGGCGTACGAGCACATGAAAAGAAAAGGTGCGAAGTGTATGTCATTGATAGAAGTTTTGAATGATTGGAGTAGCAAAAAGTGACATCTTCATTTCATGAAAAAGAGCAAAAGCTCCTTGATATTTTTCAAAAGCTTGATTCGAAGGAGGCAATTTACCAGCGCATTATCGACATGGGGAGGCAGCAAAGGCCACTTCCAGATTCGCTGAAGACTGATGATAGGCTTGTCGCAGGATGTCAGAGTAGGATGTATTTAGTAGCTCGTTATGAAGATGGCAGGCTGTTCTTTGATACAGAATCTGATGCGCTCATATCGGCAGGCCTTGCCATGCTTCTTACTTGTGTCTACAATGGCGAGCGGCCAGAGGTGGTTCTTCAGCAAGCTCCTAGCTATATCGACAAAATTGGAATTCGAGAATCTTTGACGCCGGGCCGTGCCAATGGTCTAGCGAGTCTTTTTCTAAAAATGAAGCAAGAAGCACTGCGCGTATATATGCAATTATAATCGCAGAATACATTCTGCGATGAGGGTGGCGAAGAAGAAGAGAAAAACAGATGCCAAAAGTGGTTTGCCTCCGCGGATATGAAAGAGGCTTTTTTCTTTTTTCAAGTAATATCTTCCCACGCAGAGCATGATAATAGGGATCATCCCATTGAGGATGGAGTCACCAAATCCTCCAGATATATCTAAAGCAAGCAAGAAAATACGCTCATAGGTAGCTGCAAAAAAGAATGTGGGCGCTATGATCAACATGCCGAGTTTGAGATTGCCGATTCCTTTTTTTGGAATACGTAGGCCGTCACTTAAAAAGTCATAGAGCCCAAGAGCGATACCTAAAAAAGAGGTAATGAGCGCGAAAAATGAAAACATATGAGCAAAAATATCGATTTTGCTACTTGCAATCGAGGCTCCTAAGGAGTAGGTGGCAGGTTTCCCTGCGAGGAGTGCAGACTGCAGACCATGAACTCCTTCGAAGGGAACTGCTCCCTGTACCATCAGCAGCCAGATGAGATAGACGAAAAAAGCAAGGGCTGTTCCGCCAATGATGGCGATACGTAGTGCCCTTGGATCGTGCTGTAAATAAGGATGTAAACTTGGCACCATAGTTTGAAAGCTGAACGCCGTGAGCAACAGCGGAGTTGTTGTCCACACATGTCTCCAGTCTGATCTCGAGAGATACTCCATTTGAATATGAGGGGCTACAAAACTGATAAGGCTTACAAAAGCGATACACATGGCAATAAAAAAAAGGCTGTTGAGTTTGCCCAATACATGATGAGAAGCAAAGAGGAGAGGACCAAATAAACAGATGAAAGCAAGACATGCAATCGATTGTGGCAGAGAAATATGGCAGAAGGTGTCTAGCCAGGAAGAGAGCATGTGTCCACAGCCAGCTGTGTAGGCAATGAGCGAGGCATAGCAGATAAAGAGATAGAGTATCCAGCTTATATTTTTCCCCGACTTCCCAAGAAATTGCTTTGACATAGAGATGATGTGGGCATCATCTTTGCGCATCCAGAAGCCAACTTCAGTAAGATAGAGCGCAGACACTGTCATAGCAATGCAGGCAACAGACATGATGCAAATGCTAGGAAAAAATCCACAAGGGGCTGTAGTGACGGGAAGCGCTAACATGCCGCCTCCAATACAGGTCCCCGCTACAAGAAACAGTGCGTTCATCACGCGAAGAGTGGAAGGAGTACCATATTTCATATCATCGCATCCATTACCAAAGCAGTGGCAGTGTGTCGGCAACCGGGCCTGTGATTTCTAGCTGGAGATCTTGAGTGATAAATGCATTTGATTCGAGACGAATGCCATATTCCCCTGGAAGATAGATACCTGGTTCGATCGAAAAACAGGTCCGTGGCATTAACCTGCGGGTGTCGTGAGTTTCAAAATTATCAAGATGCGTGCCATGACCGTGAACAAGCGTGTGAATGTTGTGGCCTGTTCTATGAGTAAAATAGTGATCTAATGAAAATGAAGCGATATGCTCACGCGTGACATCATCAACTTCATAACCGTAGATATCTTGTTTGCTTTTTAAGCGATCTTGAATAAATGCGATTGCCTTTTTCTGTGCTTGTAGCACGATGTCATATGTTTTGGCGTAGCTTTCGTTTTGAACATGAGAGGCAAGAGCCATCTGCGTAAAGTCGGCATAAGGGGCTCGTGGATGCTGTTTTTTACACCACATGTCAATCAGGATAAGATCGCCTCTTTGAATTACTTGATTGCTCTCTGCGGTAGGAGTGTAGTGAGGCAGCGCCGCATGTGCATTCACAGCACAAATTGGGGTATGCGAGCTCGAGCAACGCTCTTCGTGAAAGATTTTGAGTATATGCTCCTGCACGTGGAGTTCTGTGATAGGTGTATTTGCATCAAGAGATTCTTTGATGAGGCGAAAGCTACTTTTGAAAGCCTTATCAAGGACAAGAGCGGCCTCTTTGTGCCATGCAAGCTGTTCTTGGTCCCACCTTGAGAGCCATTGTTCGAGTATAGGCCAGGAGCTCACAACGGATACGCCTAGATGCGCCAGCCACTCAACAGTACCAGCATCGAGACGAGAAAGTGTCGGAATGTGGTTCATAGGAGAATATTCCATGGCCACTTTTTTCTTTCCTGCAAGTACGCGCGCGAGTGTCTCTTCTAGTTCTTTCCAAGAAGCGTAAATGAGTTCTTCGCCAGGAAGATGCTGTACGATTTGCGGCTCGATTGCATGAACGATCTTTATAGGTTTGCCTGTCTTAGGGATCCAATAGAAAAACCGTCTTGTGATGTGCTCGTTTGGAGCAAGGTGCAACATTTCATATGCAAAAGGATTGCTTTTTCTATAGTTGTAGATAAGCCAACCATCAATGTCGGCTGTATTGTGAACAGCGTGCTGGATGGTGTCGATAGAAAATGCATTTTTTGTCATGAATATTCCTATTACAAGATAATGTACCCGGAGATGGTATCTTTTCTGTGCAAAAAGAACCAGAAGAAAAGAGGGGGCTATAGAAAAGTCTTTGCATAAATTCTTCGTTTCACTACGTTGATTTCTTTTTTCTTAAAAATGAAATGAGCGAAGGAGCAATCCACGTACGTAATCCTCTTCTAGAGTATCCTAATGAATTGCGGGAGCGAATCCTAGTTGTCGCTATAGCACCAGGCGCTTACATTTATAGCGAAACATGTGCTAGGGTGATCCATTACAGAGCAAGAGATTTAGTTCCATGGCTTGATTTTTATGGATTAATAAGAGAGAGGCATTCCACTGTTATTCTTCCATCTGCACCGGATGCCTCATGGATTGATCATTCTTTCATGAGTCCCACTTATATATACAGTATACGTAAGCATATGGATAAATATCTGATCAGTGGAGGCAAAGAAATATGAAGATATCATCACTTATATTATTGTTAATGGGTGTTGTATTTTTATTTTCTTTAGTAAATAGTGATCCATACATGTTTAATGCTGAGAAGAATGCGAAACATATTCTAAAGAAAGCTGCTAGCATTATTGAAAAAAATATAATTTACAGCCTAGCGGTGCAGGATTAGCTATGCCTGGAGGTAACTTGAGAGAGTTTACGCTTTGTTTTAATACAAGGAGTGAATTAAAGAAAGAAGAGCTAAGAATGCTTTTACTTGACTGTGCAAGAGAGCTTTTAAATCAAATTAATTCGGACGAGAGCGTGCAGTCTGCTATGGTTGTCTACCCATTTACAGAAAAAAATATTGATATAACTATATACAACAGAAATCAAAATGGAACTGAAGTGTATGATCCTGGTATTTCAACAGCAGATATTTCTAATAGTATATTAATGTATAGAACAGTTGATCGAGATAATAGGTATAGTTATAAAAATAGATATTCCGAGACATATCAAGAAGCTTTAAGAGCTATACAAAAATAGTACCTTGCTTTTTGCGTGACCCTTGCTGCATCAACCAGCTTACAGGTAGATGTTCTTCTCTCATCCTTGTCTGAGGAGCTATTCTAAAATGGGTTCATTACTTGTCGAATGGCAGCTTTCGCCTCAAGCATAAGATCTGAGTCGTTGTCTTGTATTTCAAGTTCTATAACCACACATTGTGGGATGCTTTCTTTCTTGCAGCGAGCAAGCAGAGTATGTGTTAGTTTTATCGCAGAAGAAATATCCATTCTTGAGTGCTGAATATAAGAGAGAAGTGAGCGTATGATCGATTCGATCTGTTGAGTGTTGTCGATAGTCAAGTTGGGGTTATTGGATAACAGCCCAAATATAACAGCGGGCTCAACGCCCAGTTGAAGTGCAGTTTGTATAAGAAGCAGTGATGTGCTGTTTGGACAGGCATTTTCAATCAATTTTTCTATGATGAAGTTGTTTATATTTCTTTGCAGTGCGAGTAATAAAATTTCATCAGTAATTACTCTTTCTTGAAGATGATCGATTACTTCTTCAAGAACAGCGCCATGCCTTCCATTAGTAAGCATTTTTTTTAGAAATGACTGGGAAAGACTGTTTTTGTCTGTGTGGCAGAGTACCTCCCAGGCAATAAACCACGGGCAGTGAGTATTCATCACCTGCTCTATAAAAGGCTCTGTAAGTAGGAAGTGTTCCATCTTGTTCAGCATATGATCAATCATTGAGCGGGGGATTTGTTTCTCAATCGCATAGAGCATAAGCTCTGGTGTAATAAGCATGCGCGGTGTTTTTTGCAATAGTTGAAGCAAGACCCAGGTTTGATTGCTTCCCTGGCAATGCGTAATGGCGTCATGAATCAGTTGTGTCGTGATAATAGATTCTGGAGCCTTCTCTAAAAACAGAGAAAAAAAATCTTCTACGGTGTGGTTGTTTTGTTTGAGGAGTTCTTGTAAAAGATGCAATCCATTTTCATGAGTCAGGGGCTCTTGTAACTTTCTCGCAATTTCATTGAAGTCATTGTAGAGAAGATTTGTCGGCAAAGTATGCCAAGGTGTAGTGGATTGGATAGAGCTAATATTCATTATTCCCTCACAAAGTATTTTCAAAGTGATATATCATGTAGGTGAATAGATGTCGAATAGATGTCTACTTAGTCGCACAGCGTAGTAGCGCATAGGCAGCGCGAATGCGTAGTTGCTCTGAGGGGTCATCGAGTGCTTGTAATAAAAAAGGAATCGTTGTTTTTGAAGAGAGAGCGCCGAGAGCGAGTAAAATTTCTTCTTTGAGATGTCTTGGCTGTTTGCTATATCCTTCACAGAGGATTTTTTCCGCTTCTTGTTCTTGGTGGGTGAAGGCCAAGATAATGGCTGCTTGTAGCTGTGCCGCCTTGTCCTCATGTTTCATAAGTTGGATGAGTGTCTCTTTGGCAGTATCGGGCCACTCTTCGAGTAAAACTTGCGCGGCTTGTAATGCAACGCCCCATCGATTGCTTTTTAAAAATGAGGCAATCTCTTCTTGGGGAAGGCTCTCTTGGCAAGAAGCTAGTATCGAGAGCAGGTGAAGTCGTGTCAGAAGATCTTGTATCTCAGGGAACTGTGTAAGCCATGGCAAGCGTTCTTGTTTATTTGGCTGTATGTATGAAAAGTGCAGAAATGAAGCGGTGTCAATTTTTTCTTTGAGTTGTGACAGTGTCTGCTGCACTATTTTTGCACAGGCAGCAACATCTATTCGATGACGGATCAATGCCAAAGAGAGATTTATTTTTACATAAGGATCTTCATGGGTTGCATAGTGACGCTTGATAAGCTCGATACTTGATTCACCACCATGTGCGATGAAACATGCCGCCTGGAGGGCTATTTCTCGAGGAGCGCTGAGCATCGACTCAAGAATGTGTATTGCTTGTGGTAAGTAATTCGTGTTGTTTCGGACAATGCAATACCAGGCAGCACACGCCTGTACTCTCGCATGAGGGCTTTTTAGCAGCGGGACATACTGGTCATTCGTGCAGGCTGGGTTTCTTACAAGAGCTGCAATTTTTTCTAAAAGAACCTCCTCTGAAAGCTCTTCTTTGGCTACATCTTCTGATGAAAGTAGATCGGGATGTTTTGCAATGAGTCTCCATCCCAAAGATCGAAGAGTTGCATGGCTGCTATTTACAAGAGTCAAAATGGTTGTTTTGCTAGGTGCATTGTGCTGTTGATAGAGGGCTTGAAATGCAGCCTCCTTTTCCTCAGATAAGCGTGTAGCAGAACTCAAAATATCTTCGAGTACAGAAGTTGCTCGAGCGTCATAGGAGGTCGCAAGTGCTTGGATGGCAAGAGCGCGTATGTGCGAAGATGGGTCATGTTCGATTGCGTAGAAAATATCTGTATAGAAATGATGATCTCTAAAATGCAAAACTCCTTGATACGCGAGAGATCGGATGGCAATATTGTCATCACCTAAACACTTTTTGATAAGAAAGATAGCTTGTGAGTCTTGACTTTGACAGCAGGCCATCAAAGATTCAAATCGTATAAGTGGAGAGCTTGAAGAAATGCCGCGTTGTATGATAGCCCAGGCAAGTTCTTCCAGAAAATGATCAGAGTATTCAGATGGTGCAAAAAGTTGTAATTCTCGAATCATCTCTGTATTACGCCCAAGATGCGCAAGACACACTATTTTCGCACTGCTTGCTTTCGTATCATGGTTGGAGATAGAGTCAAGGGCGGCTTGATAATTTTTGAGCAGCATATGAGAAGCATAAGGCTCTTGTCCAGTCAGACAGACGCATGCAGATAAGGCCGCAACAAAAAAGAAGCCTGTTTTCATGTCATAGGGCCTAAGGGCTCTCCACCAAGTAAATGAAAATGAAGATGAAAGATCGTCTGTCCTGCAGAGGGGCCATTATTGGTTACCAATCGAAAGCCATCTGCTACGCCCAATTGTTTGGCCATCTTGGCTGCTACAAACATCATTTCAGCAAGAAGTGGCCCATCTTCCTTTTCTGCATGAGAGATGTCATGGATGACTTTTTTTGAAATAATAAGGAGATGAACAGGAGCTGCTGGTGAGATGTCGTGAATGACAAGGATTCGTTCATTTTCGAATGCTTTTTTTGATGGAAGCTCCCCGTCTATGATTTTTTGAAAAATAGTTTTCATGATAGCCGTTCCTCAACTAAGGAATTATTTTTTTGAGTGCAGAGATCGCATCTTCTTTAGTTTCCCATACCGATATAAATCTTCCTTTATGGCAAAAGATGGCTCCAGAGATAGCTGTCTTTGCTTTTAAGGATTCGTCAATAAGACCCGCCCACTCTTCAGGGAGAGGGAGTCTTACTTTCATCCTTTCTTCATTCGATGGAGGGATTCCGCGCAGCTTCCAGTGTTGACCAGATGGCATGATGACAAATCGAGCTGGGTGCTTTTCCCCGCCCTCTTCAAAAAAGGTGTCCATCCAAGGGATTGCCTTGTCAAATATCAGACACTCTTTAAATTCTGCCATGGCCTCCATGACCTCTTTTTTACAAGAGCGGTTGTATTGATAGCGTTGCCATAATCTTTTAAGATGACCTAAAGCAAAGGTAACGGCGTGGAGAAAGGCTGAGTCTTGATCTGCGCTTGTAGCGTCATAATGAATAGGTGTGAAATTGGAGATGATATGTGAGAAGGTGCATAGTCCAGGAGCTTGCGTGTCCTTGCCATTGTCGTGTGCGTCAACACCTCGTACGAGGGCGTTATTAAAAAAATCAAAGTCTTTTTGGGTGAGCAGGCCGATTTGTTTCAGGTAATCTAAAATCATTCCAGCACTACTGAGCGGGCCTTTATAATCGACTTGATGATGGTCAAAACGCTTTTTTTCAAGGCTGTAGATGCCGCCAACATCGCAGACATATTCACATGAAGAGAGCTTAGCGTAGTGACGAGTTCTTGTAATCTTGTCCATGTCTATGAGATCAAAGCAAAGCAAAAGTGCACATGCTGTGACTTCATCAGCATGAAAAGTGCCATCATGAGTTCCAAAGGAGCGAGGTAAGATAGGTTCTTTTGTCATAGTCAAAATCCGTCAAATAGCTCATTATCATCAACATGTTAATTAGAGGGAAGGTATTTATGAAGGTTGATCTCAAACAACATGATCTCGTGACTCCAGATGGGAAAATTATTTCTCTGAAAGCGCTGGGAGAAAAGGAAGCAGAAGCTGAGGTTCTTATTGAAGGAATTCACCCAACATTTGTTGGGTTTCATATCGATCCCTCGCTTGTGATGTTCAATGTCAAAAGTACACTTGCACAAATAGGAATAAATGGAATCGGAATTGAATATCATCTCGATCCTCAAGTAGGTATTGCAAGGGTAAAGGTCAAACTACAAGCGATAGGACCTATAGCGAAGGAGATGCTTACCTTCATTGGTGTTGGATCCTATATAGGAAAGCTTTTTGCAGCTGACGACAGAAGAAGAGTACGCGATCCACAATACCTTGCAAGGATGTTTGGGCGATCTGACAGATCAGGGCGTCCTCTTCTTTCTCTTGGGGGAATGCATGGAAGCGATTCGTTAATTTTAGAAAAAGTAGATGGACGCACGGTGGCTTATCTTGCCTTGAAGGCTGGGAAAGTGCTATATGAATCATCCATTTTTGGTTTTTTGCAGACAATGGCAAAGTCTCTGCCAGTACGTCATCGTCTGAGAGATTTATTGAGCCTCCATCAACAGTGGGTGCCAGGTGCTATCAAAAACGTTGACCACGATGAAATTTTACTCGTCCGCACAGAGCCTCTGCATATTCGTACCGTCTTTGCTCGTGTCGTAGACCCTTTATTAGCCCCAGGATACCAACATACGAGCGCTTCTGTGTTACAGCCAGATACAAGAGCTTCAGGAGATATCTATGAATTATATGGTCATTCTAAGCGTGAAATTACAGATATGGCTTTAGAATTTTATACTCTTGAGCCTTACCGTGAGCATGTATTCTTTCAAGATCGCGATCAGCTTCATGCTTGCTTAGAAGAGGAAAAAGTGCTGTTTTCCGCATTTGAGACAGCACCTCCATCCAAGGATCAAAAAGCGGCAACATATGTGGTGAAAGGTGAGCAGCTGCAGCAGCTACAGGAAGATGACTGGGTAGTAAGAAAGCCCATTTTCCAACAATTTCCTGGTATGTCACAAGGCTCTCGACAAGCAATGCTTGCAGAAAGATATATTGAACAGCAGCCTTCATATCCATTTTTGAAGGCAATGGAAGATGGTTTGATAACAAGTCAAGGGATTTTGCTATCTCGTTATTTTCCATCTCCTTTGTTGACCCGTATGTTTTTGAGTGAATATGTGGCAAGGCTGATAAAAGGAATCTATTTCCAATATCCATCGAGTTCGCGAGGATATTTCTTCTCAAATGAGGATCGCTCATTTTTGAATGAATTGCATAAATTTGCGATCCCTGTATTTTGGGTTGATGAAGTCACGGGAAAGGTGCTCCAGTATGCGCAAAAAAGAAATCGCGAATCAGGAATGTTCGTGCCAAAAGATAAAATTGATATCTATATGCACGCGACTGTTTTTGGAGTGTATGGATCTAATTTGATTGCAGGGACATTTGATGATGAGTTGACTTATTTGATGCGTGGGGTAATGAACTTGCGTCCTACGATGAAGCATTCATTATTGAATAAAGATACCCCATTGGCTTTGATCACTGGAGGCGGGCCAGGTGCTATGGAGATGGGCAATAAGATTGCTCAGGAGTTGTCTATTTTATCATGTGCCAATATTGCGGATTTTAGGCAGGAAAATGCAATCATCAACGAACAAAAGCAAAATCCCTATATCGAGGCAAAAATGACCTATCGATTAAAAGAGCTAGTTGAAAGACAGGCTGAATTTAATTTGGATTTCCCAATCTTTGTCATGGGAGGGATGGGGACCGACTTTGAGCTGTGCTTGGAAGAAGTAAAGCGAAAGGTGGGGTGCACGGCTCCTACGCCAATACTGCTATTTGGCCCAGTAGAATATTGGGAGGACAAAATTTCGTATCGCTACCGAAGAAACATCATTTCACAAACGATTGTTGGCTCGGAATGGATTAGCAATTGCTATTATTGTGTGCAAAACGCCCAGCAAGCTCTTGAAGTGTATCGTTCCTTTTTTGATACAACACTTGCGATAGGGCCAGAGCATCCAGCTCATGAGCGTGGTTTTGTTGTCGTCAAATAGGCAAAAGGCGGCTTTTTTAGCCGCCTTGTCATACTAGAAACCGTATGCGAGTCTGAAAGCAACGTAGTCAGTGCGTTGTCTGCTGAATTGACCATCAGGAGAAAATCCCTCATGGTATTCAATGAAAGCTCGTAGTTTTCTTCCAAATCCTTGAATTTTCCCCCATTCATATCCTACAGCGAAAGTGGCATCAGCTTTCCACTTTGTATCTTGGCGATTCGCAAAGTGCATCGCTAAAAATGGCTGACCATACAGCTGCTTGAAATGACGACGCCATGGTCTTACTTCAGCTCCATACTCTACATAAAGTGGCTTGAGACGCATTTCTGAGTCGCTATGGCCGATAACACCTACACCACCATAGACACGAATCTGCTCAGTGATGTTGTATGATGTGAAGAAGTCAAGAGCTTCAAAGCTTTTGTTGCGTCTGTGTACATGACGGTGAACATGTTTGAGTTCATCACCAAGGTGAGAGGAGATGTGATAGAGTCTTAGACGAAATGCGTATGGGCCAATCGCATAGCTTAGAGGGATGCCGACATAATAGTCTGCATTGAGTAAAGGCGCTGATGGAATAGTGTGGTTGAAGACAGCAAAAACTCCGGCTTCAAGTTCGAGTTGGAGGTCTCCATGCCATTTCCACATATTGCACCAACGGTATAGTGGAAGTTGATCACCAAAAGATACTGCTGAAGCTCTCTGTTTGCCTAATTGATCACGAAGTCTTTGTCCAACAGAAAATGAGATTTGACGTGGATTTGCGACCATAGTTGGAAAGAGTACTGTAGACTGTGGCAGCCAAATTCCAGTTCCAGGGATAGCAAGGTCATCGGAGTTTCCTGCTGTAGGTGTGGATGCCATTTCTGATGCTGCGATATCGGTGCTAAACCCTGCTGCTGTAGCAACAGAAGAGAACTTTTTCACGAAATTTACGATGCAGTCAGCAAGCTGTTTGTCATCAGGAAGATTTGCTAAAAGAACATCGCCATTACGGACAGTAATGGTGACTTTGTTTTTTGGAAATTTCGCATCTAAAAGACCTTGAATATATGCTTCAAGATACTTGTCTTGAGAAATTTTGCTGTTATTCTCATCATGCGAGCGCTTTGTCTGGATATCTTCTGGAAGCTCGATTGTTTGTATTCGTTTTACAGGTTGTTCATCATTCTCAGCTATAGCGTTGCTATGTAGGCTGATAGTAGTAAGAATGATACTTGATAATGTAGCTATTCTTTTCATAGAACCTCTTCTCCTCTCATGTGATTTGCCATGGTGAAGTGGATGTTGAAAAAATGCAAGTAATTATTTTACTGTTTCTGTTTTGAAAAATGTTTTTTTGAAGCGAGTGATAAAAGCACGCTTATGAAAAAGACGAAAATAGGACCAAAAAGAGAAGTCAGTGCACTGCCGAGAGGGGGGGCAATTGCTCCGCGCAGTCCAACAGTCAAGATGTTGACGTTGCTGAATGGATGGCTATCTCTATGAAACGAAAAGTGAGCCCCGGACATATGCCAGACAAGGTGGCTGCCTGACTGTCCGATGCCATATATGAAATAGGCGATGTAGAGCATCAGAGGGTGGAAGAGGGCGAGAGCTAATGCGATTGGGTAGATGCAGAGGATGAGGGATATACGGCGTGAAGTTTCGAAAATAGAGAGCGTCTGCAATGTCTTCGTCCACAGTGGGGAGGTCATCGCAAAGCCTAATCCTTTGCAAACAGATAGGGCGATGGCAAGATCCAAGTAGGTGATGTGCAGATAGTCCACAAAAAAGAGAGGAAGAGCAGGCTGCATAACCATAATCGCAGCTCCGCAGTACATGAAGCCATACTGGAAGCGGCAAAAGTCAGGGCGCTCATGGATAAGTTGCCACGATTCGCGCCACGGGGCTGTAAAAAACTCTTTCAGAGATGCAAAATCGCGATGCTGCGGCAGAGTAGAGCAGATTTTTTCCGGGATGAAGGCTTTAAAGCTGATACCTATTAAGCCGATAGAGGCAGTAAGGGGAAACATCCACTTCCAGCTTGTGTGATTGTTGTCCAGCAAAGCTCCCATAGCAAGGGCAAGTAATACGCCCTCTATATAGCTCAATGCTGAACTATAGGAGAAGATTTTTCCGCGCTGTTCTTCAGGCAGATTTTGTTTCATCACTTCGATCCAAGCGGGAAGGCCGCCACGCGATAGCATCATGTAGAGCGTAGAGCCTGCGATGATGAACCACGGATTATTCGTGAAGGGGAAAAAGAAAAAAGGTGCTCTTGCTAAGATGGCGGTGATGATGACATTGGTAACTAATTTTTCATGGCGCTTGCTAATGACATTACTCCAGTAGAGGGAGAGGATGGAGACGAGCGGTCTGAGCATGGTGAGTGCTGCGATTTGCAAGGTGCTGGCGCCTAAGTCGCGGTAGAGGATGACGGAGAGAAAGCTAAAGTAGAGGACCTGCAGCGGCTCGCTGAAAAGGTTTGCGAGGATAACAGCGCGCCTTGTGCTCTCGAAGTGAAGGTTCTTTTTGTCGTTTATTTCCATAAATTAGAAATATTTTAAAGAAATAGCCAGAAAAAGGCTATAAGCAAATGGATTGTACTGGAGTTGATAGCAGGTGAGTAGAATGTGGGTAGTTAGCGGCTGTCACTTCTTTTCTTTCCGTTTCCAACCATCACGAAATTCCACCGGTAATCCTATTGAGCTGTTTTGAAGATATTCTAGAAGAATATTCTTCTTCCTCCCCTCAGGCATAGATAAAAATTGCTTTTTTTGCTATTTTAAATTGATTGATTGTTCCATGATCTTTCACCCACTGCAATGTTTGCCAATAACAGTATGCTGCATTTATATATTTAAATGTTTTGTTGTCGCCACCACAATCTCTCAGTTTCTCAAGTAGTGAAGGTTGTTCGCCTTGTTTATCTAATAAACAGGCAAGCTCTTGTTCATCTGGAGCAATTGTTTTGAGGATCCTCTCCAGAATTGGAGTCTCTTCTCCTGAAGCGAATTGAGCGAATTCTCGCATGCCATCATCTGTATTGAGATATGTGAGGAGGTCTTCTTTGGAAACAAGCTTCAGGATTGTATTGACAATCTTTGGGTAGTTTTCTGGCACGTCAACATCACCAAAATGATAACTACCTTCTTTTAGTAATAGACCAAAGGGTGTTTCCCCGTTATTGTTTTTAATAAATAAAATTTTCTTTAACTCATCTTTTCCGATAATGTCCAATAGCGTGTTCAGGTTGCTGAGAGGAATGCCGTTTTTTGTCCATAGATGAAGTGGGGTGTTGCCAGATGTATCTTGAACTGAAAGGTGTGGAAATCGGGGATCTCTATTCCTATCCTTTTGTGCTTGCAGACATATTTGTATTTCCTTGTCTTGATAGCTTTGTAGTTGATGAAAGGGCGTTTTCTCGTTATGTGTTACATCGAGCAGCTCTGGGTAGCGTTTAAGCAAAAGTTGTCTTTTCTCGTCAGTTGTTGTGTCTTGGCGATATCCTAGATCGCTCGCAGCAGCAAAACTATCAAAATCGCCATTCATTTGGGACAAAAGAGGCACGAGCTTTTCTTTTTTGATTTCGGCCTCTCCCGCGGAAAGACATAATTCCAAAAGGCTTGGAGACATTCTGTGCCACATAGATTTAAGGGGGAGTGCCTTCTCAGAATTAGGAGTAAACATTTTTTTTATTAAAGAAATTCCAGAACTGTCTTTTGCTTCAAGCAGCATTTTTTGCTCTTCCTGAGAAAAATTGTTCATAACATATGCAGCTGCTATAGGAGCTTTATCTAAAAGAGTATGGATCAGGCTAGGTTGTGTTTCTGTGCTCAGCAGTTCCAGTGTGAGCGTATCGAGTATTTTTGCCTCTTCATTTGTTAGGAGAAAAGCATCTTTAGATAATGCATTTAAAAATCCAGTCTTTTCCTGCTCATTCATTTCGGCGTAGGATGTAGGATCCTTGCGACTGGATGGAGACGCTTGAGTCTGGGTTTTAGGGGGCGTTGTCGGAGGTAGTTGGTTCGTTGGAGTTTGAGTCTTCGGCAGGCTAGATGTTATTTCAGCCTGGCTTGTCTGCTTAGGTGGCTCTTGAATTTTGGTTTGCTGGTTTGTTGTGGTTGTTGTCGGAGGTAGTTGGTTCGTTGGAGTTTTGGATGTGTTGAGGATCTGTGCACCAACATTGGTAATCGTACTAGGGTTTGACGTTGTTGTCGCATGGCGGGAACCCCAAGCCTTTCGTACAGCACGATAGCTTGCGGGACCAAATCCTAAAAGTGCACGAAACTTATCCCAGCGAGAGACTTCGTTTTTGCCTACTGCCTTGCACGTCCCATCTTTGACGATAATCATCCGCTTCTCTCCGCCTGTGACGACTCGAAAGATTCCTTTTTTTCCTGTTATGCTATCACTTAATACCCCAAGAGTTTTTTTCAACAAAATCTCGGTTTACCTTGAAGAGCATGGTGCTATCTCATTGTTTTTGAATGACTATTTCAGTCATAGCTATACAGCTATTTTAAGGCAATGTCAAAGAAAGCAGACAGCTGTTCAGTAAACTGCTTGAGTGCGTTGGGGTTGAGATACATCATATGCCCGCCTTCGTAGTAGTGCTGTTCAATATTTTGGCGCAGCCTGGCAGGTAGTTGGAGATGATCGAGTGTGTAATCGGTCGCAAAATAGGGCGTTGCCATGTCAAAGTAACCACTAGCAACGAAAACTTTCAGCTGACTGTTCTTCATCATCGTTGATCTGAGCGAGTTTGTAATATTGAGATATCCGAGCCCGGCAGGCTGTCTCTTGAGAGACCAATTCCATGGCTGCACATTGTGCCCTAAAATGTAGTAGCGTTCTTCTTTTTTTAAGCCGAGGTCTGAGTACATGTAGTTTTGGAGCCCAGACGTAAAGAGTCCAGCAACGGCATAAAAGCTGGGGTCGTATGTGGGGCTGTCACTTGGCTGTTCACTGTCATCACCGGTGTATCGAGCATCATAGCGGCCAATGACTTTTCCGGATGTCTTGAGCAGCGATTTCATAAAAAGTGCAGGTGGAATGCGCAGATGCAGTAAGGAGATCGTTTCTTGAGGAATTGCAGTGTAACGAGCAAGCTGCTTTGAGATAGTAGTTTTTGCATCGTCGGAAAGCTTGTCACCAAGCAAAAGAGCAGGCGCATATTCATGAAGCGTAAATTCCTCTACTTCGGCTAAAAATTCTTGTAGCTTTTTATTTTGGAGCTCGCCAGGAAGCTTGTGGTGATACCAAGTGGAGGCCGCATAGCTGGGCAGGGAGAGGATATAGCATAAGTCATTGCCTAGGCTGTAGTCATCCATAGTGGTAAAATCAAGGACTGATGAGATTAAAATCAGGCCATTGCAGTCGATGTAGTATTCATCTTGTAGTTTCTCTGCCAAGCCTACAACGCGTACAGTGCCGTAGCTTTCCCCAGCGAGATAGCGAGGGGAGTCCCAGCGATCAAAGCGGGTAAGAAAAAGGCGAATGAATTCGGCAAGAGAGTCTATGTCACTATCCACGCCATGAAAATTCTTAGCGTCGACACCTGTTGCTGGGCGACTGAATCCTGTAGAAACTGGATCGATAAAGACAAGATCCGTTGTCGCTAACAGAGTATGTGGATTGTCACTATAGCTACCAGGAATAGGATTATCACGAAGATCGGAAAAGTTGATGATTTTTGGTCCCAAACAGCCCATGTGGAGCCACACCGACGATGATCCAGGTCCTCCATTAAAGCAAAAGGTTATAGGTCTTGGAGCGCTGACTGGAGTAGATTGTTTTGCAAAATAGGCGGTGAAGTATATGGAAGCCTCTTCTTTCAAATCCTCTTGCTTTTTTGTGGTGAGTGATCCGGAAATGGATTCATATTCTATAGTACGCGTGCCAATTTTGAGCTGGTGTGTTTTTCTAATCTGTGTTTCTTCTGTTTTGATTGCAAGTGGAGAAGAAAGAGAGGTTTCTTCTGCCAGAACCTGTACTGTAGCAAAGATGTGGCAGCTTATCAGTAACATGAGCATCATGCGTAACATATCATCTTCCCCGCTATTTTTCAGACCTTTTGTTTGATGCGCTCTGCTTGCAAAAGAGGTCCTCTACTGATGCATTGTATAGAGTGGTCAATTTATACGGAAGTGGGGAGTAGAGTTGTTCGATTTAAAAATATAACTATCTATTTTCTTATTATGAAAAAATCGCTAGATTGAGTTCTTTAGGAACAAAAGGAGGAGCTATCATGATTGAGATAACAAACACATTAAACAGTTTGGAATTGTCTGATGGGAAGTTAACGAGACTCGATAATTCCATATATTCCTATAAGACCAACTCGAATCAAGAAAATTATCAGGAAGTGAGAATAGAAACCCCGCAATTTAAGACCTGTGGAACTGCCTACAAGATTGCACATCATGTGTTTCTCGGAATCAAGCATATCGACTCTCGAGAGGCGCTTTCGAAGATAAAAAAAATCAATATTGACGACAATGATCCCCTTGTAAAGGGGGCATGGAATGTATCTATTGCGGCAAATAACCTATTTCGAAGAAAAGTTCTGCAAAATATTCCGATGTTTCATGTGATTGCGGATAAGCGTGTGGTGCATCTCAAAGTGGAAAAGCCTGGATTTTTGGGTGGGTTATTTAGTTTTCATTCTACAGAGGGAATTTGCCAATCCAGCGAGGCGATACCAATGCCGCAGTTTAAAAAAATATATAAACAGTTAACTCTGAAAAAATCTTTAAAATGCCCATCTTTTCATGATCCATTTACACAGCTCGCAGCTTCTGTATTTCAAACGTGTGAGCCCTACTATGTAACAGGTCCGAAACTGAAAGGGAAATACCAATACTTGTTTGATGAGGGGGTGTTAACGCTTATTGAAATAGATAAGAATCTTACTGAAAAAATGAAAGAGAAAAATCAAGAAGTTGTTGCGCATTTTAAAAAGTTTATTATCAAAGAATATGGAGAGGTATACCTCAAATATGCACAGGGGGCATATGGATTTAACTTTGATGAGATGATAGAAGCAGGAGAGCCTCTTTTGCCAGACCATGTATTCAAAGTGAATATTGGGGTAAACAATATTGAGTTAGCTCATGCAGAGCTTCTCTATCGTAAGTTACAGGGATTGGTGTTCACAGAAGGGTATGATGGCAAGGAAGAATATATAACAATTTTTGAAAAATTAATTGAATGTCCCAAAGATCCATTTGCAATACGAGAGTTGCGCAAACTCTCGGAGCTTTTTTTAAAGAGTAAGCCTGAAGATACAACATGGGCGTCGTTTGTGAAATATATTGGCTCTCTTGTGGGGGAAAGTACAAAAATACGTTTTCAACAGCTGCCTATAGATGCAATTCATGTTTTGATTTCCATTCTTGTTCCTCAGGACGAAGAGTTGTCAAGGTTGTTTACAGGAAGAGAAATCAGTCATTTGTCGATCTGTAGCTATCCCACGATGGGAGATCAGTCAAAGCATGATCCATGTCGCGATCTTTTTGAGTTGTTGCATGTATTCCCTCAGCTCAAGATGAAAAATGATTGGTTTAACTGGCAGGAGCTTTTAGCGCATGTCGTCGTAAAAAAGAAGTTGATCCGCGAACATTTTCTCAATTCTTCTAATGAAAAAGAGGTAAAGCGACAGTGGCGTGTAGGCACTTTGCTGCCTGCTCCAAATGATCATATGAATAATCCTCGATGGTACTATGTAGAAGCATGTGTGGATGATGATGAAGGAAATCTCAACTATGTCTTACTTCCTGTTAGTCAGCAATATAAAGAAAATGCAAAGCCATTGCCGATGATCAAGTTATATCGTAGCACAGCATCTGCAGCAGGAGCAGATAGTAATTTTGACTCTATGGCCGCTGACTTAAATCCATGGGGTGGTCCTGCAAGTCTTTCTCTTTCTAAAGCAGAGAAATTTGAAAAAAAATATTTTGATGAAAGAACTATTCCAGCTTGGGTAGGGCATTATTTACTGGCGGAGCAATTAGAGGGCACTCAAAGAGAAGAAGAGCTGCGCAAAGGATTAGATGAGCTCATTTTTTGCCTGAAGCATGCAACACAAAAGAATGACTCTCTTTCAGTAAGTCCATTTGAGATGGATGATGAAAAGCGCGAGGGCGATATTGTAATGACAAAGGAAATGCAGCTTTCTAAAAATGAGATACAACTCCTTCATCGTATATATAAATTAAAGAAAAAATTTGATGCAGAAGAGGTGTGCAAGCTTCTGTATGAAGTTGCTGCAGAATATAAGGAGCTTCCAAAAGACAAGATTTCACAAGATATCTTTTTTGTTGGGCACAGTCTAGGGGCTGCTTTAGCGCAGGTGAATCTCTTTTTTTGGGGAGCACGCAGACGCCGTATCCCGATGCCGTCGTGTTCATTTCAAGTTTTTGCTCTTGATGGTCCTGCTATTACAAAAAAGCAAGATAAAATAGTAAAAAACTTCATGAGTGAGAAAAAAGCATTGTTGAAGGGTCTGGGGCAAAAATGGAAAATCGAAATGCAGTTTGAGTATGGAGACTTTGTGCCACAAGCAGGAGAGCGTCATCTTGGGACGGGCAAGTATGACAAGGAAGTTTTGGAAAATTGTCTCGATATGAATATCAGGCTGTTTAAGCCTCTTGAGGAGTCGACAAGCTTAGATATCACGACGATGCCGACGCACGGAAGACGCGTTGCAAAATGTATTGAAGGCAAAGATATTAAATTTGAAAAGCTTTTACCGGAAGATCTGCTACGATTTCATGTTGTTAAGCTTCCTCACGATCTGAAGGAAAAGTTTGGGTATAAATTGCTGACAGGACCTGCTGTTACCGATACGATCCGAAAGGTAATAGGCGTTCCCTTGATTCCAATTTTACAGCTGGCGGAGAAAATTGATGATTTGCGCCAAGATTTACCTCAGAAGCGTGAGAAAACAGATGTGTTTTTTACAACATATACTGATCCTCAGTTGGATCATATTTTGATATGACTATGATGGAATAAAGATTTTTCACTACACATACCGCTCGTGAGCCGTGTGTGTAGTGGTAATTCCCACTTTGCATTATCAATTTCTTGACATATATCTTTAAAAATCATTTAATTAATGCAATTTCTTGGCAATGGACGCTTTTTTTTATACATTGCCTCTGCAGCAGGAGCTGAATGGCGAACAAAGAAGATACAATACAACTCGAAGGGAAAGTCGAAGAACTCCTCCCTAATATGACTTTTCGAGTCCTTCTACAGAATGGAGTGCGTGTTACGGCTTATCTGTGCGGAAAGATGAGGATGAAGAATATTCGTGTTCTGGTAGGTGATGTGGTGACTGTGGAAATGTCGCCGTATGATCTTACAAAGGCTCGTATTACATATAGACAGAAGTTTAGTACACAGCAAGGCTAAATATTGTAGTTGATTTTTTGTAAAAAGTCACGTACACTAAGCCGGTTTTCGGTATTCCAATAGAAGTATTGGGTATTTAAAAGATGTCCGTTTCTATCAAATATATATTCTCAGCGCATGCGAGAGGAGATAATTTGAAGAAAAGCGTGATAGGCAAATGGCAAAAAAAGTTTGCCCAGCAAGGGAGTTTGCCCAGATAGCTCAGTGGTAGAGCACTTGCATGGTAAGCAAGTGGTCGTAGGTTCAATTCCTATTCTGGGCAAGAAAGTGTTCAGCTTGGCGAATCCATGAGGATAGCGGCTGGATGTAGTTTTAAGTGATATACCAAAGTTAGTGAAAAAAGGTGACACCATGGCAAAAGAAGCATTTCAAAGAAAAAAGCCACACGTCAACATCGGTACAATTGGCCACGTTGACCACGGCAAAACAACATTGACAGCAGCAATTACAAAGTGCTTAGCTCAAAAGGGCGGCGCGAAATTCCGCGACTATTCATCGATCGACAATACGCCAGAAGAAAAAGCACGCGGTATTACCATCAACGCGACACACGTAGAATATGAAACTGAAAGCAGACACTATGCGCACGTAGACTGTCCTGGCCACGCTGACTATGTAAAGAACATGGTTACTGGTGCGGCACAAATGGATGGTGCTATTCTCGTTGTGGCAGCAACCGATGGTGCCATGCCTCAAACAAAAGAGCACATCTTGATTGCGCGTCAAGTTGGTGTTCCTGCAATCGTTGTATTCCTCAACAAGTGCGATGCTCTTGCTGAAGAAGATAAAGACTTGTTAGACCTCGTTGAGATGGAATTGACAGAGCTTCTCGAAGCAAAAGGTTTCCATAACTGCCCAATCATCCGTGGTTCTGGCTTAAAAGCTCTTGAAGGCGATCCGAAGTGGGAAGAGGCGATCTACAAGTTGATGGATACTGTTGATACATTCATCCCAACACCAAAGCGCGATATCGATAAGCCATTCTTAATGCCTATTGAAGATGTATTCTCGATTTCAGGTCGCGGTACAGTTGCAACAGGCCGCGTAGAGCAAGGTTGTGTCAAAACGAACGATAAAGTACAGCTCGTTGGTTTGAAAAAAGAAGTAAAAGAAACTGTAGCGGTCAGCCTTGAGATGTTTAACAAAGAATTAGACTCTGCATTAGCTGGTGAAAACGTTGGTGTTCTGCTCCGTGGTCTAGGTAAAGATGATATCCAGCGTGGTATGGTTCTTTGCGCTCCAGGAACAGTAACTCCGCATACTAAGTTTAAAGCTGCTATCTACATCTTGACGAAAGAAGAAGGCGGTCGTCATACTCCATTCTTTACTGGATATAGACCACAGTTCTTCTTTAGAACGACAGACGTTACTGGTGTTGTAACATTGCCTGCAGGAACCGAGATGGTCATGCCTGGCGATAACATCGAAGTAGAATGTGAATTGATTGCACCAGTTGCGATGAATGAGCAAATCCGCTTCGCGATCCGTGAAGGTGGCCGCACAATTGGTGCAGGTACTGTATCACAAATTATCGCATAGTGTAATTGTACGATATATTGGATCGAAGGTGATAGAAATGTCATCTTCGATCTTCCCTCAAGTGGGTGTGTAGCTCAGCTGGCTAGAGCAGCGATCTCCAAAGTCGCCGGTCGGGGGTTCGAATCCCTCCGCACTCGTGGGAAGTGCTAGAATATGAGAAGTGTTGCAAATAGAGAAGATGCTATAGAAAATATAGCAAGAAGAATGTGTTAAAACTAGTGATAGTATATCTAAACACGAAAGACAAGCGGATTCGATAATGGAACCAAACCAAAAAGCAGAGCGACTTGCACAATCTTTTTCCTTAAGAAAGGCGCATGATTTTCTAGAAAGCATAAAGCAAGAGCTTTCCAAAATTCATTGGACAGATGGTGAGGAAGCGAGAGTATATGCGAAGATAGTAGTAGGTGCAACTTTCTTTTTTGGCATGGCGATTTATTTTTCCGATGTAGTGATTCAGAGATGTCTGCACATGTTGGATACAGTGTTTCGATGGATATTTGGCTAACTTAGGTTAAAAGACAATGCATAAATGGTATGTACTCCAAGTTCTCTCCTCGCATGAAAAAAAGACGAAGAAGGCTTTAGAAGATAGTCTGATGGCTCACGGTATGAGCGACTTTATCGAGCGTGTGGTATTGCCAACAGAAAACGTTTCTGAGGTGAAGCGTGGTCAGCAACGTATTGTAGAAAAGAGATTGTGGCCCGGGTATCTGCTCGTTCGGATGACGCTCACTGATGAATCTTGGATGTATGTAAAAAATACTCAAGGAATTGTAGACTTTTTAGGGGGCGACAAACCTACCGAGCTTTCTAATCAAGAAGTGGAAACGTTGTTGTCAGAACTTGAAGATAAAAAGTCGAGAGTTACGCAGAAGCATAAGTTTGAAGTGGGTGATAAGGTCAAGATTACCGATGGTGTCTTTGTAAACTTTATCGGCACAGTAGTCGAGGTGTTTCATGAGAAAGGTCGCCTGAGCGTACTAGTTTCGATTTTCGGAAGAGACACTCGAGTCGATGATCTTGAATTCTGGCAGGTTGAAGAAGCGACCGAAGAAGCTTCTACAAGTTAGTTATAAGGTGTAAACATGTCAAAAAAGAAAATAGTAAAAGTAATTAAGCTGCAGATCCCTGCAGGCAAAGCGAATCCAGCGCCACCAATTGGTCCGGCACTTGGTCAAGCTGGCCTCAATATCATGGGTTTCTGTAAAGAATTTAACGCTCAAACACAAGATAGAGCGGGAAAAATCCTTCCGGTAGAGATTACCGTATACGAAGGAAAGACTTTTTCGTTTATTTGTAAAGAGCCTCCTGTAGCAGAAATGCTCAAAGAAGCTGTTTCAAAAGAAAAAGGGTCTCCGACGCCTAACCGAGATAAAATCGGAAAGCTCAAGAGAGATGATCTTCGGAAAATCGCCGAAGTTAAAATGCGCGATATGAATGCGCGTAATATAGAAGCTGCAATGAACACAATTGCAGGAACTGCCCGTTCAATGGGCATTGATGTAGTTTAGTAGGAATATAACATGAGTCGATCAACAAAAAGACGTCGGGAGATGGATAAAAAGGTAGATAGGAATAAATCCTATACCTTTTTGGATGCCATCGACACATTAAAGAGCTGCCCACCGGTCAAATTTGACCAGTCTGTGGAAATAGCAGTACAGCTGGGGATCGATTCCAAGAAGCCAGATCAGAACGTGCGTGGTACTGTTTCATTACCGAGTGGAACAGGTAAAAAAATGACTGTTGTTGTTCTCGCAAGAGGCGACAAAGTCAACGAAGCCACTCAAGCTGGTGCTGATTTCGCTGGAAATGATGACCTCATAGAGAAAATCACTGCTGGTTGGACCGATTTCGACGCCGTTATCGCGACACCGGATATGATGAGAGAAGTAGGTAAGTTAGGTAAAGTATTAGGTCCGCGTGGCCTTATGCCTACACCCAAGGCTGGAACGGTAACAACTGATATTGCAAAAGCAGTACAGGAAATCAAAGCTGGTAAGATTGAATTTAAATCAGATCGCTACGGCATTGTCAATTGCGCTGTTGGTAAGCTTTCGTTTGCTCAACCAAACCTCATTGATAATATTCGCTCACTGTTGACAGCGCTCCAAAGGGCTAAGCCAGCAACAGCACGAGGTCTCTATTTCGCATCTGTGCATCTATCGTCGACGATGGGCCCAGGCATGAAAATTGATCTTAGCGAAATAGAATTGCATACAAAATAAGGAAGGGGTTTTTCAATGAATAAGGAAAAGCAACTCCTCTTAGACGAAATTAAAAATCAGTTAGTAGCTTCTGACGGCTTTGTTCTCACGAAATATGCTGCACTATCTGCTAACAAAGCCAATGAATTTCGCCGAGAGATGGCTAAAATTGACGCTCATTTTGAAGTGGTAAAGAAGCGCGTATTTATTAAAGCGATCGATCAGCTTGGGATGAATGTTGATTTGGATACACTTCCTGGTCATGTAGGGCTGGTAATGTCTTCTAAAGACATGCTGGAAGCTACAAAGCTAGTGTTGAAGTTTGCAACGGACGCTGCTGTGGATTTTACCCTCCTTGGCGGTAAGTTTGATGGTCAAATGGTCTCTGCAGAAGAGGCTGTACAACTCGCTCAACTCCCATCGAAAGATGCAATGAGAGCAGAACTCTTGGGTCTGTTCGAAGCACCGATGGCAAGTATGCTTAGTGTGGTAGAAGCCTCACTGACAAGTGTTTTACACTGTCTTGAAAATAAAGCTGCTGAAGTTAGCAAAAGTTAGTAAATATTTTTTAATTTAACTCACTGAAGGGGAATAACCGTGAGCAAGAATCTTGAAACAATGGTAGATGAATTGAGCAGCTTGACTGTATTAGAAATGTCAAAGCTCAAAGAACTTTTAGAAAACAAGTGGGGCGTAAAAGCTCAAGCTGCTGTCGCTGCTATGCCAGCAATGGCTGCTGCTGCTGCACCTGCAGCTGCAGAGTCATCAAATTTCCAAGTTACAGTAGCGGAAGTACCTGCTGATAAAAAAATTGGCGTTATTAAGGTTCTCCGTGAGCTAACTGGTCTTGGCTTGAAAGAAGCGAAAGAGATGGCAGAAAGCGCACCTAAAGTAGTAAAAGAAAGTGCTCCAAAAGCTGAAGCTGATGAAATGAAGAAGAAGCTGGAAGAAGCAGGTGCAAAGGTTACACTGAAAGGTGTGTAATCTGAGCTCTTTTGCTTTAGGAGACATAAGGTGAGTTACTAAAGGAGTGTTGAGAGTAGAATATGTTCTCAATACTCCTGAAGAGCCTCCCACAACCCAGATGATTCAGATGGAGTACCATGTGGATGTTATCTGGGTTTATTTGCATTTTATTTACTAATGAGTGGCTTTTAGACTTTTCCTGGCGTGTGACCTACAATAATGATGTTAACTGCGTAAAGTTGCTTTGCCAAGTCGAGAAAGTAATAAAAGCATATGATTGGTGCAGACAAAATTGAGGAGTATTAGGATGCTTCGTAAACCGCCGCGGCGTGTCAAGTTTCATGAAAAAGAAGATATTCTGGATCTTCCGAATCTCATTGAGGTACAGATCAAATCGTATGATCAGTTTTTACAAAGAGATACTCTTCCAGAAGATAGAGAAAATAGCGGTCTCCAAGAAGTTTTTAATGAGCTCTTTCCTATCAAGTCGTTTGACGAAAAGACTACTCTTGAGTTTCTTTCATATAGCCTTGGGGTGCCTAAATATGCACCTGAAGAGTGTGTCAAGCGTGGAATTTCCTATCATGTCATCCTAAAGGTCAAATTCCGTTTAACAGATGAAACTGGTATTAAAGAAGAAGAAGTGTACATGGGCACCATCCCTGTTATGACAGAGCGTGGTACGTTCATCATTAACGGTGCAGAGCGCGTAGTAGTATCTCAGCTACATCGCTCTCCTGGTATTTGTTTTGAGCAAGCTCGTCATCCACGCGGAAATATGATTTACTCTTTCCGTGTTATTCCCTATCGCGGTAGCTGGTTAGAAGCCTCCTTTGACATCAACGACCTTGTCCATATCTATATTGATCGCAAGCGGCGTAAGAGAAAAATTTTAGCTACTACATTTATCCGTTGCCTTGGATTCTCAACAAATGCAGATATCATCGAAGAATTTTTCGAGACCAAGAAAGTAAAGCTGAAAAATGAAAAAGAAGCTGCGTCACATGTCGGCAAAATCTTGGCACAAGACGTGATCGATGAAAAGGCAAGTCTTGTCTACGGTAAGTCGGGTGAGAAATTGACAACTGCCATGGTAAAGCGTATGGCAGACGCGGGTATCGATCATCTGTATATCGCAGAAGATGCTGATGAAAGCAATCCAATCATCAAGATGTTGATGAAAGATCCGACAGATAGCTATGAGACAGCGTTAAAAGATTTTTATAGAAAAATTCGTCCAGGCGAGCCTGCAACTCTCGCGAATGCGCGTGCTGCAATGATGCGCTTGTTCTTTGATCCGAAGAGATATAACTTGGGTCGTGTGGGACGCTACAAGTTGAATACGAAACTGGGTCTTGCAATAGGGGATGAAGAGCTCAGCTGCGTCACCCTTCAGAAAGAAGATGTGGTGTCAGCACTTAAGTACCTTATCAGACTAAGAGAAGGTGATGATGCTGTTTACTGTGACGATATTGACCATCTTGGCAATAGACGCGTTCGATCAGTGGGTGAATTAGTACAGAATCAGTGTCGAATCGGCCTTGCCCGTATGGAGAAAATCACGCGAGAGAGAATGAATCTCTTTGATTTTACATCGGATACATTGACACCAGGAAAAATTATTTCTGCAAAAGCTCTTTCTGCAGTATTAAAAGACTTCTTCGGCAGATCTCAGCTTTCTCAGTTCATGGATCAAGCTAACCCTATCGCGGAGTTGACGCATAAGCGAAGACTCTCAGCTCTCGGACCTGGCGGTTTGAATAGAGATCGAGCAGGATTTGAAGTACGTGACGTTCATCCAAGTCACTACGGAAGAATTTGTCCAATTGAAACCCCAGAAGGTCCAAACATTGGTTTGATCACCTCGCTTTCTGCTTTTGCGAAGATTAACGAGTTTGGATTTATCGAAACCCCATATCGAAAAGTAAAGAAAGGCGTTGTCACCGACGAAATTGAGTATGTGACAGCAGACCAAGAAGAGTTATATGTCATCGCGCAGGCAACAGCGAAGATAGACAAGCATCAGATGTTTGAAGAGGAAGTGGTTTGGGCACGTCATAAGGGTGAATTCATTGAAATTGAATCCTCAAAGATCACTCACATGGATGTATCTCCAAAGCAGCTCGTATCTATTGTAACAGGTCTTGTTCCTTTCTTAGAGCATGATGACGCGAACCGTGCTTTGATGGGATCGAACATGCAGCGCCAAGCTGTTCCTTTGCTTCGTCCATCGTCGCCAGTCGTAGGTACAGGACTCGAAGCAAGGGCGGCTCGTGACTCTGGAGCTGTGGTGGTAGCAGAAGAAGATGGTGTCATCGAGTATGTCGAT
This sequence comes from uncultured bacterium, assembly GCA_964487845.1. Taxonomy (GTDB): domain Bacteria; phylum Chlamydiota; class Chlamydiia; order Chlamydiales; family FEN-1388; genus CAZASK01. The sequence goes on from CAZASK010000004.1 coordinate 48,665, forward strand.
GGCTACAAGATCGTGATTGCTTCAAAGTCAAACAAGATGAAGAAACACACCTATACTTTGAAGAAGTTTCTGCGCTCGAACTCAGGTACTTGTATTAATCAACAACCAATATGTAATGTTGGTGACAAGGTAAAAGCAGGCGATATTATTGCTGACGGCGCTGCTACTGAAAATGGAGAGATCGCACTTGGTAAAAACGTACTCGTGGCATTCATGCCATGGAGAGGGTATAATTACGAAGATGCTATCTTAGTTTCAGAAAAGCTGATACGAGAAGATTACTATACTTCTATACACATTGAAGAATTCGAAGTTACAGCGCGGGAGACAAAACTCGGCCGTGAAGAGATTACACGAGATATTCCGAATGTATCTGAAGAAGCACTTCGAAACCTTGGCGATGATGGAATCGTGCGGGTGGGTGCTGAAATCAAGCCAGGGGATATTCTTGTCGGAAAGATCACTCCAAAATCGGAGACTGAACTCGCTCCTGAAGAGAGGTTGCTACGAGCAATCTTCGGAGAGAAGGCGGCAGATGTCAAAGATGCCTCTTTAGTAGCTCCTCCAGGAACTGAAGGTGTTGTCATGGCAAGCCAGGCATATACCCGCATGGACCGTGTATCGAAGAGTGATGATGAACTCGTCGAGGAATCTACAAAGCTCAAAGATATTCAGAAGGAATACAAGACGAAACTTGCTCTTTTGAAAAATGAAAAGCATGATCAGTTAGGTGCCCTTCTACTGAACGAAGTTGCTCCAGCGTCGATCGTCCATAGAAAGAGCGCTGAGGTACTTTGTGAAGAAGGTTCTGTAATCACAATGGAAATGATCGAGGCTCTGAAGTTAGAGAGCGTTGAAAATCTATTGATTGCGGAAAATGACCTGTATAGAGAGCTACGTCGTATTTTAAGAGAGTATGAACACAATCTTCTACAACTTGAGAGTGAGTATAAAACAGCACTTGAGACAACAAAGAAGGGTGATACTGAGCTCGATCCAGGTGTCATCAGACAGGTAAAAGTGTATATCGCCTCTAAGCGAAGATTGCAGGTGGGTGATAAAATGGCAGGTCGCCATGGAAACAAGGGCGTGGTTTCACACATTGTTTCAGAGGCTGACATGCCATACCTAGATGATGGTCAAACCATTGAAATGATCCTCAACCCGCTTGGTGTGCCTTCTCGTATGAACATGGGGCAGCTTCTTGAAACACACCTTGGCTTTGCTGCAAAGCGTGCTGGTATTTTCATTAGAAGTGCTGTCTTCGAAGGATTCCCTGAGTGGCGTATCTGGGAGATGATGAAAGAGCAGAAGTTACCACAAGATGGTAAACTCTATCTTACTGACGGCTGTACAGGTGAGAGATTTGACAACCCAGTTGTTGTTGGATACATTTATATGCTGAAGTTGAGTCACTTGGTCATGGATAAGATCCATGCGCGAGCGATCGGCCCTTACTCATTAGTCACGCAGCAACCACTTGGTGGTAAGGCGCAGAGAGGTGGTCAGCGCTTTGGGGAGATGGAAGTGTGGGCACTAGAAGCATATGGTGCTGCGCATCTGTTACAAGAGATCTTGACGGTGAAGTCAGATGACGTCGCCGGGAGAACGAGGATTTATGAATCTATCGTCAAGGGCGATAATTTATTGAAAACAAGCACGCCTGAATCATTTAATGTGTTGATTAAGGAAATGCAAGGGCTTTGCCTGGATGTTCGAGCAGAAGCAGCTCACAGTGATCCCTTAACTGGATTACTCTCTGCTACTGTGCCTTCAGCATAATGAATTTAAACTAGATGAATGTTTGCCTAGGAGACGCTCATGTCAGAACTTGAATACGAAGAGCTTACAACCACATCTCGACATACCAATGTTGTGGATACAAAAGCGAATCGCTCTTTCGATGAGGAAGAGTATGGTGATAAAAAGTCAGCTTCCAAGTATGATGACGATGTATTTCAGATGCATTTTGATCAGCTTAATATACGCCTGGCATCCGATGATGTTATTCGTGACAAGTGGTCACGTGGAGAAGTAAAGAAGCCCGAAACGATTAACTATAGAACATTTAAACCAGAAAAAGGTGGCCTGTTCTGTGAGAAAATCTTTGGACCTACACGCGATTGGGAATGTTCTTGCGGAAAATACAAGAAAATCAAACATAAAGGCGTAGTCTGCGATCGTTGTGGCGTTGAAGTAACGATGTCTAAAGTAAGACGTGAGCGTATGGCTCATATCGAGCTTGCAGTGCCTGTCGTCCATATTTGGTTTTTCAAGACCACGCCTTCGCGGATTGGAAATATCTTGGGGATGTCTACAGCAGATCTTGAGCGTGTAATCTATTATGAAGAATATATTGTTGTCGACGCTGGACAGACAGAATTACAGAAAAAGCAGCTGCTCACAGAAGTAGAGTATAGAGAAGCTCAAGAGCGCTATGGTAGAGATGCCTTTTCTGCAAAAATGGGTGCTGAAGCCATTCGTGAACTTCTGGCAACAGAAGATCTCAACGCGCTCCTTGTAGAGCTAAAAGACAAGCTGAAGAAAACAAAATCTCAGCAAGCAAGAATTAAAATTGCGAAGAGATTGAAGATCGTAGAGGGTCTCATTAACTCAAGCAATAGGCCTGATTGGATGGTGTTGTCTGCAGTTCCTGTGATTCCACCAGATTTGAGACCTTTAGTGCCTCTTGATGGCGGGCGCTTTGCTACTTCAGACCTCAACGATCTCTACAGACGGGTAATTAATAGAAATAATCGTTTAAAGACGATTTTAAAGTTGAAAACACCAGAAGTCATCGTACGTAACGAAAAGAGAATGTTGCAGGAAGCTGTAGATGCTCTCTTTGATAACGGCCGTCATGGACACCCTGTTGTTGGCGCTGGAAATAGACCATTGAAGTCTCTTGCTGAAATGCTAAAAGGGAAGCAAGGTCGTTTCAGACAAAACTTACTTGGTAAGCGCGTAGACTATTCTGGCCGTTCTGTTATTGTGGTAGGTCCTGAATTGAAGTTTAACCAATGTGGTATTCCAAAAATCATGGCGCTTGAGTTGTTTGAGCCGTTTATCATCAGAAGGCTGAAAGAGCTCAACTACGTGTATACGATTCGATCTGCTAAGAAGAAGATTCAAAGACAAGATCCTGAGGTCTGGGACGTACTAGAAGAGGTTATTAAGGGCCATCCAGTGCTGCTGAACCGAGCTCCTACTCTGCATAGACTTGGTATTCAGGCATTTCAACCTGTGTTGATCGAAGGAAAAGCGATACGCGTACATCCTCTCGTCTGTACCGCCTTTAACGCGGACTTTGACGGTGACCAGATGGCTGTTCACGTGCCTCTGTCTGTAGAAGCACAGCTTGAAGCAAAAACATTGATGATGGCACCAGATAACATCTTCTTGCCATCTTCTGGTAAGCCTGTTGCTGTTCCTACTCAGGATATGACATTAGGTCTTTACTACTTGATGTATGACCCACTCTATAATCCTGAAGAGCATGGTCGCAAAATTAAGGTCTTCAAAGACGCAGCTGAGGTGATGCTCGCTGTCAATGGCGGCGGCAGCTGGGAGTGGAGAGATCTGAAGCCTGCTGCAAATGGAAAGCTTCTCTTTGCAGGACGTGGTTTACATATCCATGAAAAAATTAAACTCAGAACGCCGAATGGTATCATTGAGACGACACCAGGACGTGTGATCTTCAACTCGATTGTACCTACAGAGCTTGGCTTCCAAAACTACAACTTGCCTAAAAAGCGGTTGAGTGAGCTTGTGCTCGAGTGCTACAAGAAAGTGGGGATGGAAGAGACTGTTCGTTTCCTTGATAACTTGAAGAATTTGGGCTTTAGAGAGGCAACAAAAGCTGCGGTTTCTATGGGTATCTGCGATGTGCGTATTCCAGATACGAAGCCTAAAATTTTGAAAGATTCACAGGCGAAAGTAGACATTGTCCGCAAGCAGTATGATGATGGTATCATCACGGAAGGTGAACGCAAGTCTAAGATCGTTACTATATGGTCAGAAGCTTCTGATACCCTCTCTGAACAACTCTTTAAGCTTTTGACTGAAGTGACTGACAGTCGCTTGAATCCGCTCTTTATGATGATGGATTCTGGTGCTCGAGGTAACAAATCTCAGGTGAAGCAGCTTGGAGCGCTTCGCGGATTGATGGCGAAACCATCTGGTGAAATTATTGAATCGCCGATTACGGTGAACTTTAGAGAGGGTCTAGGACCTCTTCAGTTCTTCATTTCTGCTCACGGTGCTCGTAAAGGTCTTTCTGATACAGCGTTGAAGACGGCTGACTCAGGGTATCTAACACGAAGACTCGTAGACGTAGCTCAGGATGTGATTGTCACAGAAGAAGATTGTGGTACACTCAATGGTATTGAAGTGTCTGCGATTAAGCAAGGTCAAGAAGAGCTACTGCCTATCAAAGATAGAATCTTCGGTCGTTGTGTGTGTGATGACATCTTCTTACCAGGAGATAAGACCAAGGTGTTGGCAAGGTCAGGTGATATACTGACAGCGCATCAGGCAGAAGCAATCGACAATGCGGGTATTGAAATTGTACGCATTCGTTCTGTGCTCACTTGTGAGACAAAGCGTGGCGTGTGTGCAAAATGTTATGGCCTCAACTTGGCAAACGGCAAGCCTGTCAGCCAAGGCGAAGCTGTTGGTATTATTGCGGCACAATCCATCGGTGAACCTGGTACGCAGCTGACGATGAGAACGTTCCACTTGGGTGGTATCGCGACTGCTGGGGCATCACCTGAGCTTGTGACTACGAAAGCTGGGATCTTGATTTGTCTTGATGTCCGCTTCGTACAAAACGAAGAAGGTCAGTGGATTGCCCTCAATAGAAACGGCTCTATCAATATCGTAAAAGATGAAGGCCGTACTATCGAAGAATATAAGAAGCTGCTAGCGACAAAGACGCTAGAGCCACTGCAGACATTCACGGTTGAACTTGGCACGCGCATGCTGTTTACAGACGGTGCAAAGGTCGAGAAGAACATCATTATCGCAGAGTGGGAACCGCACAATGTGCCTATTATCTGTGATAGACCAGGATATGTTCGCTACGAAGACCTCGTTGAGGGGATTTCAACGCAAAAAGATGTCAACAAGCAGACAGGACAAGTAGAGTTAGTAGTAAAGCAGCATAGAGGAGAGCTCCATCCGCAGATAGCTATCTACACACAGAAAAATGGTGACGAGCTTGTCGGTACCTATGCGCTTCCTCCAGGTGCTATTATTTCTGTTGCAGAAGGCGACTATGTAAAAGCGGGGCGTTTGCTTGCTCGTATTCCTCGTGGTGCTATAAAGACTCAGGATATTACGGGTGGTCTACCTCGGGTAGCTGAGCTATTTGAAGCAAGAAGACCAAAAGACTCAGCAGAGATTGCGAAGATCGATGGTGTTGTTGACTTAGGTGTTGCTCAGAAGAATAAGCGACTTGTTGTTGTACGTGATGAAGATACTGGTGTTGAAGAAGAGCATCTCATCCATCACTCGAAGCATCTTATTGTACAGCGTGGTGATCATGTTGTAAAAGGACAACAGCTGACAGATGGCCTTGTGATTCCTCACGAGATGTTAGAAGTGTGTGGTGTCCGAAGATTACAAGAGTATATGGTGACACAGGTTCAAGAAGTATATCGTCTGCAGGGTGTAGATATTAATGATAAACACATTGAAATCATCGTCCGTCAGATGTTGAAGAAAGTACGCATTATCGACGCTGGTGACACATGCTTCCTCTTTGGTGAAGAAGTAGACCGTAAAGAGTTCGATAAGGAAAATGCTAAGGTAGCAAAAGAGGGTGGAAAGCCAGCACAAGCGGCGCCATTGCTCTTGGGTATTACAAAAGCTTCATTGGGCACTGACTCCTTTATTTCAGCTGCATCCTTCCAAGATACGACAAGAATCTTGACAGAAGCAGCATGTGCAGGAAAAACAGATAGCTTACGAGGGTTTAAAGAGAATGTTATCATGGGACATATCATCCCTGGTGGTACTGGCTTTAAACTCAATAAATTCGCAGATCAAGAATCTGAAGATAGCCTTGATTTCGATTTCGTAAGTGTGCCTGCATAAACTTTTCTTGCGTTCGATTGTTTACCCACTTCGTAAATTAAGCGAAGTGGGTTTTTTTTAAGTCTTTCAAAATGCTCTCTCGATATAATTGTAAAATTTTAAAATTGGTGCGGCAACAAGGCCTATTTGCATTGCCGTGAATTGTTTTTTATAGTATAACATTATTTATTTTTTTAAATAGGATATATTATGAATAATAATCTGCAATTAAATCCAATTCCACAAATACAAAATATTAATAATCCAGAAATTGAGATCGAAGTTCAGCCGAATAGAGAAGATCTTCCTATTCCAACTGAGGAACAGGTGATTGAAGAAATACATCATATGAATCCCAATATTCCGAATTGTCAGAAAAAACCTTTAGAAGTGCGAGATGAACTCGGGCAAACAGCATTATTTCTTGCTGCAAAAAATGGGGATTATAATGAAGTCATTAAATTGCTCAAATTAGGGTATGATGTAAATAGTCAAGATAACGAGGGCTCTACCCCACTTCTTGCAGCAATTAAATATTTTGATCGTTCAGTATTTGATGCGGGTAAAATCAATTATACTGGTAAACAAGTTTCGTTGATAAAAGTATTATTAGAAGCTGGAGCAAATCCAAATCTTGCTGGAAAAGATGGCTATACGGCCTACGATTGGGGGTTGACATTACTCACTGAAGTCCCAGACATTCTTCGGGTATTAGCTCAATTAAAAAGAACTGCGCCTCGTTTTACAAATAGAGCTGTAGATCTTCTTTTGGCAACGATCTGTAATGGAGCACGTGGCGATGTTTTTACCCTCGATCGTGATGATTTCTTTGTATGTCTTGACCTATTTCCCGAGTGTGATTTTATCGGCGAAGAAGGGGGGACTTTTTTGCATGTCTTAGCAAAAAATAATGATAGAGAAGGCGTGGAGATCTTCGCAGAAAAATACCCTCATGTATTGAAAAAATACCTCAATTATCAAGGCAAGCAACAAGACTTTTCTATCAACCCATCCTTTTTACACTTGGCTCTCGAAAAGTGCCAAGATTTTTCTTTAGCGGAGTGTTTCATAAAGAAAGGAGCTTCTATTGATCTTCTGAGCAATCTTTTATTTGAATATGACCTTTCGATAGAGCTACTGAATTGGCTGATTGAGAAGGGAGTCGATATCAATACGCAAGATTCTGAAGGAAATACTCCATTACATTATTGGATTGATCACTCCTACAACTCTCAAGCTCTTGCGCTTTCAGAAAAACTCATCGCTTCTGGAGTTGATATAACCGTAAAAAATAAAAATGGAGAAACAGCGATTGATAGAGCAGTGGCATGCGAAAATAGAAGAGCGTTAGAGTTGATCTCTCAAAGTCCTCAAGCTCTTACTATCAATCGATCTGCCATTCATGCAGCAGCTCAGAGTGGAGATGTAGAGATTTTTGACAAGCTGCTTCCAACAGCGGATCTTCATGAAAAAGATTGCTTTGGCTTTTCTCTAGCAGAAGCGGCTGTCTATTCAGGAAATATTGAAATTGTAAAAAAGCTTCATGAAAAATCGCCTTTACAAAAGCTGTGTCCTCTCTCATGGAATATGCCTGAAACAAGCTCTCTTTTATATTTAGCAGTACAATGTAAAAATACAGATATTTTTGATTTCTTGCTTCAGTGTGGTTTCAAAGAGCAGCTGGAGGATGAATCTAGCCACGCACAGCAGATCCTTTCCTGTGCGATAGCAAATAACTGGGTCTACGGAATCGATTGGTTTTTAGAGAAGATGCCTCAGTCATCATATATGTGGAAGTATGAGAATCTTGCTACAGTAGCGCTTCAGCATAGTCATGAAGCTGTTTTAGAGCGCTGTTTTTCAGTTTTAAAATTGAATGATAAAAGGATATTTCTGGCAAGTCTACATTCAAAAAATATTAAATATGCTACTTTACTATTGCCGCACGCTGATATTTCCATACAAGATAATCGGAAAAATACAATTCTTCATCTTGCAGTAGAAATGGGCGATAAGGGCTTTGTCGAAGAAGTGTTGAAGCAATGTTCGAGTGAATACTTGTTAACAGTAAAAAATGAAAAAAAAGAGACAGTTCTTGATGTAGCACTGCAAAAGGGTGATAAAGAGATTGCGCATCTTATTTTCAACCATATCAAGAGCTGCATGTTACAGAACTCAAATGAGCTTTCTGAAGGCAATAAACAGCAGCTGATTATACAAGCCGTTAGACTTGGGATCGTCCAGGAGTTACAAGAGCTTCTGGAGCGCCCAACTTTTACATGTGATTTAGCAAAAGTGATAGCGCCTTATATAGCGAGCTCCTTATGTAAAGTTGATCTTCTTTCGTATGCCGCATTGCTAGGGAAATCTGAGATAGTCAGTCTACTCCTTGAGAAAAAGGCTCCTCTGCAGATTTCTTATGAGTATTCCAATAGCGAGCTCCTTATTGTCGATAAGTCGCTTTTTTGCGCGCTACGCTCGAAAAATCCTGTTGTCTTAGAGATGATCTACAATGCATATTGTGCTCAGAATAAGACGCCATTTTATGAAAATCTTTTCGAAGAGATAGTTGCAAGTAAAGATGAAGCAGCGCTTGAAGGCTTCTGGTCTCTCTATATACGCGCACATAATCAGCATCTTGACAAGGGACAGACACATTCTTTGACAAAGCTGTTACTCAAATTGCCGAAAAAACTATCTTCCTTGCATATCCTGAAACATGGCATGAGTCAGCAAGTCCCTTACACTGATCTTACAGACTATCTTGAAGAAGTCATTTTATTTTGCCAAGATCTCAAAGAGCATCAACGTTCAGCATTACGAACAAAAAAGCAACTTGAAAATGATCTGCAGCAGATCTTCTATCATATATTTCAAGGGATGAACCCTGCTCTAGGACAAGAAAAGCATATTTTAAAAAAGATCAGTGAAATGCTGAAAAAGGTAGAAACAGCAGAAGACTATGGACTTTTGTTCACTGCCTTGCAAGTGACACCTTCTTCTGAATCAGCGAAAGATGCGTGTGAAGTGGGACAGTATATCAATCAATACGGTTCCTTTCCTTCTAGGGAGTTATTAAAACTCAGTACTGAGACAGAGTTGACGAATGAAGAAAAACAGCAGGTGCAGAAATTATTTTCGAGAGGGGATTCCTCTGATATTGTCTCTTGGCAGAAAAAGTGGTTTGCCTATGTCTCCATCTATCGAAGTAGGCAAGGGCTTGCAGACTGTCACCGCGTTTTGAAGAATTCACAAAATTATCCAGAAATTCTTCTTCATGTGATGCGGGCTTTAGAGTCGATAGCCATTTCTAGGCTCAGTAAGCAGCTTGCGAATAAACAGATCAAGTTGCTCATGGCTATTGCTCAGGAGGATAAAAGTGACGATGTGCAAATAGGAGCCATCAAAGCTATGAGTGCTCTTGCGTCCTATTCGAATCATACTGACATTGTTCGCTTTCTTGTAGAGAAGTTGGAGCACGATGCTTCTCATATGCCTGTAAAATTAAAAATAGCGATCTTACAATCTTTTGATAAGCTCATGCAGGTAGGATGTGAGGCGGATAGCGAGCTTATTGATGCAGCACTTCTATTGACTGACGATACAGATGATGATGTTCGATGGCAAGCGGTCTGCTTTTTAAGTGCTACGACGCATGAAAAGGCATTATTACGCGCTTTGGAGATGATACAGAACCCAGCATGTGCGGGTCGATATGATGAGCAATATGGGCGAAATAAGTACAACAGAGTAGGGAATTTTCTGACATTCAGAAGTAGGCCCCATCATCTGCATGATAACCGCGCAGCACTTTTAGAGCGAATAGAGCACAACTTATGTGCGCTTTACCTACGTGATACGCAGTTTCTCAATCAAGTAGAAGAGATCTATAATGAATTTGTTGAGAAGCCATTATCGCATCCTGAGCTTGTGCGCGTTCGAAATGAGTTGAACGAGCACATGAAAGACAGTGTTCGTTATATGGGGACCCCTCTCTTTTTCCCAGAAGATAGCTCTCTTATCAGAGGTTTGTCGAATCGTAAGGGGAAGGATTCTTTTCAAGAGTCCATACGTGATTTTATCAAAAAAGGGTCTGGTACATGTGCTTTAACTGATTTTGAAGCTCGCAATGACGGAGGAACATGGAAAAAGATTGGCCATATTTTTGCTTCACATAACGCAGACCTCTTCTTTGGTGAAGAAACAGGTTGTACCTATTTTTCTGCTGGTAAAGAGAGCGATGTGAATGAAAGTGCGCTTATTATTTTTTCTAGTGGCTACTATGAAAAAGAGGCTTTAGCGGGACAGGCGCGTATAGAAATTGAGGGGACCTATAATAATGTTTTATATAGAGGGATACCAAAAAGTTGGACTACAGCACTCTATTTACCCCTTTCATTTCAATCAGATATCAAAGCTTTATCTGGGGACGTGTCTATAAAGGAGGTTAAAAAGACTCTTACTCACGAGACCTTTAAGGATCTGTCGGAAAAAGAGCTCAAGGAGCTAAGAAGACAGCTTAAAGCTGAAGAAATTGATTGGACGAGCAAAGAGCTTAAAAAGGTTTCATTTTCATCGAAAATTCGCTTTTTTCCTAAAGGAAATGCCGCTGAAGTGAAAAAAAAGTTGGTTGAGGATGGGCTGAAATTTGTATCGGAAGATGATGTACGCGAAGCGACAATCAAAAAGGTGATCGGAAGAGAGCTTGTTCGCAAAATGTATCGTGAAAAACAGAACAATCCTATTTTATTTTCGATGCCAGAGCATCTGATTACTGAGCTTTCGATGCAAGATTTTTTCAAAGCTTATAAGTCTTTTAAAGACATGTTGCCAAAACAAATCAGCACAGTGTTGCCAGATGAAGAGGTAGTAAACAACTACGAATATAAAAATGTTGAAACTATTGAAAATGTATTTATAGAAGTGCAAGGTTCTATAAAAGGAAGAGCTCTCTTTCGTCTTGTCATCTTATCACTTCTTTCTTTGCAAAACAATAAGCAATTGACTGTTTCTGATGTGGCTCGTAGTTTGCGATTCAATCCAGAGTTTTTTGGTTTGACATCCGAAGATGTCAAAGTAGTGATCGCTTTGATTGAAGGAGATAAGAATAGTGTGCAAAGTGGACATATACAGCAGCATATGTTTGAGCGTCTTTCTCAAGAAATATTAAAAATGAATTGGTAAGCATGCAAGTAGATTCTATGTTACATACAAAAATATTGAAAATAGAAGAAGTTGAAGCTGTAAGCCAGCAAGTGGGCGACTGGGAAAAGCGCTTGCAGCAGTCGTCTGTAAAGAGTTGGAATATGTATCAGCAGCAGCAAGCAAGTATCAAGCTTATTGCTGACATAAAGAAAGTGTTTCAGCAGTATGCAAAGGAACAGTCATTTGGTGTTGATGAGGTCTACATATCGACTACAGATTCCGATTCTCAGAATCCGTCTCCTCTTCACGCTATCAGTATTGTCTCTGTAAAAAAACAACCGTTGAAGGCAAAATGTGGAATGTTGATAGGTGAGCAAGAGATGATGGTTGTAAAGTGTCTTCTTACTGCTCCTCAAAACCTTGATTATGAAAAACAGAGAAATGTCCAAGGTGCTGGTACGTCGCTTCTTTCTCATATAGCGTATGAAACATCGAAAAGAAAATTACCCTATATTGCGCTTGGAAGTAAGTATTCGGCAGAGCGGTTTTATGAAAAACAGGGCTTTTATAAAGAGCGTACTCTGCATTGCGATGCGGGGAGTGCGATGTTTCTTTCAAAACCTGGAATAGATGCGCTTATAAAAAAGACTCAAGGACTGCACAAGATGATCAACGACAAGTGATGCTTGTCATCGCTCTCTTCACAAGGTGTGGCAGAGAGCGATAGTCGCTTTTTATTTTTCTTGAGGTTCTTTTGCGTCTGAGATTAGCGCTTCTGAAATCAAGACAATACCAGCTGCTGATGCGGCAAAGAGAAGTGCATTTTTTACAACTTTTGCAGGATCGATAACGCCAGCTTTCAATAGATCCTCGATCTGCTCATTGAGAGCATTAAATCCATAGTGAGCTTTTGCTTTTTGAACAGCATGGAGTGTTACAGAGCCATCATGTCCTGTATTTTGAGCAATCTGTCTTACAGATATTTCGCACGCTTGTGCAACGATCTTTGCTCCTAACAGCTCATCGCCTTCGAGTTTGAGATTGTGGATAGCTTCTGCTGCTCGAAGAAGAGCGACGCCTCCTCCTGGAACAATACCCTCTGCGAGAGCTGCTTTTGTAGCATTGAGGCTATCTTCAAAGGCTTGTTTTTTATGCTTCATTTCTGGTTCTGTGGCAGCACCGACCTTAATGACAGCGACTCCGCCTGTGAGTTTGGCTCGTCTTTCTTCTAGCTTTTCCTGGTCATACGAGCTTGTGCTGTTTTTGATTTCGGCATCAATTTGTTTGATGCGAGCGTCGATTGCCTTTTTATGACCGCTTCCGCCTACAATAGTCGTTGCCTCTTTTGATACTACCACTTTTTCTGCTGATCCGAGCTGTTCACTTGTTGCGTCTTTTAAGTTGATACCAGCGTCCTCACAAATCACTGTAGCTCCTGTTAAGGCGGCAATGTCTTCGAGTATCGCTTTTCGCCTGTCCCCAAATCCTGGAGCTTTCACCGCGCATACTTTGAGTGTTCCTCTGAGCTTGTTGACAACGAGAGTGGAGAGGGCATCGCCATCGATGTCTTCTGCTATGATGAGAAGCTCTTTTCCTGTGGACGCAATCGATTGAAGAATGGGGAGTAGGTCATGGATAGATGAGATTTTCTTTTCTACAAGCAAAATGGCAGTGTTTCGCTGTTCTACAATCATCTTTTCGGCATTGCTGCAAAAATAAGAGCTTAAGTAGCCGCGATCGAATTGCATGCCCTCGACGATCTCGATGGTCGTCTCGGTTCCTTTTGCTTCTTCAATAGCAATCACGCCGTTCTTGCCAACTTTTTCAATGGCCTCTGTAATTAAAGTGCCAACTTCTTCGCTATTTTGTGCGGATACTTTAGAGATATTTTTGATTTCAGCGCTACTTTGAATGCTAATAGACTGCTTTTCAATCGATTGGATAATAGCTTCAACAGCTTTGTCTAGGCCTCGTTTGAGTTGTATAGGGCTTGCTCCAGAAGATATATAACGGATGCCGCTTTCTACAAGGGCTCGTAGTATAAGTGTCGCTGTTGTTGTTCCATCGCCACATTTTTCTTTCATTTTTTGAACAACTTCTTTTGCGATGCTAACGCCCATGTTTTCGAAGCTGTCTTCGAGTTCAAAATCTTTTACGATGCTGCTGCCGTCATTCGTTATAGTAGGTGCTCCCCAGCTTTTATCAAGACCGACGTTTTTCCCTTTAGGTCCAAGTGTAAATGCGATACAGTCGCTGAGCTTTTTAATTCCTGACAAAAGTTTTTGTCTTGCTTGCTCTTCAAAAATAATTTCTTTTGCTGTAGCTGACATGGTTTTTCCTCGGGTTAGTTGAATAATCTACAGCAAAAGGTATACCTCAAGAAAGGCTTACTTGCAATTGAAATTTTTAGCGCTTGGAGCTTGCAAGTGCCAATAAAGCACAATCGAACAAGTTATTGACGGTAAATTTTTTTTTTACAATAACAGTGTTATCGCATGCTCTATTGGTATGCGTGCAATAGGGGGGCTCTATGTCAATACCATCACCAATCAACTTAAATTTAAATTCAAATGCTCGAGATGTCAACTGTCTAAACAGGCTTTTTTGTTGTGTCAGCGCACAAGGTAACGGAAATATACAAATCAATACGAATGATCAGGTAAGTAATAACGGAAAAGATGAAAAAGGCGAGCAGCCGATCCCAAAGAAGACCAATCAAAAGGAAATAATTTCGAAAAGTACACCTATGAATGATTTTGAAGAGGAGGTCATTCTTCAGCAGGAAGACAATGAGCTCCCTCCGCTAGAAGAAAGTGAAGAGGAAGAGTTAACTATTCTAAAAAACATAAATAAAAATCTTGTGTTTAGAAAGAATGAATTCCGAATGGAAAATCAAAAAGAAAGAAAAATGAGTCAAAAATTTGATCTCATACGAACGAAGTGGTTGGCTGGTGAAGATTTGAGTAGAAGTGAAGAGGTTTTTTTTGTAACAGGTAAAAAAGCACGTCAAGAGACGACGGAGGCCTTTTTTAATGGGATGGCACAGTATGGGCATATTCAACGGGAGATTATTTTTAGTATGTCGAAGGTTGACCCTTTAAGTGCGTATAAAGAATTCAAGGCGATTACTGTCAAAGATCAACAAGAAATAAAAAAAGCTTACCTCTATTGTTCAAGGAATCAAAAAATTTTAAATACTGTGATTGAGCGAATTCAGCTTGCAACAAAATTTTTAGAATTGAATCCAGAATTTGCTTTATATGCAGTGCCACTCAAAAATGAAAATCCTCAAAAATCAGAGGGGTCTGATTTAGAGCAAGGCATGAAACAGCTATCACTGAAGTCTAAAAAATCAAGGAAAACGAAAACTACTTTGAAAAAGAAAGAACCTCCTACTATTCAACTCAGTGATCTTGATTTAAACACGTCAAAAGTGAATTCACCATCTGGTCTCGGAAATGAAAATTCCAGCAGTGTAGATAAAATACAGTTGCTTTTTTTACGCGTTGCGCATCAAGTGGGATTCTTTGATCCGGTGGATGTAAGACGACTAGGTGTAAAAATGAGGCAGCTCGATGTTGCTACGCTTCAAGAAGCGTATCAATTAGATATGAAATATCAATATGAAAGAATTGACGAGACATGTATTCGAGGTATTCTTTCTATAGTATTAGCGTGTGATAAGGCTTACCGTATGCTTCTTCAAAAAAGTGAAACAAAAAAGAGTGTGCTGATGAACGAGGTGTTTGAGGAAGTGCTTAATGCGTGTGAGCGTGAAGCCAATATAGAGGGAGAGTATAAAGAATCGGTATCAGGTGATCTGCTTCAAAGCAAGTTGAACTAAATTATACCAACAATAAGGAGGAGGGAATATGTCATTTCCGTCACCGATTAACTTGAATTTAAATTCACATGCAAGAGATGTCAATTGTTTGACGCGGCTTTTTTGTTGCTTGAGTACTCGAGATCAAGGGAACATACAAATCAATACAAATGATCAAATACACAATGGTGAGAAGGATGAAGACAACGCGTCTTCTCTAAATTCGAAAAGTAATAAAAAAATGGAAATGCCAACAAATCGCACATCAAAATATTTTGAAAATGAAGATGTAATAGAGTCAAATAAGAAATCGCTGCCAGTTATTGAAGAAGATGAAGATGAAGAAATGGTGATTCAAAGCAATATAAACAAAAATCTTGTTTTTTCACGTCAAGAATTTCGCTTAGAGAATGAAAAAGAGAAAAAAATCAGTCAAAAGTTTCATCAAGTGAAGGATAAGCTGATACAAGGAGAAGATTTAAGTTCAAGCGAGAAAACTCTTTTGGTAAAAGGTCAGAAAATGCGTCAGACTACGGTAACGGCTTTTTTTAATGGCCTGGCGCAGTATGGGCATATGCAGCGCGAGATTTATTTGAGTATGGCAAAAATAGATCCGGTGAGTTGTTATAAAGAGTGCAAATCAATCACAGTAAGGGATCAGCAGGAGATAAAAAAAGCGCATTCATTTTTTTTAGAAGATGAGAAGATTTTGAAAGTGATTATTAAAAGAATTCAGTTAGCAACGAAATTTCTTGAGTTGCATCCAGAAATTACTCTGTATAAAAATTATTTGCCAATAGAGGGGTTGGATTCTCTCCATCAATCATCGTCTCCCTCCCATGATTTATCGGACAATATAGAAAATTTGAGAATTTCCAAGCAGACAACCTGTGTGTTACAAAAACGAGAAAAAAATAAGAATAACGAATATATGGAGCCTATTTTCACACAGCCACAATCACTCCCTTCGTTGCGCACAGAAAATGAAATGATGCTGGATAACAGCATTCTCTCAAATGAACCCAATCTATTTGAGAGTTCTCATTATGCGAAGCCTATAAAGGAGATTCAGAAGAAAAAGGGAAGTATTCAGCATGAGATGCTCGTTTCAAAGGAAAAAACAGGAAATTCTCCTAGTCAATCGAGTAAGATCGATATGCTATTTTTACGCGTTGCCAATCAAGTTGGTTGTTTTGATCCTGTAGATATAAAGCGGTTAGGCAGAAAAATGAGAAAACTCGATGTTGCCACGCTGAAAGAAGCGTATGAATTAGATGTAAAATATGAATATCCAAGGATAAGTGAAAGTGAGGTGCATGGAATTATAGCTATCGTACAAGCATGCGCAAATGTTTATCGAAAAAAGCGTGTTGAAAAAAAATCGAAGCAAGAGGGTATGTCTATGCAATCTATATTTGAAGAGGTGCTTAAGAATTGCTTATATGAAGCTCAGGTTGTAGAAGAGCGCAAGGGATCGATAAATAGCGAATTCCTCTTTTTATCAAATTGATGACGCTTCCTAGGAATTGAGAGAAGATTCTGAAATCATGAGTCGATAAAGATTTCGTTTTGACAGATCAAGACTTTTCGCGGCGACTTGTAGAGCTTCTTTTTTGCTAAGTCCCTGTGAATGCATGAGTTCATGTATATATTCTTTCACGTCAGAATCAGATAAATCTTTTTTGCGTAGAATGCCCTCTATGCAGAGGACCATTTCTCCTCGCCACTCGTTATTTTTCTGAGAGAGTATCTCTGCGGCGGTTCCTCGAAGGCACTCTTCAAATTGCTTTGTAATTTCCCTTACAATAGCTAGTCTCGCTTGAGGAGCTAGTGTCGTAAGAAGGGTGAGTGTCTTTTGTATTCGATGTGGAGATTCAAAAGCAAGAGATGTCCCAGTATATGTAACCATGGCATTGAGTTGACGAGCCAGCTCTTGTTGTTTTTTTGGCAAAAAGCCTACAAATTGAAATGGGGTTGGTGAAAATCCACAGAGGACGAGAGCGGAAATGACAGCGCTTGGACCTGGGATCGTTGTATAAGGAATTTTTTGGCGAATGCATTCTTGTACGAGTAGAAATCCAGGATCGGAAACGAGTGGTGTGCCTGCATCGCTTATGAGAGCGATTTCTTTCCCAGATAAAAGATCTTTGATGATGGCATCTTGTCTGGGTCTTTCGTTGAGTTCGTGAAAGCTGACCAATCGCTTTTCTATGCCAAAGTGACGTAAGAGCTGAAGAGAATGTCTCGTATCTTCTGCAAGAATATAAGCTACGGACTTCAACGTTTCAAGTGCGCGCAAAGAAATGTCTTGAAGATTGCCTATAGGCGTAGAAATAATAGTGAGCACGTGCGCGTCCTAGGATAGGAGAAAAAAGGTGGCACCCAGATTCGAACTGGGGGATGGAAGCTTTGCAGGCTTCTGCCTTACCACTTGGCGATGCCACCGAATTGCTCACACATCGTATCAATAAATAGTACTTCTAGACAATTTGTTTTTATGTTTGAAGGAAAAAGGCTTTTTATTCCTATAATTAAAAAAAATACTTTACATATTATAGCGAGACTCCTATGTCTGGAGTTGTAGAGATGCTCTTGACTTTTGATATAATAGAGAATGGGTGTCTCTCTGAAAGGGGGTGAAATATGAATCAACTTGTTACATCAGTTCCCGATCTTGCAAGTGGAACTATCGCATTACGAGTGCAGGATGTTCAAACAAGAGGTATAAAATGTTGTACAGGCATTAGCTGTTGTTTATCCGTAAATACAGGTGAAAAAGCAGAGCTGACAAAGGTGTTAGCTCTTAATAATGAGAAGTCGACAGAATTGGAGATTTCTGAAAGTACAGAAGTGGTGTATGAAGAGCTGCAAGACGTTTCTTTTCTTCGTCCTCTGCAAAATAGTGACTTGCCTCTCTATAGAAAGGCAAAAGCTTGGAACAGTCTGCGTCGCAAGACTTTAAATGGCTATTATAACAAATTAGTCAAAGAAGAGGGGGCAGAAACTACTGCGGTTGCTGGAACATGTGCTTCTGTATTTTTCGAGACAATGTATAAAAATTATCAACCATTAGAAATTTGTCATTTGATCTCACTGCGGGGAAAGCTTGACGCAATCAAGAAAATACAACGCACATTCAATGCCGTTGTCAAGTGTTTTGAAAGGGTGGCTGTTACTGTGTATGACGATGACGAAGATTTGGAGCCATTTAATACTCCATCAAGGATTATTAGCTCCAAAATAAATCAGACAGAGCGATTAGTTCCTCAGCTTTTCGAAAAAAAAGAAGATGAATCCACGGAACATGAAGAAATTATGATGAAAAGCACATTTGACGAGCTGCTTGAGCATAATGATCTAGAAAAGAATCAAGAGCTAGTAGACTGTGTTTTTTTACAAGCGATGAAGCAATATTTTACAAGAGAGCAAGCAAAAACTATTGGCATTAAGTTAAACGCATTGACTACAAGTGAGCGTGTCCCCTTTTCCTTGATCGATTTAGCAAATCCTGGTAATTTCCAGCATCTTTCATTGCAAGAATGTGATCAATTAGTGAATGCCGCCCAGCATGTCGATTCAGTTGTGAGTAAATTACTCGTTTTACATCGGGAAGATGAAGACCCTGTCAAGCTGTTTGTAATGTCTAGAATACAACAGTATCAAGAAAAACATAAGAAAAGAAAGATCCATATTTCACATGAGCTTTTATTGGAAAATAGCAGCTCAGATAGTGATGAAATAGAAAACAAAAAAGCAAAAATAAAAAAAATATATCTAAGTCCGAATGTTATAGAAAACAAGAGATTTATTACTAAGAGGAAAAGTTTTCAATTATTGCAGCCCCGTGATAATTTTCCTTCCCATCATAAGGCAAAATCGCTTCCTTATTCTATTGAAGGGTATGAACTAGACCTGCTTAATCACGAGATGAACAACCTTACACTTGAACGTTCTCAGTATGATGATCAATGGGGAAATATTCAGCATTTTGAATTGAATTCAAACGATAGTTCTTCTGAGGAGATTGATGATCAGAAATCGGAGAACTGATAGCATGCATAGATTATGAAAAAATATTCATTTGCTCACCTTGCACGCTATTGCAAAATTCCATGTGTAGACTATCCTCGTGGGGTGTATACAGGGGCTGCTGTAGATACAAAAAAAATTGAGCCTGGGAATCTGTTTTTTGCGCTTCGTGGAGCTCGTACAGATGGGCATCACTATCTTGAGGAGGCAGCTACAAAAGGAGCCTCTTTGCTTGTCATTCGGGAAAACTACCAAGGGAATGCTTCGTTTTCTTGTCCTATACTGCGTGTGCCAGACCCTTTGATCGCTCTACAAAATCATGCTCAGTCTCTTTTAGAAGAGCTTCGGCCGACAATATGTGCAATCACCGGTTCATACGGGAAAACGACAACAAAATCACTGCTCGAGCAGATGCTTGCCCCCTATAAAAAAACAATGGTGACTCCCAGTAATCACAACTCGCAAATAGGACTGCCCCTATCAATTATAAACCATTTAGCAGGTGATGAAACGCATTGTATTTTAGAGATGGGGCTTACTGAAAAGGGACATATTGCACGTCTTGTTCAGATAGCGCCCCCTGACATTGCGATGATTCTTGCTGTAGCGCATGTGCATATTCAGCAATTTGAGAATATAGAGGCTCTTGCGCGGGCAAAAAAGGAAATCTTTTCACATCCTAGGACGAAATGTGCTCTTGTTGGTGCCGATACACTGGCATTGGAGACACTTCTTTCAGGGGAGCCAACAAAAAAAATGTTTTCTTTGCAACATGATCAGGCGCACTGGGGAATGGAAGTCAATACGGATAGCGTGATAGTAAGAGAAGAAGATGAATGGCATATACTGCCAAAGCCCTCCTTTTCTGGAAGCCATTTTTACTATAATCTCCTCGGTGCGATTGCGGCGGCAAGATCGCTTGACCTCTCATGGGATGCTATTTCTCACACAATGCAAGAGCTGCAGCTTCCTGAAAGAAGATTGCAAGAGGTTAAAAAGCAGGGGATCTCTTTTGTTGACGATGCCTACAATGCAGCAGAAGACTCTACGAAGGCCGCTCTTACTTGGATTGCCAGTCAGTCTACACAAGGCAGGAAAATCGCGATTTTAGGGGAGTTAAGCGAGCTTGGAAAATTTTCTGAAGAGACACATAGACGAGTTGGCCTTCATGCGCTAGAATGCGTAGATGAAATGGTATGCTTTGGAAAAGGCGCGCTTTTTGCCTATGATGAGTGGAACAAAAGAGGAAAAATTGCGACCTATTTTGATGATATGGATGCTTTGATCGCCTATTTGAAAAACTACCTTTCTCCTGGAGACCTTGTGCTGCTCAAGGGGTCCAGAGGAAATCGACTAGAACGCATCTTGGAGGCCTATTGACCGATGATTTTACTTTTGATTTCATGGCTAGAAAGTGTCTGCCACTGTCCACTTTTGACTGTGCTTAGCTATACGACTACGCGACTTATTTTGGCATGTGTCACAGCTTTGGGTATAACTCTTTTCTTTGGTCCATGGTCCATAAAGCGCCTCTCCTCTCTTCGGCAGCCGATACGCGATCTTCAAAATGAAAATGGCTTTTTATTAGGAAAGCTCCATAAGGGAAAGCGTAACACCCCTACTATGGGGGGGCTACTCATCTTGGTAGCTCTTTGCGTATCATTATTTTTGTGGATGGATCTTTCCCATCCATTTACCGCGATTTTATTTTTGTCGACTGTGGCACTTGGTCTGCTTGGCGGCATGGATGACTATCGAAAGCTACGCTTGCAAAATCATAAAGGTGTGTCTGCGAAAAAAAAATTACTGGTGCAGTGTGCTGTCGCGCTTTTTGTGGCGAGTTATCTTCAGTTGCCGGCGGTGACAGAGGCTTTTCATGCAGTAGGATTACATATACCTGATATTCAAGAATTTAGTTCTGCACCAGCTGCGGATCGATCGCTTTCTTTGCAAGAGTATTCAAGTAGGCTTTATATCCCTTGCATGAAGCATCCAGCAATTGTTTTTTCTGGGATCAGCCTTGTGCTTCTATGGGCTTTTTTCTCCTTTGTCATCGTGGGATGTTCCAATGCAGTCAATCTTTCTGATGGGTTGGATGGCCTTGCTCCTGGTCTTGTCGTCTTTGTCGCAGCATCCCTGGCAGTAGTAGCCTTTTGCTCGAATCACCAAGAAATTGCAGACTATTTGAACATCTTGTATATAGAAGGCTCTGGGGAGATTGCGATCTTTTTAGCCGCCGTTTGCGGGGCATGTTTAGGCTTTCTTTGGTTCAATAGCCACCCAGCAGAAATTTTTATGGGAGATGTGGGATCTTTAACGCTCGGGGGAATCGTTGGAATAGCAGCAGTATTACTACGCAGAGAATTCTTCTTGGCTATTGTAGGCGCTATCTTTGTAGCAGAAGCTCTCTCGGTGATTCTTCAAGTAATAGGGTATCGATACTGTAATAAAAAGAGGCTTTTTCTTTGTGCGCCCTTGCATCACCATTTTGAATATATGGGCTGGCCGGAAACAAAAGTGGTAATTCGATTTTGGATTGTAGCATTTGTGTTGGCTCTAGTAGGGCTCCTTACACTTAAGCTGCAGTAATAATACCATTTATAAAAACTAAACGTTATTTTTGATAAATGATATAAGTTCCTTTGTGATTTTATTTGAGAGGAGATCGCTGTGGAAAATTCTCTATTGATGTGGGCCGTTTTTATAATCATTGTTCTCACTTTGCTCATTCTTGATCTTGGTGTTTTTCATAAAAAAAATCGAGAGATAGGGTTTAAAGAGAGCCTGCAGATGAGTGCGTTTTATATAGTTATAGCATTCATTTTCGGTTTATGGATATGGCATATCAAGGGTATAGATAGTTTTGCTGAATACATTACAGGATTTCTTGTTGAAAAATCACTTGCTCTTGATAACATTTTTCTTATCTCCATAATATTCTCATCTCTATCAATACCTCAAAAATACCAGCATCGTGTGCTCTTTTGGGGTATTTTAGGGGTTATTGTCTTAAGGGCAATTATGATAGCAATGGGTGTGCAAATTGTTACTCGATTTGAATGGGTTTTATATGTTTTTGCAGCCTTTATGATTTTTACTGGTATCAAGATGTTTTTTATGTCGCACAAGCCAGTAGAAATCTCTCAAAATCCTTTATTGATATGGATGCAGCGGCATTTAAATATCACTGATAAATTGTATGATCAAAAATTTTTCGTTTATCAAAATATAGGTGTATCTCAAAAACAAAAGTTATTTGTGACTCCGCTTTTTGTATCTCTAGTTATGGTAGAGTGTATTGATGTGATTTTTGCTGTGGATAGTATTCCTGCTATTTTTGCAATCACGCAAGACCCATATATCGTCTACACAAGCAATATATTTGCCATATTGGGTTTGCGTGCGCTGTACTTTGCTCTAGCTTCAATTGTTGATCGCTTTTATTACTTAAAATATGCGTTAGCTGTGGTTCTGATATTTATAGGGTCGAAAATTTTTATAGCTGATGCTCTTAATTTGGCAAAAATACCTCCTGTCGTGTCGTTGGTCACGACATTCACTATTTTAGCCGGTGGAGTAGTGTGCTCTATCAACAAAAAAAAGAATGGCCAGAACAAGGAATGAATTTTCTAAAATAGACTTCTTTTAAAACTCGCTTTGGTTGGAAAAATTAATGATTTTTGAGCAGGTTTAGTTGCAAATTTTGAGAGTAATATGTGAGCATATGGTCGAAAAATTTGCAGCCAAAGATGGTAATTTTAACAACCAAATGGAGTTTTGAAAGAAGTCTAATGAGATCTATGAGAACAATAGTATGTCTTGGTGCCGGAGTGACGGGAGTCTCTGTTGCTCGCTTGTGTGTGAGTCATGGCTGGCAGGTGATGATAACAGATGACGCACATAATAAGGCATATGCAGCTTGCGAGAAGCTCTCATCAGCATGGGTGAGTGCCCATAGTGTAGCTGATATGATGACTCTTTTACATACAGCAGCTGTTGATTCTGTAATTGTATCTCCTGGAATAAAACTTTCGCACCCACTTCTTGTTCTTGCACGGCAAAAAAATATAGCAATTTTAGGAGACATTGAATTTGGATTACAGCTTTTGCCTAAAAAAGGTCCTCAACTTGTAGCGATTACAGGATCAAACGGAAAAACTACTGTGACACTACTTGTCGAGCATATGTTGCGATATGCTGGGAAGAAGGCAAAAGCTGTTGGCAATGTTGGGAATGCCTTTTTAGATTATGTGATTGATCCACAAGAAGAAGTCCTTGTCCTAGAAATCAGCTCTCAACAACTTGAGTATCTCTACTGCTCAGATAAGGAAAAGATACATCCTGTTTTTGATGCTGGATGCATTGTGAATATCTCGCCTAACCATCTGGACTGGCATGGCAGTATGGAGGATTATGTAGCAGCAAAACTCAAGCTTTCTTCTCTTGTAAAACAAGATGGCATGTATGTGTCAGTAGAGTGTATGCATTATCCCGAGCTCTATGGCAAAGCGCATGTGATCGGACGTGATGTCTCTATGAGTGCAACACATGTCGTGCGCTTTAGGAAAGAAGAGGCACTCATCTCTGAAAAACTCCAAAAAAGCTTTGCCCATGATAAGGAGAATTTTTTATTTGCCTATGCGATAGCAGTGCAGCTCGGAGTAAAGCCTGAAGTTGCCATGCTCGCCTATGAGAGCTTTACAAAGCCTGAGCACCGCATTCAATTCCTCAAAACACATCAAGGCATCTCTTATTATGATGATAGCAAGGGCACAAATATAGCGGCTGTTATACGCGCTGTAACGAGTGTCCCTGGACCTGTGCATCTCATCGCTGGAGGCGTGCATAAAGGAGAGCCATATAGCTCCTGGATTCCATATTTTAAAGGGGTTGTGAATCATGTCTTTGCAATTGGAGAGGCTAAGACGTTGATTCAGCAGGACTTAGAGCCAGCTATCCAGGTTACGTTGTGTGATTCTTTAGAAAGCGCCTTTGCATTAGCGTGCAACTTTTCTGTTTCCTCAATTGCAAAAGAGGGTGGTTCTGTGTTACTTTCACCTGGATGCTCCAGTTGGGATATGTTTCAAAGTTATAAGGAGCGAGGAAAGAGATTTCAAGAGCTTGTAGCTAAGTTGCGGTAAAAGGGTTGTTGTCATGAGTCGAAAAGATGTAATTATTGTAGCGTGTTTGTTAAATATCGCGCTGTTTCTTGTGCTGTTTGCCACTGCGTCGATGTGGGAGGAGGCTGAAGAAGCAGCTTGTGATACACCTCTTCCTCTATTTGTTGCGCAAGAAGCGCCTCCGCTTATTACGCCGCCTCCTGCCCCAATAGTTGAAAAAAAGGCACCTCTTGATGAAATTGACGAGGCGGTACAACAATATACAAGACGTCAAGAAGTAGCTGTAAAGCCGGAAGTGAAAATTACAAAAGAAGTAATCGAAGAGGTCATAGTTAAAAAAGGAGATGTCCTCTCTAAAATAGCAAAAGCTCACGATGTGACTGTAGAAGATATTATCCAAGTCAACGGCCTTGTAAATACGAAGCTGAAAATTGGACAAGTTCTTAAAATCAAAAAGGTAGTGACAGAGCAACAGAAGAGTCAACCTTCTGTTGTACCAGAAGAGGTAAAAGGCGCTTCATACTATGTTGTGCAAGGAGGAGATAATCCCTGGAAGATCGCGCGAAAATGTAAGCTTGATTATGATGAGCTTTTGCGATTGAATAATTTAGATGAAGAAAAGGCGAAGAATCTAAAGATAGGACAAAAACTGAGAATTAAATAAATCATATGATGATTTCATCAAGATATCTTTTGTTTCCTGTTCTTCTCCTTCTTTGCGCAGGAGTCATCATGATTTTTAATGCCTCTTCTGCGGACATTCTCGATCATGGCATGACAGAAGCGGGCACCCATTCAGCTGTTGTAACCCAGATAGCGTATGCCGTTTTAGGATCACTTTTCGGGTGCATTCTCTATGCCATTGGCCCCAAAAATTGTGTTCAATATAGTGGATCGATACTGATAGTTCTTAGCGTGCTTTTGCTGCTCGTTTTTGTTCCCGGCATCGGGGTGACAGCCAATGGTGCCCGGCGGTGGATTAAGGTATTTGGTTTATCGATGCAGCCCTCTGAATTTGTAAAATTGGCTGTTCCTCTTTACTATATCAACTGTTTTTCTACTAGTTTAGGAGACTATCGTCAGCTGATGAAAAAATTGGCATGGCTGGCAGTGCCTTTTTTGCTTATTTTGATGGAGCCTAATAACGGCACTCTTGGAGTTATTGTGCTCTTGCTGTTTGTTCTTTGTTTTCTTACAAAAATTCCATTTAAGTTATGGGCTTTTCCTGCTCTTGTTTTGGTGATGATAGCTGGTGTGTGTGCTGTGAGTATGCCCTATGTACGCCATCGCCTCGATATTTTTCTTCATCCAGAAAAAGATTTGAAAGGGAAAGGGCATCAGCCGTATCAAGCGAAAATAGCGAGTGGATCTGGAGGATTGATTGGAGTAGGGCCAGGAAAGAGCATGCAGAAGCTGAGCTACCTTCCTGAGGCACAAAATGACTATATAGCGGCTATCTATGCTGAGGAGTATGGCTTTATTGGCATCTTCATTCTCGTGGCGACATATGGTTTTTTAGCAGTCATTGGTTTTACTGTGGCTTTTCATACGGCTGATACTGATGGCTACCTCATCGCAGCAAGCTATACTTTTTTGTTTTCATTTCAAGCATTTTTAAACTTAGCTGTGGTATCGGGGCTCCTTCCTAGCACGGGATTGAATTTACCATTTTTGAGTCAGGGAGGCTCTTCTCTTATTGCCAATATGGGAGCTCTAGGCCTTGTTATGAGTATAAATCGAGGAAATAGACGATGAAATGGCGGTGCGTGATTACAGCTGGTGGCACGGGAGGTCATTTATTTCCAGCGCAAGCTTTAGCGACGATGCTACAAAAAGCAGATATCGATGTCGTCTGCATGGGAAGTGGTCTGCATGTAAGTCCCTACTTTGCTCAAGAAAATTACTGTTATAAAGAAGTGGCCGCTGGGAAATTTTCAAAACATCCCCTGAAACTTCTTCAAGGGCTGTGGCAGATGAGTAAAGGGGTGACACAGTCGATTTCTTACTTGCGTT
The DNA here is from genome assembly GCA_964487845.1 of uncultured bacterium. GTDB lineage: Bacteria > Chlamydiota > Chlamydiia > Chlamydiales > FEN-1388 > CAZASK01. The sequence goes on from CAZASK010000004.1 coordinate 74,870, forward strand.
CTTATAGACCGCATTTAGTGGTAGGTTTTGGTAGCTATCATACAGCGCCTGTGCTTGCGGCTGCTCGTTGTCTTAAGGTGCCGATTATACTTCATGAAGCAAATGCACAGCCTGGGAAGGTAAATAGGCTCTTTTCTCGCTCTGCTTTATGGACAGGGGTGTTTTTTGAGCAAGCTTCTCACAAACTTCGTGGCGCGAGCACTCATGTTACGCTGCCACTTAGACAGCCCTTTATTGAACAGGGGCGTCTTTCTAAAGGAGAGGCTGTAGCTCATTATGGGCTTGACCCTCATAAGAAGACGATCGTTGTATTTGGGGGCTCGCAAGGAGCAAGGCGCCTCAATGAAGTGTTGCTCAAGGCGGCGCCTCATTTTCCCAAGCATCTTGTGCAAGTCATTCACTACACAGGTGGGGATGCAGCATATACAAAAAATGTCTATGATAAGGCGGGCCTCTTTTCATTTGTAAGCTCTTTCGAGAAAAATATGGCCAGGGCTTATGCAGCAGCAGATCTTGTCGTGTGTCGGTCAGGCGCTGGCACCATAGCAGAGCTTATCAATGAGGCTGTGCCAGCGCTGTTTGTTCCATTCGCATATGCCGCTGATGACCATCAGCAACTCAATGCAGAGTATGTGGCAGAACATATTGGAGCTGGGGCTATTTTAACAGAAAAAGAGCTGTCGCCGGATACGCTTGTAGAAAAAATAAGCGTGCTTATGCAAGAGTCCTCTTTAGAAAAAATGAGGCGCAATGTGTCCTCTTATCAAAAAAATAATCCAAGGATCGATTTTTGCCAGGCGATTATCCAAGCAATAAGGAATCAGACAGTATGACACAAGAGACAGTACATTTTATTGGAATTGGCGGCATTGGAATGAGTGGACTTGCGCGTATTCTTTTGCAGCAAGGTAAACAAGTCAGCGGAAGTGATATTTCGGCAGGATATATGATAGAGGCCTTGCAAGCGCAAGGAGCGCACATCTCTATTGGGCACGCAAAAGAAAATATTGCATGTGCAAAAACAGTAGTAGTGAGTACAGATATTGCCCAGGACAACCCAGAGCTACAAGAGGCGATTGCAAAAAAATGCAGTATCTTGCACAGGTCTGATCTTTTGCTGCAGCTTATGAAGCATGCAAAGCCGCTAGCAGTGACAGGGACTCATGGCAAGACCACAACGTCTGCGCTTTTGACCTATGTGCTACACACAGCTGGCTGGAGGCCGACTTTTGCGGTAGGGGGTATGATTCCGCAGCTAGAGACAAATGCATCTCATGGCACGGGTGATTATTTTGTATTAGAAGCTGATGAAAGTGATGCTACATTTTTAAAGTATCCTTACTATGGAGCAATTGTTACGAATGTCGACAATGACCACATCGCTCACTATGGCTCGATGGAGCAGCTTACGCAGGCATTTCGTCAATTTATGAAACAGGGAGTTCATGGCGGGCCGCTCCTTTTTTGTGGCGATGATCCTCTCTTGTCTGCCATGCAGCCTCAAGGCATTTCATATGGGTTTTCAGACAAGGTAATGCTGCGCGCGCATCGCTATAGACAATGTGGATGGACGTGCTATTTTGATATTACCTATAAAGGAAAATTATTTGGAGACGTTGAACTTGCTCTTGTAGGCAGGCACAATGCCCTGAATGCTCTTGCTGTCTTTGGGCTTGCTCTTGAGTTAGGAGTTCCAGAAGATGCAATCAGGCAAGCTCTGAAGACGTTTCAAGGTGTTGCAAGGAGGCTGCAGTACAAAGGAGAGGTCAGTCACGTAGTCGCCTTTGATGATTATGCGCATCATCCTGCTGAAATTAAAACGACTTTAAATGCTCTTAGAAATGCTGTAGAGGCAAAAAGAGTAATTGCTGTTTTTCAGCCGCATCGCTATTCAAGGATGCAATATTGTATGCATCATTTTGATAATGCTTTTGATGCAGCAGACATGGCTTTTGTGACAGAACTCTATACAGCAGGTGAGCAGCCTATAGCAGGCGTTACAAGTGATGCGATTGTAGAAGCAATTCAAAAGGTGAATACAACTTCTGTATTTTCCATTCCAAGAGCGCGCGTGTTAGAGAAGCTAGCAGATGTTGTGCGTCCTCATGATGTCATCATCTTTCTTGGAGCAGGAGACATTACAAAAGCTGCAGCTGACTGTATCGCCTATCTCAAGAAAAAAGAGGTGAAGAAGTATGTTGTCGGGGTCATTTTTGGTGGAGTAAGTGATGAGCATGAGGTGTCGTGCGTCTCTGCTGAGTCAATAATAGCTCGCTTAGATCGCTCTCTCTATGATGTCAAGGAGTACAAGATTGGAAAAGATGGAGTCTTTCAATCTCATAAAAAAGAGAGGCAAATAGCCTCTGAAGAGGTGATATCGAAAGATCTTTTCTGTGAGCTCATACAGTGCGATCTTTTTATTCCAGTGCTTCATGGACCTTTCGGAGAAGATGGAACAATACAAGGTTTTTTTGAAACGATTCAAAAACCATACGTAGGATGCGATGTGCGCTCGTGCGCTGTCAGCATGGACAAAGCCTTCATTAAATGGATAGCAGAGGCAAATGATATAGCGACCTCTCCTTTTTTTACCTGTAACTCTCAAGAGTGGACTGAAGGAGAAGAGAGCGTTTTAGCTCGTATTCAAGAAAAGCTTCCATTCCCACTTTTTGTAAAGCCGACACATGGAGGTTCTACCTTTGGTGTTTCTCGAGCAGATAATCCAAAAAGCCTGCGTGAAGCTATCAACTACGCATTTCAATTTGATACTCATGTGCTTGTAGAAAAAGAAATACGAGGTCGTGAAATTGAGTTTGCAGTACGAGGAAATGGGAGTATCCACGTAGCTCATCCAGGCGAGATTCTTACAGAGGGAAGATGTTATTCATATGAGAATAAATATGGCGCTTCAGGGTTTCAGGTGACTGTACAGCCTCATATGGCACAAGAGATAGTAGAAGAGGGGAAGAAGCTTGCTCAAAAAATGTATTATTTAGCCTCTTGTCAAGGGTTGGCGCGCGTTGATTTTTTCCTAGACGCTTCAAACAAGTATTGGTTTAATGAGATCAATCCTTTCCCTGGATTTACTCAAAATAGCCTCTATCCAAAAATGTGGGAGCAGTCGCAGCTTGCTTATCAAGATTTGCTCGATGAGTTGATTATTTTAGCACTTGAGCGTAGAAGGCGAGAAAAGCGTCATTTTGGAGCCTTGACGCGTGGATAGAGAAGATACAAAGATTCCTATTAAACGAGTTTTATTTTTGACTTTTTGTTCTCTTCTTGTTACCACTATTCTTTTTTTTTGTGGTTTCATGAGTTCTCGCTATTTTACGAGAAAAAAAGCACATGATCCTCAATACGTCATTCGATCTATTGTTCCACGATGCCACTCCACACAGTGTCTACAGACGAAACATCTTCTTGAGATGTTGGGTTTATCGCAAGATAGATTAGTGAATAGATATGCGATTAAAAAAAGTATCTTGTTAAAAAAGTTGTATGACTGGCCAGTTATTAAACATGCCTATGTGACGTTCCTAGATCCTGCCGTTGTGGTGGTCGACTATACACTAAGAGAGCCTATAGCAGTGATTGGCAATATTGAAAATGGGGCGGTTGATGAGGAAAGGCGGCTGCTGCCGCTGACTCCCTATTTTTCATCTGATAATTTGCCGGAGATTATCCTAGGCAATTTTGATGCATCTCAAGAGTTCTCTTGGGGAAGGCCTCTTGTGGGAGGATCTATAGATCAAGCGTTAGAGGTGCTTCATGAGTGGAAGCAAAGGTATAGAGTATCCGGTATGCGGCTTCTTTCGATAGATGTTGAAAAAGCAGATTCACTCTCAGCTGATAGAGAGATTGTATTGCATCTTGCATGCGATCGGGACTATTTTGTACGTCTGAATGCTGAAGAGTGGAAGAGGGGGATAGAGCTTTTTTTCTTTCTGTATCCGGTGCATATAGAGAGTGCTGTAGGTCTGACAAAACAAAAACAAGCTGAGAAACAGGCTGATGTGCTACCATGCGTGGTAGTTGACCTGCGTTTGCCCTCTCTTGTCTTGGTTAGGTAGTAATGGATGATAAAATAGGTTGCCAGTGCCCAGTGCTTCGTCAGGTGATGCAGAAGGTTGCGCTCGGCACGAAGCAACAGCTAGATCGATTGCATAACCCTATATGGAGAAAAGTCATTGTATTGTCAGGACCTACTGGTGTTGGCAAAACAAATCTTTCGCTCGCGCTAGCAGAAAGATTAGGTGGAGAAATCATCTCAGCTGATTCCATGCAAGTATACCGAGGCATGGATATAGGGACGGCAAAAATATCGCCTGCCGAGAAAAAAAGAGTCCCTCATCATCTTATTGATATCTGTGATATCACCCAGCCATTCAATGTTGTCGATTTTTATGAATGTGCAAAAGAAGCTATTAATGACATCTTGTCTCGGAAAAAAGTTCCTATAGTAGTCGGGGGAACTGGTTTTTATATCCACGCCCTCCTCTATGGTCCTCCGAATGGTCCGCCGTCAGATCCTCTCATTCGTGCTACCCTCGAGCAAGAGGCGGAAAAATTTGGTATCGAATTGTTATATGAGCGCTTGGAAAATATTGACCCTGTCTATGCACATACGATTACAAAAAGTGATGAGCATAAAATTGTAAGGGCTCTTGAGATCATCCAAATTTCTGGGCAGCTAGTGAGTAGTTTTTCATGGAAAGAAAGGCCAGTAGAATCCTTCTATCATTTCTTGTGCTATTTCATGCATATGCCACGCAAAGAGCTGTACCCATTATTAGAAAAGCGATGCGACCAGATGCTAGAGAATGGGATGTTGGAAGAGGTGGTTGAGCTCGATAGAAAGGGGATTCGCACGAATTTGACGGCTCGTCAGGCAATTGGCTATAAGCAGAGCTTGCGTTATTTAGATACAGCGAAAACAGCAGGCGATTATCAAGCCTTTGTAGAAGAATTTAAGGCTGCATCACGCCATTTGGCGAAGCGGCAGTATACATGGTTTCGCAAAGAGCCGCTCTTTTTGTGGCTTGATATGACGCAGCTATCTCCAGAAGCGTTTTTAGAACTTATTATTCATGATTATCACTCTGATAATCATTCCTCTTCACCAACGATTTGCTAGAATAGAATAATTTAAAGACAGTCGCCTCGTTGAATCTGAGATAGAAGAACTTTTATTCATGCGTTTAATATTAAAATTTTACATTCAATATTGATTGACTTCTGTCAATAAAATGTAGTACAATTTTCATAAATAAAATTTTTTATAATTATAGATTTATTATCTACTCCATTTGGTAATACCACTCCGGGAAAATATAAGGATATATTCCATGACAAAGATACATATAGATTCTCTGTTAGATGTCCATAAGCACTATTATCCTTTTGGGAAAAGGGTTTTAGTAGACCATAGCACTCAATTGGCGAAAGATATGCAGTATTTTGCAACAGCGGCTTTAGTATCTCTTGTTGCTGGGGGGATTTTTTGTGGGATGATAGGGGCTGCTGCCTGTGTGGGTGTTATGATGGTTGGCTATTTTGTATGGTCTTTGGCATCTCGTTATTTAGCCGTTACAAATGGATATCTTCCTCTGCAGTGGAAAGTATTAGATCCAAATGAAATAAAGCCAGGGCAGTATGCGCCCGCAAACATCCGGGTATTAAATGACGCGCCTCTGGCACATGAATGGAAAAAACAGCTGATCGATTCTGCAAATGAAAGCATTGAGCTTTCTGTAAGCCATGGTGGTGGCGATGCATTGCGTGATATTCTGAAGCATATAGCCAATAATCTGATAGATAAGCCCAATCTGCGGGCACATATCGTGGTGACAGATGGTCCTACTGGATTGCTCGTCGACGAAGATAGAAAGATGTTTTATGACCTCCATGAGCGTTTTCCGGATCGCTTTCAGTATGTATTTGCTCAAAACACCTTGCATTTGAGTCCTTGTTTTCACATGGAGGAAAATCATGTAAAATTACTGGTAGTAGATGAAAAATACTATCAAGTTGGTGGTACTAATATTCATTCAGGACTTGTCCGTGAGACGTATCATCCGACTCTTGAGGATAAGGTATTAGCCCCAACAGGGGAGATGCTATCGAAGGGGTCTCGTGATTTAGATACAGTAGCTGAAAGTGAGTCGTTAGCGCGCGGGTTACGCAGGCAGTTTTTTAACCTCTTTCATATTTATGAATCGAGGCAGAAAAAAGAGAGCAAGAACCGTTTTTTTGCAATCGATGAAAAAAACAGAGGCCGCTGTGAACTCTTTCATACAGAACAAGGACTCACAAAGAATGTACGCATGAAGTTTGTGTGTGGGGGTCCTGAGCATGGAACTGATAACCCAATCACGCGTGAATATGTCAAGCGTATCGAGAAGGCAACCAAAAAAATTCATTTAGCGAACCTTTCCTTTTTCCCTGTTAAAAAAATCTATAATGCGCTCAAGAAGAAAAAAGAGGGTGGGATTGTGCCTATTACATATGTAGGCAATGGATCGAATGGGAAGCTAGCGCGTCTGGCACAGCTCGTGGCAGCGCGTGGTAACTATGACTGTGTGACTAATGCGTATGAGTATGGCAAAGACGATATGCTGTCAAAAAGGCATGGACATGATGACATGCTTTATCATCTCAAAGTCGGTCTCTTCCATGGGAAAAATATGCATACTGTGGTGGGCAGCGCAAACCTTGGACGTAAGAGTGGTGAATTTGACCATGAGTTAGTTGTTGTGATTAAAGAAAATCCAGAGCAAGCCATTCAAGGGGTATATGGCTCTTGTATGGATACAGTTCAACAAGATATTGCAGTCTCTACTAAAAAGGAATACAGCGGCTGGTGGAAGATTCCTGGCGCTCTTGTACAAAACCTTTTGGACAGATTTTATTAGATAGAACCAAGCATGCTTGGTTCTATCTCTTTGTGTTAGCCGAAAAATTGTTCGGCAAGCCGCTTGCGTGAAGAGCGTGCATTGACGACGTGAGCGCCTATCTTGTTTTCAAGATATTTTGCGTTGCTGGCTTCCCAGACTGCAATGCCCTCTTTACGTAAGTACTGCTCAGAAGCCTTTGCAGCAAGTTCTTCCTTTTGAAGATTTTGATGCTGTTCTTTGAGCTCCATCTTCTTCATTTCATGCTCTATTTCGCCTTGATCTAGTTCCGCTTCAGAGTGAATGAGCGTCAATTTCCCCGGCCTGTCAATATTGGAGTGATGCAGGTGCAAAAGCTCCATGCAGGTAGCCCCACCGGATCGCGTGATGCTACAGTCACTTCGTGCTAGTAAGAGGGCAATGGTGTCTGCATCTTGAAAAGTAAAAGGCGTAACCTTGAGATGTGGTGGCAGCTCAAGTGTGCGCAGCTTTTCTTGCACTGCAGAAAGCAGCTCATTCGGGTTATTTTCTGTGGCAGGAGCTCCGCAAAACAAAAAGAGATGCTCAGTTCGCTTTTGCTCGCCTGAGGGGGCGGCTTGCGCAAAAGTGTCTAGCCAGTTCAGAACAGATTGATGGGTAGGCTGACTGCCGAGCATCAAGAGAGCTACTTTGTCATCTTTTTTGATCGAGTGCAGCTGCTCATCGTTTTTTAATTTTAGCTGAAGTGTGGGTTGTTCTACTTGCTCACGTAGCTTTTCTGTATCGAAGAACGCCTTTCGTATTGGATAGGTGTTTGATGTGATAACACGAATATGTTTTCCGCACATCTTCTCCCAAAATTCACGCTCGTCTTGAGTAGACTTTAATTGAGGAGGAGGGGAGTGAAGTGTCAGCAGCTGGCTCATCGTTTCATCACTGCCTACTTTGTGAATCGAAGGAAAAAAATGAGTTGCGTGCTTGGAGGGAAGGTCGGTGAGGTGTACCTGCACCTTGAGATTCCATCCTCTTTCATAGTTCATGCGCTGTACAGCGTGGACTATAGCAGAGATGCAAAATGCCTGTGTGCAGACAAACATCTCCGGCTCGCCTTTGAGTTCGCGCAGTAGTGCTTTTGTCCGAAAGTAGACGATAGGGTAGAAGATAATTTCGCCAAGCCACTGCCATGCAGCGTACCATGATAGGAATTTCAAGTCTCCGCGCTTTTGTGCAGAATTCCAGGCGTTGACGCCCATGTCGCCAAGACCTCCTACAAAGGGAAGCTTTACAGCGTTGAGTATTTTATCACCTGTAATATCTACATCCTGCACATCGAGTGTTTTGCCTTCTTTTTTGTACGCTTCTATCGATCGATTGAGCAGTGCATTTTTTGCGGTTTCGTGACCGCCGCCGCTTCTTGCCCACAAAAAGACGGCCGAGGGATTATTAGTAACTGCCATATGATGAGAACTCACTTAATGTATTATATATTTACATGGTCATGCTCTGTCACACGTCCTTCTAACGGAACAGAAACGGCATCTATTATATCATATATTTTTATAACTTGGTAGTAGGAGTTTCTCTCTGCTGGGACAAAGCCTGCTTTCCGAATCATCGTGAGTAGGTCATTATGGTCGGCTTTATTAATAAACTCTGTCGCCCGGTGTACATTTTCCTCTATGATCGTGCCTCCAAAATCGTCGGCGCCATAGTGAAGCGCCTCAATGCCTACATCCTTTCCTTCTGAAAACCAAGAGGCGCCAATGTGGTCGAAATTGTCGAGATAGAGCCGCGAAAATGCAAGGATGCGAAAGTAGGCTTCTTTGCCGGCCCAGCGCTGCGCTACACGACGCAGGGCCGTGTTCGTTTTTTTATAACTCCAAGGGATAAAAGAGGTAAAGCCGGCAAGTGTGTCCTGCGCTGACCGTAAAATCTCAAGATGCTCTACGATATCTTCTGCCGTCTCCACATGTCCATACATCATAGTAGCTGTTGTTTTAAAGCCAATTTTATGAGCCTCAGTATGAAGCTCTATCCACCCTCCAGGATACATTTTCTTAGGTGAAATGCGCTTACGTACTCTTTCTGACAAAATTTCAGCACCACCTCCTGGGATAGTCCTCAAGCCAGCATCCCAGAGTCTGTGAAGCGCCTCTTGAATGGATATCTGCGACACCTTGGCAGCGTTGCATATCTCGATAGCTGAGAAAAAGTGGGGATGGATGTCTGGATAGCGCTCGATGGCAAGTCGCACAAGAGAAGTCAGGTAGTCGATGGTGATCTCCGAGTGGACGCCTCCTTGCAAAAGCACCGTTTTCAATCCCGCCTTTCTTGCAAATTCCAGGTGCTGCATCACCTCTTCTGGAGTCTTGAAATAGGCATCAGCCGCCCCCTTTTTTCTGTAAAATGCGCAAAATGAGCAATCTGCATCGCATATGTTTGTATAGTTAGGGTTTGAGTCGAGGACAAAAGTTACATGGTGATTAGGCCATTTTTGAAAGCGAACTTGTTGGGCGAGTGCTTTGAGATCCTCTAAAGGAGCGGTTTTAAAAAGCCGGATTCCTTCATCAAAAGAGATTCGAGAGTGCATGGGTCATCCTTCTCGTAGAATATGGGTTGTAAAATGGGTACTTGTATTTTATATCCGAAAAAAATATCCTCTAACAACAAAATACGTGTACAAATGGAGTTTTGCAATTCCCTCCATAGCGTACACGCTATCAAAAATTAACGAGTTCGTACATAAAGAAGTTGGATTGTATGTCCCATTCAGAGTCATCATCTCAGGATATTCCTGAACAAGAGCCAAATACGGTAGCACACGAGTATGCGCCTAAACAAGCACATCCACAGAGTGCCCATAGCGAAATCTACCATCCGAGTCCTTTGTTTCAAGCTCTTCTTTCTGAGATCGAATCATTTGAAGAAGTTGAGAGAAAGCTCGAGCGTGCTATTCACTTCATGGAACTTGCGATCTCACAGTCGGGATCTCCTCACTTTAAAGACTTCTGGGATGCAAAAAAACTCTGTATAGACCTCTTTAAATCCAATATCAACCCTTCTGTACGCGTTCACCTCTGGACGAGATATAGTGAGCTGTGCCTTGAAGCAAGAAAGTTAAAAGAAATATTTGATGAACAGAGTGCCTTTGCTGTTGAACAGATTGAGATGGCGCTCTCTGCTATAGAAGCGGATATCGGGAATATAGAGACGTTTTTGGATAAGTCGACGCCGGTAGATTTTTTAGCAGACTGTCGATTCTTAGCGGATAGAGTGGATGACTATGCCATTTTACAAAGAGAATTGAATTTGTTGAATGTCTTTGCGACCAAGACGACAGCGCTCAGAAAAGAGCTTGTGAAGACAGAGATGAGAATTCGTAATAAGAATCGATTTTTTCAACGTCTTTCTCAAGTAGGAGATAAGATTTTCCCTCGTCGCAAAGAGCTCATTCATCAAATAAGTGAGCTTTTTAAACAAGATATTGACCGCTTTATTCAGGTCTCTTTTTCACAAGAGGCGAAGACACAAGAGCTCTTTGATCTTCGAGAAGAGATTAAAGCTTTTCAAAATATAGCGAAGCTGCTCACATTGAATACAGAGGCTTTCTCTCATACACGTCAAAGACTTAGTGAGTGCTGGGACAGCATCAAGCTCCTGGTGCAAGAAAGGAAAAAAGCAGCTGGCGAACAGCGCGCGCTCTTTAAGCAACATAAAGATGCCTTTTTAGAAGAAATAGAAGCGCTGAAAAAAGGGTTTCACGATGGCACAGTGACTGCCAAAGCAGTAGACGAGAAAATTGATGACATAAGCTCTCGCATGCGAAAAACACAGTTAGGCAAGATTGAAATCAGGGTGCTGCGTGATGAAATTCGAGCACTTCGCGATGAGGCATATGAAAAAGTACGATCGACACAAGATCAAGAAAAAAATGTCGTTCGCGAAAGACAGGTAAAGAATAAGTCGAAGCTGGAAGAGATCAAAAAAGCCTTAGAAGGCCTTGTGGCCAAGCTAGAAAGCGAGACTGCAGAAGAGCTCATGAAAGAGGTGGCCGCATTAGTGCGTCAGCTCGCACAGTTGGCAATTCCTGAAGCTGAAAAATTACATGTCGAGAAGGAGATCCATCAGTTCCGTGATAGGGTGCAGCAAAAGAGAGCGCAGTCTATTCTTTCTCTCTCACAAGATGATCAGGTGAAATTAACTGCCTTACAGGGCATGCTTCAAGAAGAGCAGCTCGCAAGGCAGGCACTCAAGGCACGCCTAGAGGCTCACCGCAAGACGAAAGGTTCTTCTTCTCTTGACTTCGGTGCTGCACTTCAGTACAACGACACGATTCAGGAAGAAAAAGAGCGACTTGATATGATTGACAACACCATTCAGGATTTAGAAAGACAGATCGCTGAACTTGAAGGTGTATAAATACAGACGAGGCTTCTCGTGAGTCATAAAAGTGCGGTAGCTGTTTTTGATCTCGACCACACCTTGACTCATACGAATGTGAGTTTTGCTTTCGGACGTTATCTCTATAAGCAGGGGTTGCTCTCTCTTTTTCAGGTTGCCAGACTTATTGTCATTTACATGCTCTTTCTTGCCCGCCTTATCTCAGTACAGACTCTTCATTCTCTCTCCTTTTATAGACTTTTCCATGACAAAAAGGTGTACGAGGTAAAACAGTGGGCGGCTCGTTTTGTCAAGAGTCATCTGAGCTCCTTGCTTCGCCCTGAGGCATCAAAGTGGATAGCTTTTGAAAAAAAGCGCGCTCATGTGCTCCTTTTATCTACATCGCCTCACTTTTTGGTAGCTGCCATCGCACAAGAAGTCGGCATCGAGGTTGCTCAGGGGACCTTATATACAGAAGAAAATGGGCGCTTTACCAAAGTCGCATCGGTACTTGATGGAGATCAAAAATTGTGTTATCTGGCACACTATCTGCAGCATATGCAGTTGCCAGCTACTGATGTGTCAGTGTATACAGATAGTATAGATGATATTGCATTACTTACTTTTGCAACGTGTGCTATTGTAGTGAATCCAGGGCGTAAGCTTGCGCAGGTAGCAAAAGAGAGGTCTTGGAAGATTATACGAGGTGATAGTTGAGGAAAATTGGTATTTTTGGTGGCTCTTTCGATCCTGTTCATGCAGGGCATCTCATGGTAGCGTGTGCGCTCTATGAAAAGCATCATCTTGATACCGTCTACTTTGTCCCAACTCAGCTCAATCCCTTAAAAGAGCGCACGCTTGCTGACGCCATGCATCGTGTGAATATGCTGGAGTATGCTCTTGCAGGAACTCCTTTTCGTGTGGTCACTGACGAGCTTGATCGACCTCCACCATCATATATGATTGATACCGTAGAGCACCTTCTAGAAAAAGAACAGGCGCACTATTTTCTTCTGCTTGGCGCTGACGCAGCTCATAGAATCACTGAATGGAAGTCTTATCAAAGATTGCTCCAGCTTGCGCAACCATTGATAGCCTCTCGCTCTATGCATTCTCTTCCACAAAACCAGGAGGTAGGGCAGCTCTTTTCTGAAGGTTGGACAAAGACTCCTCTTTTTGACATAAGCTCTACAGAGTGTAGGCAGAGGCTGGCTAAGGGACTTTTTTGTGGGCACCTACTTGATCGACAGGTCTATCAATATATTATCACTAACCGTTTGTATGGATATAGCAGCAATGAGTGAGAAACAAGACGCTATCCCCCAAGAGATGTATCAACTTCTTCAAAAAATTTGCCAGCGGCTTCTGGACAAAAAGGGATGTAATATCTTGACCCTTGATGTACGCGGAATTTGTACGGTTGCAGACTATTTCATTATTGCTGAAGGAAATGTAGATCGTCATGTGCAGGCTCTCGCCTCGCATGTCTTCGATGAAATGGCCGCCCATCACAGAAAGCCCTATCATGTTGAGGGCAAAGAATTTGGGGATTGGGTTGTTCTTGATTATGGCGATATTATGGTGCATCTCTTTACGCAAGAGATGCGTGAGAAATATATGCTTGAGCAGGTGTGGAAAGAAGGCAGTGTCGTTGACATCCCGCTCAAGCTCTAGACCGTGTCATTTTATATTTTTGATGAGCCTCTGTACCAGTTGCGAGGTTGCTTCATTGCTGAAATCTGATTGGAGTATGAGTTCCATATCTTTTGCAAGTAGCTGAGTAAGCACAGGGAACAATCCTTTATCGGTGTGAAGTCGGAATAAAATGCGTACCATGTCACCATATAAGTCAGTGCTTCTTTTTTCTAAAAGACCTCCTATGCCGCCTGTTCCAGTTTTTGTAAAGCGAATGAAAAGAGCAGCTTCTTTGATCATCGATTCCACGAGATCTTCTGAACCAATAAATTTTGAACAACAGAGCTTTTCTTTTTTAAAGTTGCTGTACATGCGCATAATATCAAGCCCTAACTCCGCCAATCATTACGTAATATGACAATCCAGCTTGGCTAGCAACTTT
>CAZASK010000005.1:0-85895 GCA_964487845.1 uncultured bacterium
GCGAAAGTGATAAAGACAATACACAACAGACGATTATTTTTGCAATGGGTTTTGTGAAAAAAAATAAAACAGGCTTGTGATAATATCTACAGGCCTATTTTTTATTTATAGAAATATTCAGCTGCAGCTGCTGCCTGCCAAAAATGGGTCAATGAAAGCCCTTTTCGAGTCGTAATTTTCCGATCTCTTGATCTAGCTGAATTCGCACTTCTTGGTATTTCTTCTCTAATTTTTCGAAAACTGTGTAATTAAAGGAGCGGATAAAGGCAATTTTTACTTCATACTGCATCTTCTCTTGTGGTGTGGCAGCTTGATTCATCTGCTCTCGTAACTCTTTTTCCTCATCTCGCTTTTTCTCCCAATCTTTTTTGTTTTCTATGAGTACCTTATCAAATTCGAGCTTGATCGTTTCCACTCTCTCTTCAAACTGTTTCTTATTCTTGGACTCTCCAATAGTTAAGAGACTAGCCTTGAAAAAGTGAGCTGTTATTTGATTCGAGAGATGGTCAGCCACAAGCGGAATCGAAGTCAGCCACTCAGGAGGAAGCGGGCTTGCCTCTATATCAGGGAAGAGATGATGACGCTCAGGGGGAAGAATCTGCTTTAATGAAGAAAGTATTGCTTTGCTTTTCGTTAGCTCTTGCTCATGATGCTCAAGAAGCTGGACATACTCTACTTGTTTCTGCTTATCATTTTTGAGCTGTTTTTCTAGGCGTAAGATCTCATGTGGCTCTTTTTTTTGCTGCAGCTGGAGCTCACAATCATCTATCCGTAGCCCCAGGGTATACAAGTCTCCTCGAACTTTTGTGATGCGTTTTGCGTAGAGCTTGGCACGCTGCATCTCTTCTTCCATCTCTTTTTCACATATAGCCATTGCATTCTCTTGAACTTCATCACTTTGAAGCCTGTTGCTTCGAAATTCAGATTTTGCAGCATGCGATAATCCATTAAACAGCGTCATCATCTTCTTATCATTTACCAATTGATTTCTTGAGAGCCGCACCATCATTTCTTTTATAAAGGGTATCGATTTTTCTAGCTCTGGCTGAGCAATTAAAAACGTAAGGAGCTCTTGTTTCTCATCTGAGGACATTTCAGCAAGCTCCTTGTGTGTGAAAAGGAGCATTTCTTGTTGCTGGTGGAGCTCTAAGTCCTGAAAACAACTTGCCAACGCTGTCATTAGTTGCTTTTTTTGATGCTCCAGACCTAGCGTCATCGTCTTTTTTTGTGTTTGCATCTGTAATAAGGCAGGCAGCTTCCGAAGATCATATCCTTTTTTCTTAAATTCAAGAACGGCCCCTGCACGATATTTCATCACAATATCTAGTATATGCTCAACTGTAGCTGGCTGCATTTTCTTGAGGCGAGTGGGGGTTAAGATATCTTTACCAGGTCTATCAATTCTTCCATAGGTGTGAAGAATTTTTTCCAATTTTTTATTTGAAATACCATTTCGCCATGCCTTCATCTCTTGAAAGCACTCGAGTGGGGTACCTTGCTTCGCACTATGCGCTGCAATAAAAAGAAGATCGTCTTTTTCATCATAAGACAATTGGTTATAATCCCAGACACTCAAGAAATCAATAGACTGACGCTCTTCAAAAGAAAGCATATTGAATTTTTTTACAATAGCGATAGAATCAACGCGCTCCGTCTCTGTTAAGCCAATTTTCTTGGCTACAAGATCTCTAATACGGTGCTGCGTTTCTTCACTCAGATGGTCAAAATAGGTCGGACTACAAGCAAGCTTCTCACCTGTTGTGAGTAGGTCATATCCTTTTATGGCAAGAAGGGCAATTTGAGAGCTTGTTTCAATGTTGAGGGTGCTTATGAGATGGCCATATTGCTTCAGCTCCTCGATATCTTTTGTAGGAAGCTGTCCGGACTGTATGACCAGATCAATGACATGCTGCTGCTCTTGTTTGGATAGCTGCAAAAATTCATCAATCCGCTGCTTGCTCACATGTCCAGATACGTAGTGATAAGCGGATTGCATAAATCCACCCATCTTTTTAAACCCTTTTTGCACCAAAGAACCAACACCCTCTATCCCCTCATATGACACATCCGCTAAGCGATAAAACAGATTTTGTGTGTGAGTGCCGATTTTTGGGGCTATGTTATTGAGGACAGGAGGAACGATCATGCGTATAAGACGAGGAAACAGTAAAGCACTCCCAGAGAGCATTCTTGCCGCAAACGATACATACGACACATGCTGAAGTACTGACGTCCCCACCTGCTTGATCGTAGAGGGCTCACTACTTTCGAGCTGTTCAAGCAGCTTTTTTCGCAGCGCCTCTTCTGTTTCATAGATAATACTACTTACCTGCTTTGCTCCTAGCAACGTTTCATAGCGCTGCTGTCCCATATGCAAATAGGGAAGCGCTGGATTCAAAATATTCACTCCAAAATCGATCGGATCTTGAATATTCTTCATATAGTATTGTGCAAACTCTTGCCCCTTTTCAGACTTTACTGCGCGTGATACCACTTCTGGAAGAAGTTGATCATACCCTTGAATCAATTGTTCATTGAGGGTTATTTGTTCCTTTACTTGAGTAAGATGGGAATAGGTATCAAACATCTGCTTGATCTTTGTCTGTAAATCTCCAGGAACTTTCTGTTCATATCCCAAAAATTCAAAAGTTTTTTCCTGAACTGGCTTGACGACATTTTGATATACCGGTTTTTTAAAAAAACTAAAAACACCTTTTATAGCATTCACAAAAGCCCATTTAGATGGCTCACTTACCTGAGAGATCACAGGCTGTATATTTTTTTCGATTTTTGCACTTCTCAGCGCGGTCATAATTTTTTCTAAAAACTCAGGACTCGTACTTGATACTCCCCAATTTTTTGCAAGCTCAGGCCACTTTTCATGGTTTAAGACCTCCTGAACATCGCACAGCAGCTTCCCTTCTCCTTCCTTGCATATCTGCTCTACCATTCCACCAACTTGTTTTGCATATTCGTTTAACTTGCCCGACTCTTCTTGTGCTTTCTTCAGCATTTCAGGGGTTTCTTTTGACGCCAAGATATAGGCTGCAAAACTTTTTACTGGTGAAGTAATTCCCTCGATAGCACGTGGAGCCAGACTCAGAATGCCAAGATATGCTTTTTGCAATTGCGCTGGCAGCATGCGCAACGTCTCTTCAATAGCCTCTGTAGGAACTCCCACATGTTGCAAACAGGACGCAAAACCTTGGTGTAAAAAATCAAAACCGAGCAATACGTCAGTGCCTATTGCTGTGCCCTTCATGACCAATTCCATCCAATTCTCAATAGTCTCGCTTCCTTTGGAGCCTCGGAGATATCCTTCCTCTGTAATCATCCACGCCGGAAGGTAGCTACGCAGAGGAGAGTCTTGAGGAATCAAAAAACCGTTCGGCTTCGCAAGATAGCCCACTCCTTTAATAAAAGCCCACGCAGGGACCCCTAAAGCTTTTGCCATATATTTTGGAACAGCGCCTACCCACTCTCCTATGGCCTCACCAGTGCCTACATGCGGTCCTATTTTTTCATCGATATGCTTGATATCAATCGTTTCTTTGACAGAAGATGTCTTCGTTTTTTTATGAATATGAGTTGAGATGGGCGGGGCGTTCACTTCAGAAACGTCGTCCGGATGAGCATAAAATGATCGCTCTTGCTCTTCGAGCCATTGAAGCACCTGCTCTATTTTCTTTTTCTCTTCAGGAGACTCTACCTGCTCCAGTTTCTTTTTCTGCTCTATAATAAGTTCTTGAAGCGTTTCATTGGTTACAGGACAGAGCGCCACAACCTGCTCTTGAAACTGGGAAAAAAGAAAAAACTGCTCTTCTTTAGAAAAAAAGGTGCTGTAGAGCTTAATGAAGGACTGTATATCATCCTCTCTTTCTAGGATTCCATTTTCCCCTCGCTCTGCACACTCTTTGAAGATACGCTTGGCATTCTCATCATTTGATTTTTCTACTCTTTTCTTCAGGGATTCAAATAGGTTTCTCTGATCTTCAACAGAAAGTTGTCTATATTCATTCGATGAGAGTGCCAACAAGCGGTTCTTATGTTTTACAGGTAAGCTATTAAACCGATCGAGGATGACCTTTTCGACTTGCTCACAAAGCTGTGGTGGAATATTTTTCCAATCTTCTGCAGTTTGAATGTAGCGAAGCTCGGGCGACGAAAGAAGTGTGCGATCTTGATGTGACAGTGTTGCATACTCCGAAACGATATGAAACAACTTCACTTTTGCTTCGCCATTGAACCCTTGAAATACGTCTGAAGAAAGATCATGTTTGACCTGCTCTTTCGTCTCTATTTCTCCTTGATCCTCATCGAAGCAATACCAAAGACGTGCAGAATATGAGTCCAGACGATCTGCAAGATTCTGTATCATCTGGTTGATTGCCGCTGGATTATCCCACAGCTTCCAGCTCATATTTTTCAGAGGTGTGATCACATAATTATTTACTACACTTAAAATATTCCCCGTTAATTTCAAACCACTCGGGATGAGATATTTAAAGCAGTCCAATACGTACGAATGGATTTTTTGAGCACAATTGAGATGCATAGTATCGATCTTGCGTGAGACTTTTTCTATCTCAGAAATGGTATTAGCAGTTGCATCTACTACAAGGTTAGCTCCTGGAATAAAACTCGTTACAACCTTTGTTCCCCACTGAGTGACTGTAATTCCTTTTTGTATCACTTCTCCTTGTGAATGAGACACCTTCTTTGCATGCTCTGTAGACTCATTTACAAGCTCTTTTCCTAACACGGTCATCTGCTGCCCTACTTGCCCTACATAAGCACTACGCAGAGCATACTCAAGACCAGAAAATACTTTTTCCACACTCCATGCTGTAGCAAATACCGTCCCTCCTATCAATTTCAAAAAGCCATTTGAAATTGTTTGCGCCTCCTTTTCGGCCGGCATACATTGCGCCATAATGTGTAAAGGCATAGCAATTGTTTTCGTAATACATTTACCCACCTGCCTCATACCTGTAGTAGGAGTAGAACGTGTGTTTGTTGATTCGTTAGGCACTTCCTCGATCACTGTTTCAGATGGAATTTTAGGTTCTTCAAGGTCTATTGTTGGATTATCTTCTATTGTGGGCTCGTCTTCTATTGTAAGCTCATCTTCAAGCTCTATTTCTAATTCGGAAATATCTTGCGCCAAAAGGAGGTGCTGCCCAATCTCTTCAATCACTGTATCCACTTTTCTTCTTGTCGTATTCTTACAATGAGGAGAGCGAATTAACTCAGCAGCACCATGTATAACAGTATCTTTTGGATCACGCTGCAGTTGCTTTTTTACTAAGCTTGCAATCGAAAAGAGATCATAGCGAGAAAGCCCAAAAAAATTTGCGATTTTGGCGATCCAAGTAAAAAATCGACCATGCACCATCTCTACATGCTTGTTCTCCCCTCGTCCTACAATTTTTAAAAAAAAATCCCCGTTTTCATTTTGTATGCGACGGTGGGGATCTGATTGAGGGGATGAATCGGGCACCATATTATACAACTCTCGCTAAGCCATTTATTGCATTTCTAACCGAAAACAGCTATACTTGCAAGAAATACCAATCGCCTAAAATACACATATAAGTTGATAGCGATTTATACTTTTAATTGCGACCATACTATGCAAAACAAAAAAAAATTTGTATTCTCATATGTGTTTTTTATTCTTATTGCCTTAATAGCAACAAGAGCGATCTATTACTCTTTTTCCGATGGATTCAATCGCTCTCGCATTGAAAATACATTCCCCCGAGAAGGTCTCGAAAATAGCCCTATCACAGAAGAAAAGCTTGAACTTCTCAAGACTGTCTTTGCTCAACCTTTTCATTACCTTGGCAAAGGCTCACAAGCATATGCTTTTGCAAGTCAGGATAATAGGTATGTGCTAAAGCTTTTCAAGTGTTATCACTTAAAACCTGTCGACTGGCTCCATAAACTACCCCTTGTGGGATATTTTGATAACTATCGCCATGAACAAGTAACCAGGCGTGATAAGAAACTACAAGCGACACTTGCGAGCTACAAGATTGCCCGTGACATCATTCCCCACGAGTGTGCGATCTTGTATATGCAGATTGTTCCCTCACATAATTTTTCAGTGAATGCCACCTTTACAGACAAGATAGGTCGTAGTCATACTATCAACCTTGCAGATTATGGATTTGTATTGCAGCGCAAGGCTACTTTGATTTTCCCTACACTCGACTCGCTTATTCGCCAGGGCCAAGAAAAGAAAGCACAAGCTATTATTCGCTCAATCTTAGACCTTATGGTGAAAAGAAGCGTACAGGGGATCCAGGATCAAGACCCTGACCTACATAAAAATGCCGGTATCATCGATGACAAGGTTTATTGCATCGACATCGGAGGATTTCATACAAATGAAGGCATCAAAAACCCTCAGACGATGAAGTCAGATATCACACGCTTTACAAGAAGGCTCTACCACCATTTAGAGAGTCACCCCTCTGCACTGGGTAAAAAATTGGCTCGCTATTTAGATGATGAAATTGAGCGACTAGGCAACTGATTGCCATTTTTCTTTCTGATAATTAAAAAGTTGGCATCATAGGTCAATATACCGAGTAGTATAGAGCAGATAACTCTATCTATAGGCACTTCATATTTTCGTGATGGGGAATAGGGATTCGATGCCAAAGGATCTGCCACAAGCACGCGCTTTGTCTCTTTATCATAGCCGCACAATATCACAAAATGTCCACTAGGTTCTCCCTCCACATCATCATACTCATCTGTTCCAACCTTTTCTCTTGCTGCTCGATAAAGGAAAGTAGAGCTCAGCCCCGTAAGAATAGGAACGCCTTGGCTCAAATACTTTCGGATGAGCTCCCGCGTTACGTCTTCTAATCGAATTTTGCCGCCAAGCTTCAGGTAATCCATAAAAGCCTTGCTTGAGCGCAAAAACTTTCTTTCTCGCTTATACTTCATCTGCTTTTCAAGTTTGGCATGTAAGTCAATCTGCTCGAGGCCAAACCAGGTGGGGTCAAATACCTGTAAGTTACACGTATAGAGTAGCGCATCATAGCCCCTTTCCAAAGCATGACAGCCCAGCCACACAGCCAAAGTGCCCCCATCTTCAAATTTATGCACTTCTGGTATCAAGCTTGTAAGATCTACATGATCATTATAATACTTATAGACAGCTTGCAGACAGGTAGGACCGCAAGTCGTTTCATTCGGCTGCGATAAAATATCTAATTCGATACGTGATGAATGGTTGTTGCCGTTTTCTGGCATATTAGCCTTCTTTTATTGCAAAAGCTATACTGGAAATCAATGGCTTTAAAAAACTTTTACTATAAAACCTCTTGTCGTGCAATGCAAATTTTTGATTCATTTCGATTTCAATGCCGATATATTTTTCTTCCGGAAATCTTTTTCGAAAATCTGTTACCAGACCATCTGAGGTGCCTCTATATGGCAAGTTCATATAACAACGAAGATCACTTTGCGCACAAAAACGAACACGCACATTTTTACAAAAATTCACTTCTTGCTTACGGTGAGGATCATACAAAAGTCCAAGATCTACCTTACGCCTTTTCCCCTGGAATATAGGAGTGAAGCTATGTATCGAAAGATGTAGCAAGGTATCTTCTCGCATAAGCTGCACAGCCTTTTCAAACACGCTCTTTCTATAGGGGAAATAATATTTCTCCAAAATTACATGCTGCGAGGCTTCACCAAGTTGTTTGACTTGCGGTGAAAAAAGAGTTGGATTTCCAACCGATCGGTTCAGATCTACTACTAACCGAGAAATAGATCCTATAATGAGTGGAGCCTGCAAAGTACGAGCTACCATTTTGGCTAAAGACAGCGCTCCAATATCAATCCCTTTATGAGATGAAAGAAGTGCATGACACCCAACAAAAGCCTCTCTGTATAAAGCAGGGACACAATTTGTAGCATGCTCACACGTAATCAGCACTTTCAAAATAAGACCCCATCTTTCAGGCAATTTGAGAGTTTTTCGAAAATCTCATGTAATATTCCTGACCGAGAGCCATCACCATACGATCGAAGAATACGCCTTGCTAGCACTCCTTCTCTTAAAATCACATCCAACACTTCATTGTCTTCAGCAGTCAAGAAATCGGTGAGAAGATAGCGCCAGAGATCTTTTGCACGAAGGGGCTTTTTGAGATCGAAAATGCGAAGATATGCTTCATCTTCAATAAGTGTCTCATCTGCTTTTTCCACACATGCTGTGAACACAGAAGCGAGCTCCTCTGTTGGAAAATGATCCCATGTAGATAATGGAGTCCACTTTTGAGCAATCAACTGCTTCAACACCCATACAATGGCTTGAGCAATAGCCACATCTGCTTTGGGGCACTCTTGAATATCCAAGACACGTATTTCTATTGTGTTCCTATCAAAGCGTGCGATAGCGCCGCGAGAATTGAGCCACTCATACTGTAAAATAGCCTCAGGGTCATGGGAGCGCATCGCTCGATACATCGGCTGAAGGATATGCTCTTCGTACTCTTTTTGCGAAAATACAGCTTCTGGGATCACATCTTTCGTGATTTCAAAAACACGCTTTTGATTATGACGGTACACATCAAGACGCTTGTCCATCTTGTCAGTTACCTGTCCTTCAAGAATTGGAGAGCTTGCTGCAAGCGCTGGCATGATAGGCAAAAGTACCCGTATCGCGGCATGCAATTGAGCAAACTCCTCATCTCCACAAAATGGAAGGTTGATATGGGCACTCTGTAAGTTTGCCCACCCGTGGCCACGACAATCAAATATGCGATTATACGCCTCGTAGATAGGGTTATGCTCGTGAGGCCACAACTTCATCTCAGAAAAGGGATCCATCCAGGGATGACAAGCTGTTGGCAAAAGTTTTGCATGATGCGGTTTTAAAAGCTCATTGATGCGATCTACATGTTCTTGAAAAAGGATATCAAGCCCATGAAGCGATCTTTCTGGATTTGTTGTTTTCAGCTCGATCACATGAAGGGCCAGCTCATTTGAATAACTTATCCTTCCACAGTCAACTTCTGTCAGGTATTCTCCCGCTAAACTATAGAGCACTTTATCAGTGATCGGACACACCTGCAGCGTTGTCATATCGACGATCATGTACTCCAGTTCAAGCCCTACTACATCAAAAAGATGATACTGGGTTACCTGTTCTGCCATTTTCAACTCCATATTAAGCACCATTTTGTCTGAAAAATTATTTTTAGACCCGCGCCTTTGCCTCTTCGACACGTCTTAAGATACCACTCATGATATGGTAGTAAAGATCATCGCCCAAAACAGTATCTTCGACACCTGCATCGATGCTTGGGTTGTCATTGATTTCGATGACATAACAATCATCTTTTGTCTCTTTGATATCTACGCCATAGAGCCCAGACCCAATTGCATTGGCAGCTTTAAGCGCTGTGCGAATGACCTTCTTGGGGGCCATGGAAACAGGGATAGTCTCGGAGCGGCCGCTGTATGTCTTTCCAGAGTCGAGCCGTTCATAAATCTGCCAATGACGTCTGGCCATATAGTACTTACACACATATAAAGGTTTTTGATCAAAGATCGTCACCCGCCAGTCAAAGGTCGTTGGAATAAACTCTTGCGCAATCAAAAGATCTGATTTTTCAAGTAGCTCTGGCACCTGCTGCAGCAAGTGATGCTCGCTTTCGATACGCGTGACTCCCTTTGAAAAGGATCCATCGGGTTGCTTGAGCACGCAAGGAAAGCCGAGTTCTCTACCTACCGCATCAATATTATCGGAGTGAAGTATAAGCGTCTTTGGAGCTTGTATCTTATAGCGATCGAGCACCTCTGCCAGGTAAACCTTGTTTGTACATTTTAAAATAGAATCAGGATCATCTATCACCACAAGTCCTTCTGCCAGTGCCCTTCTTGCAAAGCGATAGGTATGATGATTCACCGCTGTCGTTTCTCGAATAAAGAGAGCATCAAATTCAGCGATTCTTGAGTAGTCATCTTTTGAGATGATTTCCGCATCAAAACCTAAAGACTCTGCTGCCTTTACAAACTTCTGGATAGCTTTTTCATTCGATGGAGCTGTTGCCTCGTCGGGATTATACAAAATCGCAAGGTCGTAGCGCATGGCCGTCTTCTTTTTTAAGCTTCCCCGTTTTTTTGTGAGGTATTCTTTAGCCGCATGGACTAAAAAATCACGGTGCTCCTGGGGAATTTCACTTAAGATAAGAGAACTGATGCTCTGCAATTGCCATTTGGTTTCTGTCCGTACGAATTGAGCAAAGAGTAAAGGCGCCTGGAACTGTTGAAAAAGGCGCATGCATAATCTGTCATGGCATTTGGCAATGTTATGCCCAAAGTAGATACTCAAGGCAAATTTCTGTGAATGGATATGCTGCAGACTTTGTTGGATTAGCTCATCGAGTTCGGATGAAACAAAGCGTGTAATCGAAGGAGACTTCAAATCTTGGATCGTCTGCACAGATGGCAGCGGCTTATGTCCCCTTGCTGCAGCAAGAAGAGAGACATAGTATCCTGTTGACTGATATTTGTAAGACCTGCAGAGATTACACACCTTGGCATTGCGCTGTGAGCTATATTCGCTTTCTGTCAGATAAGATTTCGCAGAGACCACCTCAACGCCGGGGATATCGAGAGGCCAACTTTGAGGATTGCTCACCACGAAATATGTCTTCATCCACTACCTACGCTCTTTCATGTGCTTTTTCTTACTGTAACACTGTAAATATTTTCTACAGCAAATTTTTCGTTGATCTATTTGATCAAATAGACGATCTTGCGCACAAGACATCAGATCATAAGGAATGCCGTGAAAAAAAAACATCTGTTATCAATGCTTATTTTGCCGCTTCTGTTGTTATGTCCGGTTGTGGAGGCCAAGCAGATACATGCTTTCATTGCTGCGGACACTCTATCGAATTTAAAAATTCCTGCGACAATTGATATCAAGACTGTAAGAAAAATGGTCGAGTCTATAGCAGATGCCATGCATATTCCCGCTGCTACCTATGTGATTGAAAAAAGAAAATTAAATGGCCATACGCTATCCGAGACTATCCAGAATGCCTCTATTGCATCAGACGACGTCGTACTCTTTTATTACAGCGGCCATGGATTCAGAACCTATGCGATGAATAACATCTGGCCAAACGTATACTTCACGAACACACAAGAAGAAATACCTGTTGAAACGCTTGTAGGAGCTCTTTTACAAAAGCAAGCATCGCTCTACATCGTATTAGCTGACTGTTGCAATAACTACATCAAAGAGATCATTCCTCAAGGAAGATACCTCAAAAGAAGAAGCGTTCCTCCAAAGACGCGCGTCCGCGCAACACTGAAGAATCTTTTTTCACAAGAAAACAAGCTCATACTAGCATCTGGAGCTGTTCCTGGATCATTATCATGGGCAACAGAAAAAGGAAGCATCTTCACCAATGCGCTCGTCAAGAGCTTGCAGTCAGAGGCGTATGAAGAAAGCCCTGATTGGGAGCGGGTGCTCCAACGCACAGCAACCCTATGCCGAAAGCATCAAAAAATTCAGTACCTCATTTCTCCAATCTGGGAGACCACAGAGGTGGAACATCATGAGCCCGAAAATTAACGAGCTTTTTATTGTTTCCTAATCAACCCTTAACAATCGATAGCTACTGTCCAGTTGTAATTTAACCCTGTTTGCTCTTACCTTCTTTGCTTGAGATAGGACAAACCAACTTAAATGGAGTTTATATGATGAAACGAACCGCACATGTACTCACGCTGATAACTATACTCACATCGTCAGCACTCTTTTCAGAAGATCTCGATCTTACACAGCAGCTGGGAAAGATGAGCCTCTCAAGTACCCAAGCGCACGAAGTAGCGCGGTCTACAATCACACGTCCCTTGTCGACTAAAGAGCGCCGCCAGCTGCAACATAAGCGATCCAGGTTAGCGAAGAAGACGCAAGAGCTCAAAGATGGAGCACGCTTTTTTTCTTGGAATCAGCCAGCTACTCTCTACAGCACACTTTCCGCTCACACTATCCACGACGTTTCTACAAAGGGAACAACGCTCGAGATAGAAAATGGCGCTGTCTTTGCAATCAGAGACTGCTCGGCAGCTACCGCTGCGAAGTGGAGAAAATCAAGTGCGATACAGATAAAGCCAAACCACACTTGGTTTTCAAGCTATGAATATACGATTCATAACCCTGAGACGAATAGCTATGTAGAAGCAAAACTATCGCTAGGACCATTTTCTCAAAGCCCCCTCAATCGCCGTATTTCTCAAATCAACCTCGCAACTGGTACCGTGTTGCTAGACAACAACACCATGTGGCAGATCGCAGACAGAGCAGCATTGCAAAAATGGCAAGTGAACGACCCTATCATACTTGGCGACAACGATGCGTGGTTCACATGGGGTTATAATTTCATCATGCTCAACGTGGCAACCGATAGCTACCTCACAGCAGCACTTAGCTATTAATAATACAAAGGAATAGAGATTATGAGTATTTTTGGAAGTATACGAATAGGAGGAGCAAATCCTCCTTTGATTCCTCAGAGAAACATAGAGGCGATACAAGATAATGGCTGGGAACTTATCAACCGAATCATGATCACAGCTGCAAGAGCAATCGGTCTTGTCTCAACGCTCTTTTTTTCTGTAATGGCCCTCTCTACAGGCGATCCCCTGGCTGTCGTTGCGGCAGTAGGCTGTGGCCTTGCTACAGCAGGATTATTTTGCATAGGTGATGACAACCCCTGCGATGCTATCGCTGATGCTCTTAACATGATTGGCATCGTAGAGTCACCACGCATGGTTTCAATTCGCAGGCGACCACTCCATCCTTTTGTTCCGCAGTCTCGTCAGCAGGACAACCGCTCTATGGACGGCTATACCGTTACCCCCTTCACACAGTCCCTACATAACGTCTTTGGAGATCTTCCCCAGCGAGATCTTGTAGGACAGAGAAATCCGGTCACGGTAAATATGTTTCGGCATAACCCACCGAACAACCCTCATCTACCTAACCGTGATCCAGTAGGGCAGCGAAATAATGTCAACCAGCCACCTGTGAATCACAATCCTCCGGTGAACAACTTGCCAAACCGTGATCCTGTAGGACGCAGAGAACAAGAAAGAGACCAGAGGCCAAATCATCTCCCCAACCGTGAGCCAGTGGGCCAAAGGGACAATCTCAACCAACCGCCTGTTCACAACAACCAGCTACCGAATCGCGATCCGGTAGGTCAAAGAGCACCGGTTAATCAACAACAAAACGACCCCTATCGTAGAGACAACATCGGAGACAGAAATTAACTCTCTCTTCTTCACTCACTGTTTACAGAGCTTACTTTTTGTTAAAGTAAGCCTTGTAAACAGATTGCACTCGTTTTCAAGTTTTATTCTGCTAAAATTACACGCTTGACATAAGAGTACATTTTCCCTATAGAGTTGCATCAGACACTCTATATAAGGAAGCCTATGTCTATCCCAGGAATGCCTACTCTTGACAACGCAAATACCGTTCATTTTGGCACCTATGGAAATGTAGAGGCGGAAAAGTGCACATCGCGGCTCAGTCTAACATGGATCATTGGCAAAATACTTGGCCTCGTCGTCACAGTCTCTACAGAAGATAGAGGAGAACAATGGGTCGTACTCAATAAAAAAAGCTTTGCCGAATTCAAGAGCAAAGTCTCTCAGCAGAACACAGAGATATCTTCCAAATGGAACCGCACTGTTATTAAAAACATAACAAATCACCTTAAAAAAACTGCAACAACCATTCAGACCGGGTCCGACACTGCTCTAAGAAAAGACCATACAGAGAAATTAAAACTTCTCCAAAATGCGGTAAGAAAACGAGATATAGGTACAACCAAATCTATTTTAGAAGATGGACTATATCAATATCTAGTTAATGAGCCTCTTGAAAACAATGGCCAAACATCGACATTACTCATAGAGGCGGTGAAAAATGAGAATCTCGAGCTTGTAGAGCTATTGATGGATAAAGGAGCCGATCTGAAGGCTTGCGATTCCTCCAAAAATACAGCCTTGTTTGCTGCTATTGAAAGTGAGGATCCAGGGATTGTAGAACGACTACTGACGCACGATCTTCAAAATAAAGATATTCTCAACACTCCTTGTTTTCTCAAAGATGGCACTTCTTCTACTCCACTCATACTTGCTGTAAAAACGGGTAACGAACAACTTGTACAGCTCTGTATTGAAAAGGGTGCTGACATTACTGCCACTGATTCTTTCAAAAATAGCGCTCTTTTTGTTGCCATTCAAAGTGGGAATAGAGAGATAGCGAAGCTTCTCATTGACAAATCCTCACCAGAGCTTCTTAACAAGCCCTGTTATTTAAAAAATGGTACCTCCACGACTCTGCTCATGCAGTGCATTGAAAAGAAAGACGCAGAGCTCGCCGCACTTCTTATCGATAAGGGTGCTGATCTTTTTCAGTATGATGGCAATGGATATACAGCCTTACATACTGCTGTATATTTCGAAAATAAGGAGATGACTCAATTACTTTTAGAAAAGTGCCCAGAAGAGAAAAAAACAGAACTTCTCAATTATACCACTGAGGTGGGGAAGAAAACAGCGCTCATGCTTGCCGCAAACCTTCAAAATGAATCAGATCAGATGATTACACTGCTATGCAAGGCAGGAGCGGATATCACAGCCGTCGATGAAACTGGATGGTCAGCGCTTCATGATGCTGTAGACCAAGGCAATTGCAACAGTGTTCACGCACTTTTGATGAACTGTCCTGAAGAAAAAAAAGAGAGCTTACTTGCTCTTAAAAATGACCAAAATGAAACAGCCCTTGAATGGGCCACAAAATGCGAATTTCAGCCTATCATTGACATGTTTAAAGGAAAGCCTATCGAGCAAATAAACACTTCATCTCTTGATCTCAAAAAAAGAATCGAACCACATAAAAAACACATTCAAGAGCAAGCTGATATTTTAAAGAAATTACTGATGCTTGAGGATGCTTCAAAAGAAGAAGTTAAAAAGCAATTTTACACAGCTTATACAAGTCTTGTCAACGAGCAAACTGAATTAGGGTCTAAGCGCCTGCAAGTGAGTCCTGAACTCAAACAGCAGCTTGAAGGAATCAACAATGTCATTGCAACTCACAATATATTTTCTGAAATCAGCCTACAGGTAGCAAAAGACATATATACTGAGAAGGTAATTCAAGGGCTGAAGGCTTTTGATCCAGACAAAGCTACGTTCAATGAGTGTATCATGATGTATGAGACAATAGAGGGAGTGATCTCTAGTCATAATACTGAACAAATAGCGATTAACGAAGAGTTACTCAAATCATACACAGCGCTTCAAAAAAAGCTGGCAGTAATTTTAGGAAAGCGTGAAATAGGGGCTTGTCTTCCACAGCAACTTATTCAGATACATGCTACCATACAAAGCATGCTCAAGAACCCGGATCTGCCAGAGGAACAAAAAAAGATACTCACGAATCGAGCAAACACTATAGCAACGACTTTGTATGAGATGAAAATATGGAAGACAAAGACGCAAATAGTTGTAGGCAAAGTTTCAGCTGTTGCTTCGCAGATTGGCAGCTATGTTCCATGGAATTGGGTGTCTAAAGTATTACCTGGATTTATTACCAGTGCTGTTTGGGATAGAAGCCTTACAGGAGCTCTTATGAAAACAGCAGAACTTGAGATGAACACCTTAATTCTCGAAGGGGTAGCTGAAAAAGTAAGAATGAACATCGAAGAATGGAGAAGGGAACGCGGGGTGGAAAATCCAGAAATCTCCCCTCAATACAGACAAATAATAAACGGCATGGTAAAACTAGCATCTATAACCTATACCTATCGAGGTGTTGTGTGGGGAGTAGGACGGCGCATTATTGGAGCTGTCACTGGCCTCTGATAACCCACATTCCGCTAGCTATATAAGGAGGATAGTATGAATCGAATACCCGTTATCAAAAAAGATGAAGCCGACACCCAGGTGCAGGCTGTCTGGACTGCTATGGAGAAAAAAATGGGACGTGTCCCCAATATCTTTCTTCATATGGGTCACTCCCCCCAGGCGCTGAAAGCCTTTGTTGCTATGAGCGAGCTGGTAGAGCAAACATCTCTTTCCAAAACTCTCAAAGAACAGATTGCTCTTCTTACTGCAGAATCAAATCATTGTCACTATTGCCTTTCAGCACACTCTGCCATCGCAAAAGGAGTAGGCTTGAGTAATGAGCAGATTTTGAATGCGAGAAAAGGACATGGTCAAAGCGAAAAAGATCAAGTGATTTTAGACTTTGTAAAAAAGGTTATTCTCGCACGAGGCAGTGTGTCAGATCAAGATGTTGAAATATTGAAAACAAACGGAGTCACGCCGCAAGAAATTTGCGACATCATCCTAACAATTACACTCAATCTCTACACAAACTACTTTAACCAAGTCGTTCATCCAGAGATTGATTTTCCACAAGCTCCCTCACTATGACAAAGAAGCACTGTCAAGAGCGGCTCCCATAGCATGCATGCCGCAGTCAACATAAATGACAGAGCCTGTGATTGCAGAAGCAAGAGGTGATGCAATAAATGCAGCCGTCGTTGCCACCTCACGCGCTTCTATCTGTCTCTTCAAAGGAGCATTGGCAACTGTATATTCGATCATCTTTTGAATAAAGCCGATAGCTTTTGCAGCTCGTGATCCATAGGGACCTGCTGAAATTGCATTTACACGAATGCCAAATTTATGGCCCGCTTCATACGCCAAGACTCTGGTGTCACTTTCAAGAGCTGCTTTTGCAGAACTCATACCACCTCCGTAGCCAGGAATCACTGCTTCCGATGCTATATAAGTAAGCGAAATCGCAGAACCACCCTGATTCATCAATGGCCCCATATGAGCGAGTAAACTGACATATGAATAGGCAGAAGCACTCATCGCAGCAAGGTAGCCTTTACGAGAGGTGTCGAGAAGTGGTTTTTGCACTTCTGGAGCATTGGCAAGAGAGTGAATCAAAATGTCGATAGTGCCGTAGTCTGCTTGAATCTGCTGCGCCACTTCTGCAATTGTATAGCCGCCGACATCTTTATATCGTTTGTTTTCTTTGATATCTTGAGGCACGTCGTCGAAGGTGTCAAAACTTGCATCAAGTGGATAGATCTTTGCGAATTCCAACATCCTGCCGTCAGCTAACTTCCTCGACTCATCGAATTTCCCTGAAGCGAGTCCTTGTGTGAATATCTTCATCATTGGCGTCCAGGTGCCAACCAATATTTCAGCGCCTGCTTCATATAAAGCTTTCGCTATTGCCCAGCCGAAGCCAACATCATCACCAACGCCTGCAACGAATGCGCGCTTGCCTCTTAAATCAATCGACAACATAAGCTATACCTCTCTATCTTAGGATACATAGTAACAGTTTTTTCACTAATCAGCTATGTGATTTTTGAGCAATAGAATATCCAGCGATCCAGCCAGTAGTCCAGGCATTTTGAAAATTAAATCCACCAGTAATGCCATCGATATCTAATACCTCGCCTGCAAAATAGAGATTCGGCACCACTTTGCTTTCCATCGTCTTGAAATCAACCTCTCGTAGGCGAACTCCCCCACAGGTCACAAACTCTTCTTTATAGGTTGTTTTTCCATCAATATGCTGCTGATCACGAGTAAGCTTACAAGCAAGCTGTTGGATATTACTCTTGGACAATGTTGCCCACTTCTTTTCTGAAAAATCGGAGACGAAGAGCTTCCATAAATTTTTTGGCAAAGAAAAGGGATTGTCACTCGATATATTTTTTGCGCCTTGCTGCTGTTTCATCTGCTCGAGCGCTTGTATCACGACGTCCACCTTCCATGCCGGGAGCCAGTTGATGACAATTTCTGTTTTATAACTCTTTTCATGCAGCTCACGAGCCGCCCAGGCAGAGAGCTTCAACACACAAGGGCCACTTAACCCCCAATGAGTGATAAGGACAGGGCCTCTCTGAGTGATCCCCTCACAGGTAATAGCAACATCCGCTACACTCACGCCTGCTAAGGCTAGAAGTGGTGATCCTGGAAGCGTAAAGGTAAAGAGTGAAGGCACTTGTGGTTCAATAGTGTGCCCCAGATGCTCTACAAGAGAGAGCATCTTTTTACTGCTACCTGACGCAATGAGAAGGGCATCACATGAAAATATCTCTTTTGAGGTAGTGACAGCAAACACGCTTTCTTTTTTTTCAACCGAGAGGACATCACACTGCGTGATAATTTCAACACCGTGCTTTTCAGCCTCTTGTAAAAAGCATTGAATTATCGTCTCCGAGGTATCTGTCGTGGGAAACATCCTACCATCGGCCTCTACTTTCAAGGGCACATTGCGCTCTAAAAACCACTGCACTGTATCTTTGGGTTGGAATTGATGAAAAGCCTGACGCAGCTCTCTCTGCCCTCTCGGATAATGTTGCACGAGCGTCATCACATCAAAACAATGATGCGTGACATTGCAGCGACCCCCTCCAGAAACACGCACTTTAGAAAGAAGCGATGCCATTTTTTCAATGATGATCACGCGAATATGAGGATTCGCTCTCTTACAGGCCAAAGCTGCAAAAAAACCAGCCGCTCCCCCACCTACTACCACAACCGTTTTGTTCATTTTTGCTCTCAAATTAATGAAGGATATTATTATCGAAGTTGTCAATATTCGGTAATAATGATTTTCAAGCTAAGAGAAAATAGGGGTTACGCGGAGTCAAAAAAAAATGAGCATTCGACTAAAATGAAGTAGAACTTCAAAAAAGTAAAAAGTCATGTTTAAAAGATCTATTGAACAAGAACTTCAATCACTTGCAAAGCAATATCCCGTTGTGACAGTAACCGGCCCTCGGCAGTCAGGGAAGACAACTGTAGTAAAGCAAATTTTTTAAGAAAAAGCCTGTGCCAACCTTGAATATCCTGATATTCGAGCAATGGCAATACAAGATCCACGAGGTTTTTTAGACCAATTTCCTGATGAACTATTCTCGATGAAATTCAGCGCACACCAGAGCTCCTCTCCTACATCCAGCCACTCGTCGACGAAAAGAATCACAAGGGAATGTTTATCTCACAAGCAGCCACCAACTATAACTTCAAGAAGCCATTTCACAATCTCTTGCTGAAGGAAATGAACTTATCCCTATAGAAATCAAATCCTCAAAAACCTACCATCCAGACTTTCTCAAGCCCCTCTCTTTTTTTCAAAATCTTGTGCACCCAAGAGCTCCTCAATCGTTTCTTATCTATGCAGGAGAAGAAGAACACATCCACACAACTCACCTTCTCAACTACAGGCATGCTACTCAGGCAAATGAATAGCTTTCCCCATCTCACCAAAGCAAAGGGAGTTTTGCAATTCCCTCATAAGGCAATATGTACTAACAGTACTAAGGCAAAAAGAAGAATGGGTATCATCCAACAAAGGCGAACGACTTCGTAGTAAGCTCTTGAATAACTGAACCACATCACAAAAAAGCTCACAGGCATTGCAAAAATGGGCAGAAGAGTAATAAAGCCAATTAGTTTCTTTGCGCAAGAGGTGTTAGTTGAATTCACGCCTCCAAATGGAGCAAAAAAAAATAATAAAAACGGAAAAAGAAATAAATAGGTAAGACCCCAAACGATCATAGTACACTTAGCTTTTTTCTGCACGGGCGATGCTCTATCTTCTGTCGTCATAATAAGGTTATGTTATAAAAATCGAATTATAGGGTCTACAATCAATACAGCAAGCAGGGTCAACCAAGGTATCGACCAGAAAACCAATGTTTTACCATATTCTTCACATAGATAGCTTGACCACATCAGATTTACGCTTACAGGCAATGAAAGAGGAATGAATGAAATGGTAAAAATAACGGATAACCCCTTTGGAATTGATAAATGAGGATCATCAAATATCATAGCAGAAAGCAATGCAAAATATGATAACAGGGGTAAAAGCAAAATATAAATAATCGTCCACGTTACAACACAAATCTTGGCTTTCTTTTTCAGGTTTTGAGTAGCTTCTACTCCATTTTGATAGCTAGACATATAGAAGTTGCTCTTTTTTTTCTTCAATCTTAGCTGAAAGTGAAGAACCTTTGTATTTTTCTACGAGTCTCTTAACCTCTTTTTGATAGCATTCTCTGCTGAATTGATGCTCAACATAACAGTTTGGGTCTGGATCCAATATTGTGATATTGCTAATTTTTTTCATGAGGCTTTCATAGTGACTAATGCGTTGCTTCATAAAGCTTTCAAACACAAACGCATCTACAGAATCAAGATACAACAATGCATCATCCAAAGCCCATCGTTTAATGAGGGTTTCTTCGTTCAACCCCTCTTTTATTCCAAGATATCTATGTATGGCTAAAGATCGAAAATAAGGCGATCCCATAGAAGAAACAAGATCATTTTCACTAGCATAATTGTGAGAGTCAGGATGGCAGCTATCAACTTCAAGCAATGATCCTCCACCAAAAGTAAAAATGCGGATTCTCTGCCTTTCATGAATGCTTAATAGTTGTAAAGCATGTTCTGAAATGATCGCTCCTTGGCTGTGTGCAAATATGATAACTGGAAGTGAGGCTCCTTCTTGATTTGATAAAGCAAGAAGATATCTGAAAAATTTAGCAGCCCAAGAGACAATAGGCGTATCGATTCCAAGTTTCAAGGAAATGCACACACCAATATCTTTGGCTCCAAGCAAAAAAGAGTCATTTGGCAACGATAGTACTTCCTCGCCATTTGTATAACCAGAGATTAACTCTGCAGATTCCAATGCACCCTCTCGTGAATTCAAAATGCCATTAATGAATCCCCAAATACACTGACCAGGTCGTTTTTTTCCTACAGTTCTTACCAAAGTTTCAATTTCATCTAGATTTGGAAGAATTGCTTCTTCCGGGATTTGTACACTCCAAATGCAGTGACTAGGCCTGGAGCGTAAATGTTCAGTGCCGTTTTTGTGATGAACGATTACTGCATCCAATCGATTCACTTTCACCCAATCTATAGCTTCTTTCTTTGATAAGACTAAATCAGTTCCTATCAAATAGGTGCCTTCCGCATTACTATTTTCTATCCTTGCGGTAATCTTTGGTAAAACGGATGTTTCTTCATTTCCAGTCAATTCGTATCCGCATGACTTTTCAATGGCCTTTAGCGAATTCTGAAATTCTATATTTGTAAAAGAATTGAGTTTTTTATCTATAGGCGTTGATATGCCGCTACTTAACTTTGCAGCAAAAGCATCGATATTTTTAGGGTGGTAATGTTCTGCTATTGCCTGAATAGTTGAATTGTAATATTTCTTGGAATGAAGCCACGCTGAAAGTGCCTTATGCCCCTGTTCTGGATAGGAAAAAATTGCAAAACCTTGACAAGATCCTATTGAGCCATTACTTCTTGCATAGTGACTGTGACTTTTCACTAAGCCTGGATTATTTATTCGCCAGGATAAATTTCCACCCTTACGAATGTGCTTATTGCCGCTTCTGTCCAAAAATACAATTGTATTTTCGTCTTGTGCGCGTGCTATCCGATACATTTTCAGATTCCTTTATTCGATAAATTCCAGCAGTCGGGCAATTTTTTATTTTTAACCAGAGAATTACACAAGCCTGTAATGAATAAGAGTCATACCTTCCTGTTCAGAAGTATTCCAGGAAGTAAAAAATCTAACTTCAGTTGAAGGATGAACGCCTGCCCAATTGTCACTTGCTAGACAAATCTTCTTATGAACCATGAATTTCCTCTAAGAATCTTGAACTATAACACATAAAAAAGAAAATTCAATAGTTTTTGCTGAGCACCTGTAGACCGTGCTTTACGCAAATTTCACGCACTAGAATGAATTTATTTCAGGGCGTTTTCTTCGCCTTCTCAACTACAGGCATGCTACTCAGTCAAATGAATAGCTTTCCCCTCTCTGACTGCCTGCAGCATACTCTCTTCTAACCGATCAGGAGTAGAAATGGTAAGGGTACTATACTCACGATCACTCCACAATCTCAAGTCAACGCCATCGAAGCGAATGTTTTGAGGCACTGGCATCGTCACCTCATGTTCTAATACAAGATCTGCTAAAGATGCCAGCTTCACTACAAAAATGGTGCACTGTGCATCGCATAAGCTATAGCGCGAAAAAGGATACTGCTCCTTTTCGACAAGATCGCGCATGGCATCGAATTGAGCCTCCGTGATCGCAATACGAATAACTTTCGTCGGCGTATGACCACCGCTTCCTAATTCAAAATAGCCATCATGTCGAGGTGTGTATAGATACTGAATAGGATTGTGCTCTCCTCTTTTTGCAGCAGCAATAAGCTGATCAAGATAGCGAGGAAGAAAATCGCTTATCTCCCCAGAATGGCCTCCTTCGATATGAACTGTAGTCTCATTTTTTTTGCCATGAAGTCGCACCCAGGCATGCCCAAAGCTCATATCATCACGATCGAAGTAGGAGCGTAAAAATGCCGCCCCATGCGAGTAATCAAAATGTTTGGCATCTACACATATATCAAGGTAAAAGGAAGATGAAGCCTTGAGCATATCCTGAGATGCTTGATAAGGCACTCGATTACCAAAAGAACATGACACATAGAGAAGACAAAAAATGAGCCACTTCATACCGTAATCTTCATGCGCACTGTTGCATGTGTACCAGTAAGATGCCTCAACGCCAGCTCTTTATCATACATCTGCATCTCAAGTGGCTGCTGCAGCTTCACGCTCGCTGTGCTTTTACAGTTGTCTGGACGATTCGTGGGGCCTATATTTCCGAAAAATCGCACATCTCCATCAAGAGCTTCAAACTGCACTGTCATCACCCTCGTGCTCGAGCGAATAGTGATCGTCTCTCCTAGTGCAAAAGTAGATGCCGCCACCCCTTCTACAAAAAATTGCAGACCATCACTCGGCATAGCAAAAGAAAGCACCTTTTTGCGCTCAGTCTCTGTCTGAAAACACTCTGAATCAAAGGCTATATCACAGCATATACCAGATGATGTTGCCTTGCAAAAAACCTTTCCTTTTTGGATATTTAGAGTCATTGCCTTACCATCGATCTGTAAAAGGCACGGATAAAAGCCAGGCTGCGTGCTCACCGCTGGATGCTCGTCAATCCAGGAGAGAACAAAAGCATCCTCATGCTGGACATGCCATGAGAGGCTGCCACATACACCATCCACCTTTCTATTGGCATGCTCATGGAGTGTATCACTACATGATACCGTAAGAGCTGCCTGCAGAGCAGCTTCTTGAGGAACTAAACAGTGAGAAGGCATGCTATCCGACAACATCCCCAGCATATAGTCATAAAGACTTATTTTCTGGTGAAATTCTTTTTGTAGATGACGAAATGCAGGACCTCCATAGCTTCTCGATGGAACATGATAGGTGTCTACGACATAGCGCCAGAGCCAATTATCCTCAAGCGAATCCGCTGTCATATAAAAAGATGCCAGCATATGCCCCACCGCATCTGCTTGATAATCTTGCTCTCTCATAAGCGAGGGGTCGACAAACTGCCAATCGCCCGTAAGGGCTGCTATTTTCACCTGCATCCAGAGAGGCAGCGTCTCCTTTTTCGACAACTCTTGAGCAAAGCAAGTAGCGAGGCCGAGACTTGTCTGCAGGCGCTCACGTAGGCTGTCTCCTAAAATCTGTGAAAACTCTCTTTGGATAAGAGTAAGCGCATGCGCTGCCTTCGCTGCCAGATAATGATCGCGGCAATAGGGATAGTCATGAAGATAGACGGGATAATTGCCTTGGCTTGGAAGATGAGGATCTTTTTGCTGAAAGTAGAGCAGTCTATCGAGCAAAATTTTCGCCTCCTGCATCGACTCATGAGTTTTTGTGCGAAAGAGCGCAAGACAAAAAAGGCTGTTTTCAAAAAAAGGGACCCCATTTTCTACATGGACAAAGCCACTTTCTTTATTCTGCATCTTCCGCGCCGACTGCAAAGCCACTTCTATAGCCTTTCGAATACACTCCTCTCTCACAACCCAAGTCCTCCAGCGATATCAATATTTTGACCAGTAGTATAACTCGATTCATGACTTAATATATAGCGTACAGCCTCTGCCACCTCTTCACAGCTCCCCAATCTCTTCATAGGGATCGAAGCTACCCCTTTATATCTATCTATTGAATTTTCCAACCTTCCTGGAGAGATCATATTCACACGCACTCCTTGAGGGGCAAGCTCTTTTGCAAGCGCCTTCGTAAGAGAGAGCAAAGCTTGCTTCGTCATCGTATATGCGCAAGCCTCTAGATCTGCCTTTACGCTCTGCAATCCGGATACTCCTATGTTCACAATAGCGCCTCTTTCTTGAACAATAGACGAAGCAAGCGCCTGCGTGATGAGAAGCGGCGCAAAAAGATTTGTCTGAAATAGCTCCTGAAGATCGTCATATGGAGTGGCAAGTACAGGCTCAATCATGTAATTGCCGACATTATTCACAAGATATCTCGTCTTATAAAATTGCTCTAGGTAGCGACTGATAAAATCTTGTGTCGCCTCTTTTGTATGAAACGAGCCCTGAATGATAGCGGCTGTTGCTCCCTCTTTTTTAAGAGCTGCCAGCAGATCACACGCCTCTTTTTCACTCTGTCTATAATGAATAACAACAGCATGCCCAGCCTGAGCAAGCTTGCGAGCCACTGCGGCCCCCACACCTTTTGCAGCCCCTGTTATCAACGTCCATGAAGCATCACTACATTGCATATCCATCCCTTACACACTCTATTTCATAACTTGTACTCTCAGCCTTCGCAATAGCCGATGGTTTATACACTCGAATGAGAGCCTTTGCAAGACGTGGGAAATGAGTCAAAATCCCAGAGCCAATAGCTGCTGCCATGCTTTCGATTAATTGAAACCGTCCCTCAGAGACACACTTTTCGACATATACAACGACAGAGGTGTAATCAACAGCTTCGTCAATGTGATCCCTTGGCGGCACTGGATAGGTAAGAGCCAAATCGATAAAGACCTCTTGCTCCATATCACGTTCATGCGGATAACAGCCAACCACACACTGCACTTTGTAGCGATGAATACAAATAGTTCCCATAAGAGGCTTCATGATACCACTCTCTCGATGGCCAATTGAAGACCTGTGATGATCCCACATTCGGCAGCAGAAGGGGCAATAATATCTGCTATTTTGAGTAGCTCCTCTGGAGCTGTTGCCATCGCGACCTTTATATCTGCGACCTCCAGCATCGCAATATCATTGTGATCATCCCCGCAGGCAATGACAGGCAAGCGCACTCCTTTTGGTAGCTGAAGCGCTTGCAGAGCATGCTGAATTACAGACCCCTTTGTCACCCCTTTTTGCGTCACCTGGATGACAGAACGCGAGTTATCATATGAATCCACCATACGAGGGCAAGGAAATCCTAGCTCTTGAGTAATTGCAGCAGCAATTGCAGCGGCTTCTTTCGTTTCTACAGCGCAACGAACGGCTAAAAATTGACAATCAGGCAGCTCGTTCATAGAAGCGATTGCAATCCATTTTTCATGAATAGCCGCCCTTCTTTTTTGCATATACTCAAGCTGCTCTTTTGTAAGCTGCGTAGGCACGTAGTAGATAGCCTCATCATTATCGAGTCCTGCATATACAGTTGCTGATAGATGATGACGTACGAGTATTTCCTCGATGTGCCTCACATCAGCTACCGAAAGTGAAGAGCGATACCATATTTTCTTTTCACCGCATTCCAGCAGGAGTGCTCCATTATGAATCGCCAGCGCATAAGGAAATGACAGACCGTGCAAAAGATGCATGCTCCAATGAAACGTGCGTCCCGTAATGAAGACAAGAGCCCATCCTTCGTGATACAGATGTGCCAGGTAATCAGAAACCGCTTGCGGAAGATGCTCTTTTACCGCTGTAAGAGTGCCGTCAATATCTAAAGCTAATAATCCGCGCAATTTCCTTGATTCCAATTGACCTCCATACTGAAAATAGATACAGTAGCGTGTATCTCTTTACAAATAGGATGGAGTTTTGTGCACACAAAATCAATCATAAAAAAATGGAGTCGCCTGCTGACGCTTTTGTTTTTTCTTCTGTCGGCACAGGGGCTACGAGCTACAGAAGCTAAAACGACCCAGACAGAAGCCCACGCATTTTTAGATACAGAGACGAAAGAGCATGCTGAGGAAGCCTCTTTTGGACAGCTTGTGATGAAAATGGTCGCCATGCTCGCTCTTACACTCACGATTTTCGTGTGCGGGACTATGCTCGCCAAGCGATATCTCAACGCCGCCGCCTCTCGATCATCCCCAAATGCAAGTCTCAAAATTATTGAAAAAAAGAGTATATCTGCAAAGACATCGCTCTATCTCGTTGATGTTGAAGGAGATAGAATGCTTGTGGTAGAATCTCCTTCTGGCGGACAAGTGGTAAAATTAATGCGCTACACAGAAACAAAGTTTTAAGTAGCGGAAGATCGGAGATTGTGTATATGATGCGACTAAGCCGTGTATTTCTATTTTTTTTCGCGGCGCTCTGTGTGTCTTGTTATCGAATGCCTGAAGAGGGAGAGGTAAGCATCATTCCCGACACAAACAATCCTTCGATTATCAGAAATCAAGGATCTACCGGGATGCCAACCACTCCGGGCGTAAATTTTTAAAGAAAGGATGGACCTATGTTCAAATTATCACACCCCAATCTGCAAGCGCAGCTGAAAGCATTAGGATATGAACCTAAAGTTCAGGATGAAACCAACCAAGCATATCTTGTCATCAAGCATGAAAAAAGAGAGTTTCCAATCTTTTTCCGCATCTTGCATGAAGGCGAGCTGTTACAAATTTTATCCTTCATCCCAACCAACTTCAAAGATGAGTCTCTTTCTGACTTGTGCCGCTTTTTGCTCATGCTAAATAAAGAATTAGACATGCCAGGATTTTGCATTGACGAAGCGTCGAAGACGATTTTTTATCGCCTTATGCTTCCTACACACAATAAAGAGCTGCCAAAAGAGACTTTGGAAGCATTTTTACAAACATCACAGACTGTATGCAAAACCTTTACTCCAGTAATCGAAGCAATCGCTATTGGCGCTATGTCTCTCGATGAAGTACTGCAGAAGGCCGCTGAGTTGAAAAAATAGAGATCTCGAGCTTTTATGGTCCAACGCCCTATCTTTTTCGACACAGAGACCACCGGAACATTTTCTGAGCGTGATCGTATTATTGAACTCGCAGCGTACGATCCGCACAGAGAATGTTCCTTCCAGCGATTTATCAATCCTGGCATTCCTATTCCAAAAGATGCCATCGCCATTCACGAAATCACTGATGAAATGGTAAAAGATGCCGGCAACTTTAAAGTGGTGATGCAAGAATTTATTTCTTTTTGTGATGGCGAAGTGACATTGATCGGTCACAATAGCGAAAATTTTGATCTCCCCTTTCTTCGAGCAGAATGTAAACGCCATTCTATCAGCCTGCCAGAACATTGGCTCTACGTAGACTCTTTAAAGTGGGCAAGGCGCTATCGAAGAGATTTGCCTCGCCACTCGCTCCAGTATCTCAGACAGATGTATGGCATCAAAGAAAACAAAGCGCACCGCGCTCTCAACGACTCTATCATCTTGGCTGATGTCTTTTCTCACATGGTCGACGACCTCACGATTGAACAAGTCTATTCATGCTTGCAACAGGGAAAAAAAGAGTCTCCACTTTCTCAAAAGCCCGCTGCAGCACGCGAGACGCGACCTGCACTTACGCTTTTTCAAGGATGACAGTGAATCTTGCTTTTTCACCTTGCCCGAACGACACCTTTTGCTACGCTGCATGGATGACAGGCAAGATTCAGTCAGAGTACACCCCTGCAGCAACCCTTCTTGACATTGAAGAGCTCAATCGCCGTGCTCTTACAGCTCATTTTCCCATTACAAAGATGTCTGCATTTTGCTACGCCAAACTCCAGCATCTCTATGATCTTTTACCTGTAGGCGCTGCTATTGGAATGAATGTCGGGCCCAAATTAGTAGCTCGATCAAAAGATATATCTCTTACAGCAATGACTCGGATTGCTCATCCAGGAGAGCACACTACTGCATATGCGTTACTTAAACTTGCATTTCCTCATCTGCAGACAGCAATACCGATGCGCTATGAAACAATCCTACAAGCAGTAGCTTCTGGAGCTGTCGATGCAGGAGTGCTCATCCATGAAAGCCGCTTCACCTTCCCCCAATTAGACCTTGTAGAACTCTGTGACCTTGGCTCTCTTTATGGAAAGCGCTATGAGGCGCCTGTTCCGCTTGGAGTACTCTGTGCAACCAAAGACACGTCAGCTACAATACGCAATAGCTGCGTACGTACTCTCAGGCAGTCTATTGAATACGCCTATCTACATACAGATGAGGTCATGCCCTATGTACAGCATCATGCACAAGAACTTGACCATCACGCACTTCTCAAACATATTGCTCTCTATGTAACAGAAGACACACACTCTCTTTCACAAGAAGCATTCCATGCAATAGAGCTCTTTAGCGAGGCTACAAAACAGCTATAGACTTCTTTCGAAACCCGCTTTAGTTGGAAAAATTGATGATTTTTGAGCAGGTTTAGTTGCAAATTTTGAGAGCAATATGTGAGCATATGGTCGAAAAATTTGCAGCTAAAGATGCCAAAAATGG
This sequence comes from uncultured bacterium, assembly GCA_964487845.1. GTDB lineage: Bacteria > Chlamydiota > Chlamydiia > Chlamydiales > FEN-1388 > CAZASK01. Next base: position 28,687 of record CAZASK010000005.1, read on the forward strand.
TAATTTTAACAACCAAATGGGGTTTCGAAAGAAGTCTTATGAAAACACTGATTGTATTTGCTACAGAAATGGAAGCACAAGAAACACGAAAACAGCTTGCCAATTGCAATCTCTATGATATTTGTGTAACTGGTATGGGGCCTTCTGCTGTCATGAAGACTCTCTCAAAGCAGATTGCCTACTATGACCGCATCATCAATGCAGGAGTAGTGGGCGCTTTACATAGCCAACTTCAGGTAGGGCAACAGGTCGCTATTCAGACGGTATCATATCAACAAGAGACCCTTTTTCTCTCGCGCGAAGGATATCGACTTTTAACTGTCGACAAACCTCTCTATGAGCATATTGATGGCTATGATATCGTGGACATGGAGGGCTATCAGATTGCCTCTCTGTGCCAAGCAGCACACAAGGAGCTTCATTTTATGAAGATTGTCTCTGATAGAGTTGGCCCTGACTCTTTGCAAAAAATTCGAGAGCGCCTACCAGCACTCTCTCACGCTCTTGCTCTTCTTACCACATCCTATATTGCAAAAATAAGCGATGTCACGAATGTCAACACCACGCAAGTTTTGATATAGCGAAATCCCCATAATTTATCTGCAATATTGGCAGCACTCAACACCAACAAACTTGGATAGATGATCTGCACTACAGGTGCTAGAAATGCTACAATCCCTTGGAATTCGAGTGTCGATATAAAAAAAGCGGCGAGAAGTGTAAGTAGGAGTGAGCTTCTATAGCTGATGCTATTTTTCAAGACATCAATATGGATAAATTCTGCGAATACAGACGACAAAGCAATCGCTGTTGTAAGGCAAGCAAGCACAACCGTAATACAGGTGATGATACCGGCACTTGGCCCCAATATATGTAAGGCGATTGTTCCTAGCATAATTTCATGAGGCATATCTGTTAAAATTGTGGTGTGATAGGAAGCGACAAGACTCATGCCGACATAGACAAGACCAAGCAAAGCAGCTCCTATTCCACTTGCAAGTGCTGCATTCGATAATAGAGACTTACCGTTCGAAATTGATTTCAAAGAGGCAATCACAACTGAGCAGAAAAAGAAGCTACCCAGAAGGTCCATCGTCTGATACCCAGCATGTAAGCCAAGAATAAAAGCCTTGAGATCTGTCAAATCGGCTGCTGGCACATCAGGATGACTACAGATACCTTTTATAATGATCACAGCGAGTGCCAACACTAAAATGGGCGTGAGCACCATGCCAAGAATTTCTGTAATACGATTTTTTTGCATCGTCAAACAATAGGTTATGACAAGCGAAAGTAAGCTAAAGACAATCAAGTGTGTCTCGGGGAAAAACATCTTCCATGTAGCGTAGGAAAGAGTAATGCAACGAGGGATGGCGCCAAAAGGCCCTATCAATCCCATGATGAGTAAGATGATACAAAATCCAGGAATCTTTCCCAATGTATCAAAAAATGATCGATAGTCGCCATCAAAGAGGATCATCCCTAATAGTCCAATAAAGGGGACCCCTACTCCTGTGAGCACAAGTCCTAAAAGGGCAAAAAATGACCTATCTTGAGCTGCCTGCCCGACACTCAGAGGGAAAACGACATTTCCCGCTCCAAAAAACATAGAAAACATCGCCAGGCCAACAGCCACCAAATACATTTTTTTCGCTACAAAATTCATTCTTCCCTCATACTCTGTGAAGCAGATGAGTATACACACTCTATGCTATTAATGAAATACAGCTATTCTATGAATCTGACAATTCTGAATCCCAAAAAAATTCTATGCCTAAATTTTTTCTCGGATTCTGAATGCTATCTGCTATGACTGTTCAATTGCGTTGTAGCGAGGTACATCCTTAAGGAAGACCGATTTTTGATTTGATCCAATTTTTAAACATTTGTAATTTATCAACCGTTCCTCCTACATATCTAATATTCTTTGCGAGATCTCCCATGCGGTCTTGGTCGCTTAAATATACATTGATTGCATCCATCTGTTGTTCAGTTGGTTTATAGTGACCGCTGTGCTGATAGATGGTATCCACCTTACCATTCTTCACTTCCACCATCCCCGCACTTTTTACGGCACCTCCAGATAAAAATGAGGAATGATGAAAAATTCCCTTTTTTTTCGGAGCAAGATATAAATTTTTCCCATCAGGCGACAAGACAAACATATATTGTCCATCAGCTACAGCCTTATTGTTCTGCATTATTTGCCCATTTGAAAATGAGACTCCTAAATTACTCAACTTTTGTTCATCTTGATCATACTTAACCTTATTTTTCTCTAATTCAGCTAGCTTACCAGAATCCATTTGATTTATTTTCGAGTTAAAAAATTCTTGAAATGTCATTATTTCTGACCATTTTTTACCTTCATTATTTTTTTTTTGAATCCCATTCTTTTTTATATGGAGCAAGAAAATTTTGATATACATGAAATTTTTCATTTCCAAATGTCAGTGTTTCTACCCAATACGCTGGATCCAGAATTTTTGCATTCTTATTTAGAGATCCTTTCCCTATAACTTTAATTTTTTCGAAAACATTTCTAAATTTCGCTCTGATCTCTTGTTTTTTTTCTTCTGAAACAGTCGGTTTATATAGTATCTGTGATAACAATTCTGTTTTTCTTCGTGCAACACGCTTCCCTCGTGCCTTCTGTATAAGTATATCCGCTTCTTTACAGGCTTTGCTCAGTTTATTTTGAACATCCTTAGGTTGCTTCTCCAACCATATTTTCAATTGTCCATATTGATTAGGAGAAAGCATTAATAATTCACGTACTAAGCGCGGTTCATCGTACTCCAGTAGCGACTGTATAAAAATTGTGTTTTCTTTTTGTATGTTCTCATTATTGACTGATGGTGAATTTGATTTTTTATCAATTACGCGGCTTTTCTCCTCATTTTTTAAAGCTACATCCACCAAAGACGCTAAGCGCTTATTTACAAGATCTATTCTAGATTTTACACTTCTGTATCGAATCGTATTCACAATAGATTGCACTTTCGACATCACTTTCCGATCACAATCGCTTTCTTTAAACGCTTCTATTTTGCGCAGAAGTGCGTGTACATTTTTTACTATCTTTTTACAGCCCTCTGTATCTAAGGTAGAATCGCTTGTCATCTTAGACAAAATACGTCCTAATTGATATCCTGTTTTGAGATAATTTGAAGAGTTAACCTCTCCGAGAAGTTTGTCTATTTTCTGCTCATAATCTGAATCACCTTGTATCATTTTTCACCCACCTCTAACATATTACAATGCTTAACGGTTTGGATAACAATAACAGGTTTAAAATACAATCTATTCTCTTGCCAAAAGAGACCCCCTCTGTATAAAGAGGGCCTCTTCATCATCTCAAGACAAACACTAGTTGCGATTATCTTGAGGAATTTCTTTTTCCTCATTGATCTCGCCATTGCCTTGATTTTGCTCTCCTACATCTTCTTTTGGCTCTTCTAGCGCCATTTTCAATTTTTTCACGCTAGCAGCTGCTGTCTCAAGCATATTCTCTAAGACTTGGCAGCTCTCTTTTGTCATATTTTTTGCATTCTCTTTCACTTGAGAGCATATAACTCCTGTTGTGTGCATAGCATTTTGCACCATAGGATTTTCTTGGAGTTGCTCGAGTTTTCTTTTTATTTTTTTCGTGTTTTCAACATATCCTTCTTGAATATGTACTACATATGGCTGCGCGATTGTTTGCACCTTTTTAACAACAGGCAAAACCTTTTTTTGTATATCTTGCAAGACTGGCGTTGTCTTGTTTCCTATATTTTTTATAACAGGATCAAATCTTGTCTGTATCTCTTGCATCACAGATTGGAATTTCATTTTGAAATCTTGAAGTGGGAATTGTGGAAAGCTCATATTATACCTTTTATGATTGATTTACATATGTCATGCAGCTTACTACAGCGCATACACGAGCGATGAGTGTACAGGAAAACAAGGCTTTCTCACAACTCTCTTGAAACAGTTTCTAAGCAGATTTTGTTGTAAAAAGATCATACACAAGAAGTCGACATTCCATACCGCCATTCATTATCGAAAAGCGTTGTCTACTCTTTAGACCAATCTTTTTTGTAAGATATGCACTCGCCGTAAAAATAGCCCCCACACCAGGGTGATGTGATTTTTGCTTCATAAACTGGCCTAATGCCTGATACAGACCCTCTAATGCTTTTTCTTCGCTGAGCCGTTTGCCATAAGGAGGATTTGTAATAATACACGTTGGCGCAAAAGGAAGCTGGGCGGTTCGAAAATCTGCTTGTAAAGATGTGATTTTTCCTGCAAAACCAGCCCGTGCAATATTTTCTTCCATTAGGCGAAAGCTAGCAGGATCCCGCTCGATTCCCAAGATTTTTCCAGGAAGGTCTCTCTTTTTTTCTATCCACTGCGCTCTTACTTCTAGCCAGCGCTTTTCCGAGTAACCTGGATGACCCATAAATCCAAAACGCCTTCTCAATATATTTGGAGGCGTATTTGTCGCCATCATAGCAGCTTCGAGTAAAAACGTACCCGACCCTGCACAAGGATCTACTAGTAAATCAGAGCCACTATAACCCGTTAAGAGCAGTAAACCAGCCGCAAGATTCTCTCTTAAAGGAGCTTTTACCTGTTCTTTACGATAGCCACGCTCATGCAAAGGAACTCCCGAGCTATCAAAAGCAATTGATGCCGTCTGGCTATCGAGATAGAGATTAATTTGAACCTCTGGGCGCCTCGTCTCGACACTTGGCCTTACGCCCATCTTCTTGCGCAGTACATCACAAATGGCATCTTTAACAACCTGCGCTGCAAAAAGGCTGTTATTGAAGTGATGCGAAACAACCGTCGCGTCAATAGCAAAGGTGGGCATTTTCGAAAAATAGCGCTCCCATTCTATAGCACAAGCTCCATCATAGAGCTCTTCTTTCGTTGTGCATGGGAATTTTGCCAAGGAAATAAGCACACGACTCGCTGTACGCAGCATCAAATTAAAGTCATAGATTTGATCAAAGGTCACATCAGTAAGAGATACTCCACCATACGCCGTTTGACCCTTCACGCCAAGCGATTCGAGTTCTTTTTCAAGGGCTGGCTCAAGGCCAGGAATACAGCTAATAAAGATATTCATGGCTAACTCGAATGAAGAAATAAAATGACATCGCCATCTTGGACAACATATTCTTTTCCTTCTGCACGTGCTCTGCCAGCTTCTTTTGCTGCGACTCTGCCATGACAGCGAATGAAATCGTCATAGCTGATAACTTCAGCACGAACGAATCCCTTTTGAATATCGGTATGAATTTTACCAGCCGCCTCTACTGCTGTCATCCCCTTTGTAATCGTCCAGGCCCTTGTCTCCACCTCTCCTGTCGTCAAGAAAGTAATCAAGCCTAGCATGCTAAACGATGCCTTTACAAGTCTTTGTAGGCCTGATTCTTCCATTCCTAGACTTTGCAAATACGCAACTCTTTCTTCCTGGGCAAGCTGTGCAATCTCTTCTTCTAAGCGAGCGCAAATTGGAATTACCATAGCTCCTTCTTTTTCGGCCATAGCGCGCAACTTTTTTACATGCTCATTTTCCATCTGAGGAAGATCCTCTTCCGAAACATTAGCGGCATAGAGCATCTTTTTTGCTGTAAGGAAAGGATATCCTTTCAAAATTTCTAACTCTTCGTGAGTAAAAGTAAGACCTCGTAGAGGTAAGCTCTTATCCAATTGCTCCTTGCATTTCGTTAAAAGATGAACAGCCGCGGCAAGGTCTTTATTCGTTTTTGCTTGCTTTTCTATTTTCTGAAGACTTTTCACGCAGGTATCAAGGTCGCCTAAAATAAGCTCCAAGTTAATGATTTCTGCATCTCTTACTGGATCGACTTTGCCATTAACATGAATAACATCGCCCGATTCAAAGCAGCGGACAACATGTACTATGGCATCAGTTTGGCGAATATGTGTTAAAAATGCATTCCCAAGACCTTCCCCTTTTGAGGCGCCTTCAACGAGTCCTGCAATATCAACAAACTCCGTTGTTGCGTAGAGAAGCTTCTTGCTCTTTGATATATCTGATAATGCCTGAAGCCTCGGATCTGCTACTTCCACAACTCCGACATTAGGATCTATCGTACAAAAAGGATAATTTGCTGCTGGAGCCTGATTTGACGTCAGAGCGTTAAAAAGAGTGGATTTTCCCACATTTGGCAATCCTACAATGCCACACGAAAGCCCTGCCATGTCTACTCCTGAGATAAAAGAAAAATATGCAACATTGTAGCTCACAGGGGCATATGTTTCAATACCGCATAAACCATTCGAAATCTATCCTAATAATTTATTGACACTACCTGAATGCGAGCATATAATGAAATTAGGTGGAGGACCACCGGATACGTGGGGTTTTTGCTGCTATGGGCGAAAAAACAGAAAAGGCTACCCCTAAGAAGCTGCGCGATGCCAAAAGAAAAGGTCAGGTAGCGAAGTCTCAGGACTTTCCTGCCGCGTTTACTTTTGTCGTATCGATGGCTGCTACTCTTTCGCTTTCTACTGATATATTTCATCAGCTTGGTCAGCTCATTATGGGCTGCTTTTCTCTTGCAACAAGCACAAACTTAGATGAAGTACTCAAAGGGATGTTTTACCAAGCATTTTATATCATCTTTACATGCAGCATGCCCATCATGGTATTTGTTTGTATCGCTGGAGTTCTCGTTACCTTCCTTACAGTGGGGCCTGTCTGGGCGCCTGAAGTATTTAAATTCGACATCAAAAAATTCAATCCTGTAGACAATCTGAAGTCGAAATTCAAAATGAAGACATTTATTGAGCTACTGAAGTCTCTCTTCAAAATCAGCGTCGCCGGCTATATTGTCTATGCCATCATGATGAGACATATGGGAGAGCTCACACAGACCATAGGCCTTCCTATGCAGGTATCTGGCGCAGTATTTGCCGCATTTTTAAAAGAGGTAGTCTTTCAAGTTGGTCTTTTTTTCGTTGTCGTTGCTATCGCAGATCTCCTCTACCAAAAGCACAACTTTGAAAAAGAAATGAAAATGGAAAAGTTCGAGGTAAAGCAAGAATATAAAGACTCCGAAGGTGACCCCCATATCAAAGGAAAACGTAAGCAAATCGCTCATGAAATTGCCTATTCAGAAGGTCCAGCCGCTGGAGCCTCGAGAGCAAAAGCGGTTGTATCAAACCCGACTCATCTTGCCATAGCCTTAGGTTTCGATCGCGAAGTCGACCCCTGCCCATTCGTTCTTGCCATGGGACAAGGTCACGTTGCTGAGAAAATCATCAAAATTGCAGAAGACAACAAAATTCCTGTTATCAGAAATATCCCTCTTGCCCATAAACTGTGGGAAGAGGCCAAACTCTATGAGTACATACCTGAAGAAACGTACGAGCCTGTAGCTGAAATATTGAGATGGATTGCCTCACTTGAATATGATAATGTGGGTCTACCCTCTTAACAACATACGAAGAACTGTGGAAGGATGATGAATATAATCAGACGCATACTTGATGGGATCACCGCACGCTTAGGCGGCGATCACTCGTTAGAGACAGTTGAGCGCAGCAGTGATATTGCACTCGCTTTTCTTCTCATTGCTATTATCTCAATGTTGATCATTCCCTTTCCTCCCGCTGTGATCGACTTGATGATTGCGATAAACCTCACTGTATCAGTCGCCTTGTTGATGATCGCTCTCTATATTCCTAGCGCAACTCACCTCTCTATATTTCCATCACTTCTTCTGATCACCACATTGTATCGCCTCGGCTTAAACATCGCCTCTACGCGCCAAATTTTGCTTCATGCAGACGCAGGACACATCATCTTTGCGTTCGGTAACTTTGTAGTCGGGGGTAACTTTGTAGTGGGCGGTATCATCTTCTTAATCATCACTCTCGTACAATTTATCGTTATCGTAAAAGGTGCTGAGCGTGTAGCGGAAGTGGCAGCAAGATTTACATTGGACGCCATGCCTGGTAAGCAGATGAGTATTGATGCCGACTTGCGCGCTGGAACCTTGGACCAAAATACAGCAAGAGAAAAACGCCTCGGTCTTCAAAAAGAAAGTCAGCTCTATGGTGCCATGGACGGTGCGATGAAGTTCGTTAAAGGAGATGCCATCGCGGGTATTGTGATTACAACAATCAACGTTATTGGTGGTCTTATCATCGGTATTACTCAAATGGGTATGGATGCATCATCTTCGGCACAAACATTTGCGTTGTTGTCTATCGGAGACGGTCTTGTATCACAAATTCCAGCACTTTTAATTTCAATTACTGCAGGTATCGTTACTACTCGTGTAGCCAGTGATAAAAAAGAATCAAATCTTGGTTCTGAGATATCAGGACAGCTGTTTAGACAACCCAAAGCCATTATGATCGCAGCTGGTATTATCATGGCCATGGGTATTATTCCAGGATTTCCTATCGCTCCTTTTATGATTCTTGCATCAGGACTCGGTCTACTTGGATACGCGCTCTGGAGCGCTGAACAAAGAGAGGTAATGGGCGGCGGAGCAACTACAACGAGTGGACGCGGAGGAGGCACCTCTTCTGCAACGATAGAATCAGCGGCAACGGTCGACACCTCTGTTAGAGGGCATAAGGTCATCTCTGGAGGCGGTATTGACAGCTATGCACTCACTCTTCCCGTAGTATTAGAGGTGGGTAAGAGTTTGACTGCGGAAATACAAAAGAGTGGCCGTGGATCAGGATTTATCGACATGATGATACCACGCATGAGACAAGCTTTATATGCCGACTTAGGTATTCGCTTTCCAGGTGTACACGTACGCACCGATTCGCCCAATCTTGCACAAGATGAATATCTTATTCACCTCAACGAAGTACCTATCGTCCGTGGAAAAGTAATTGAAGGTTATTTTCTTACAAACGAAAGTGAGGAAAACTTGGGGCGCTACAATCTAGCCTATACAAGCTACAAAAACTCGCTGGGGCTACCCTCACTGTGGGTAGAGATAAAAAATAAAGAAATCCTCGAAAAAGCAGGTATCAAACACTGGAATCCACTTGAGGTAATGATTCTTCACCTCTCCTACTTCTTCAGACATTATGGCGGCGAATTTTTGGGCATTCAAGAGATGAAAGCTATGCTCGAGTTTATGGAAAAGTCATTCCCTGACTTAATCAGAGAAGTGACCAGGCTGATTCCATTACAAAAATTGACAGACATCTTCAAGCGGCTAGTACAAGAGCAGATTTCCATTAAAGATTTACGAACGATACTCGAGTCGCTAAGTGAGTGGGCGCAGACAGAAAAAGATCCCGTGCTTCTGACAGAATATGTTCGTTCATCATTGAAACGATATATAAGCTACCGTTATTCCCAAGGGCAGTCTGTACTTTCTGTCTACGTGTTAGATCCGGAAATCGAAGATCTTGTCCGAGGTGCGATTAAGCAGACATCTGCTGGCTCATATCTTGCTCTTGACCCAGACTCTGTACAATTGATTCTTCAATCAGTAAGAAATACGGTCACGACTCCACCCCCAAGTGGGCAGCAACCAGTCGTATTGACAGCAATTGACGTAAGACGTTTTGTTCGCAAGTTGATTGAACTTGAATTTCCAGACATCTCAGTAGTTTCATACCAGGAGATCGTCCCGGAAATCCGCATTCAACCACTTGGACGTATCCAAATTTCGTAATTTGCAAGGTAAGGTGTTATGCCTGACATGGGTAACTTAAACCTAGCTCAGTCAGATCTTGTCGCAGGACAGCGTCAGGTAGTAGAAAATGCTGCCGAACTCAAAGCTACTATAGCGGCAAGCAATTTAGAAGAAGTAGCTCAAGTCACCCTCAAAGAAAATGAAATGGCTGCTGAAGCAAAAGAGCCAAATTTGAATATCCGCCTGCGCGATATGAAAAAAGAGCCTGTGGAGAATCAGAGCGCCAGAATCAAGCGAGCAGAAGCTGCGCTTAAAATCATGAAACCCATCGAAAATATCCGTGATCAAGCAAAGGGTCTACTGAAAAACAACCCCTTCTTGATGGATCTATTCGAAGAAAACAACAAAGAAAAGCTTGAACAGCTGCTTAAACTTGTCAGCAAATGTAAATCAAAAGAAGATTTACAAGAAGTGTTGAAAAACTTCTTCCAGCCAGCAGCATTCGAAGAAATGACAGCTCCTGACGGAACTCGAATTCCTGTGCTGCGCTTCGGTGATCCCGTCTCTGTAGACGACTTTTTAAATGTCTTGTTAGAAGTTGCAGAGCCAACCCCTGATCTTCGATCTGTCATCACAACAGTAAAGACTGAGCATCTCAAACATTTTGGCAATGAGATTGCTGAAAAAAGAAAAGCATTTGAAGAGGTCAATACTGCTGTTGCAGAGATGATTGCTGCAGGAACACAGCAAATACGAGAAGGGAAACCTCCGCCAACAACGCTGAAAGAATTTTACCAACAGATTCGTGAGCAGTCGTGGGAATCCCCTGCGGAGCTATTCAACAAATTGTTTTCTGATTATAAGGGCGTATACAAAAATATCAGAGCCATCTCTGGATATCTGTTAAATAGACTGGGGATGGAGCTTCGCGTCCATAAAGAGGCAAGTCAAGATGACAAAACGCTTCGTTTTCTTCAAGGAGACCCTCAAGAATACGCAAGACTGCGTGATACTATCACGACCATCAGACAGCTACAAGCTGTTTTAGGCGTGTTCAGCTTTTTTCAGGGACGCGAAAAACATATTGCAAAGGCGTTTGAACGAAATGGCCTACCAGTACCTCCGAGCCTTACATTTGAACAGATGTCAAAAGAATTTGTAAAACTTGTGCAAGAGCGCTATCCTTCCGGACAAAAAGTTCTCGATTCCGCTGAAAAACTAGGTCCCTTTACTCAGGCAAAATATGGCGATGTAGGACGCATTGTCGCCAAAATTATCTCTGTGAATCAATTTCGTGATGCTGTAAGACAAGTCTCGAAGACGCTCTACGATAAAGCGCCAGACGTTCAAGTCGAAAAGCAACAGCAGCTTCTTCGCTCTATCATCGAAGCTTCTGATAACTTAGAAGAGATGTTTGATCAGGCAACTGAAGTCGAGACCAAAGAGGAATCATAATATGGTAACAGATCGCTTAGGCATATTATTTGAAGAGCTTGCGAAAAAACTAGGTATTGCTATTACCCCAGATGCAAGAGGAGGCTGTCGGCTCAGATTTAAAAATGGTGTGGAGGTGCAACTCGAGCAATCCTCAGATGGTCGCTATATCACCCTGCTGAGTCATATGGGAGAGATAGCTCCAGGAAGGTATAGGGAAAACATATTCAAAGAAGGACTTAAAGCAAACGGCCTTCCTCTTCCAAGACATGGTATCTTCTCCTATAGCAAGAAAAATGATGCCTTCTATCTTTTTGATCAGATCCCACTCGAAGAAATCTCTGGAGAAAAGCTCAACGATCTTCTGCAACCATTTGTGCAAAAAGCGACTATATGGAAGGAGGCTATTGCAAGAGGAGATGTTCCCTCATATGCTGGTAATGAAGCATCGTTTGGAGGCGGCGGCAGTGGTGGCATGTTCGGTTTGAGATGAAAACACACTATCACGGCATCAACCTCTCTCTTTCTAGCATTCGTAATCAACGTAGCTCTGGCATCGGCGAGTATCTTGATCTTATTCCTCTCATCGAATGGGTTCATGATATTGGCTTTGACATCATCCAACTTCTTCCTCTCAACGACTCAGGCGGAGATTCAAGCCCTTATTCGGCACTCACTGCACAAGGATTGCATCCTATAAACATCTCTTTATGGGCTCTTCCATTTCTTGAGTACATGCCCGAAGCTGAAGAACAACTTTCTTTGATGCGTCACTGTAATAGCTCGAAGCGCTTTCGCTATCACGATATTCTTAAAAAAAAGATCTCTTTCCTCCGTGACTATTTTGAATCAGCCTTTCCCCATATCCAGAAGATGGCTTCATTTCAAGAATTTACAAAGAGCAACCCCTGGCTACAAGAGTATGCTCTCTTTAAGATATTGAAAGCAGAGCATCAAGAGGTGGCGTGGTGGGACTGGCAAACTGTCTACCAGGCTCCAACACCCGCATTATTTTCTCATCTCACAACACATTTTCAAAAAGAAGTCCAATTCCATGAGATGGTACAGTTTTTTGCTTTTGACCAGATGAAGCAGGTAAAGAGAATAGCTTCACAAAGCAAGGTCCTCATAAAAGGAGACATCCCAATTCTTATCAATCGCGATTCAGCAGATGTGTGGGCACATCAAGAAAGCTTTGTCCTCGATCTTGCAGCTGGGGCACCTCCTGACATGTATAGCCAAGAAGGGCAATATTGGGGATTCCCTCTCTACAACTGGGAAATACATGAAAGAAGCGATTTCTCATGGTGGAAAGAGCGTCTGCGTGTCGCTCAAGAGCTGTATGACATCTACCGTATCGATCATATCGTAGGCTTTTTCAGAATTTGGGCGATTCCCTTAGGAAAGCCGGCAAAAGAAGGCTTTTTCTTGCCTGCTGATGAAAAAGAGTGGATTCCTCAAGGACGAAAAATACTCAAGATGATGATAGACTCCTCTACGATGACACCCATAGGAGAGGATCTAGGCGTTGTCCCGGATGATGTGCGTGCCTGCATGAAAGAGCTTGGAATCGCAGGAACAAAGGTGATGCGCTGGGAGAGGCGCTGGCATGAAGACCGCTCCTACATTCTGCTCAACCAATATCCAGAAGAAAGTATGACGACACTTTCGACTCACGACTCAGAGACTTTTGTTGCTTGGTGGCAACATGCAGAAGAGGATGCACTTCGTTTTGCAAGCGACTACAACATCCCTTTCGAAAGTCCTCTTCTCTTTTCTACACACGTCACAATACTCAAGCTCGCACATCAGACACACAGCCGCTACCATATCAACCTCTTACAAGAGTACCTCGCACTCTTTCCCGAGCTTTCATGGGAAGATCCTGACGATGAACGAATCAACATTCCTGGTATAGTAAACGAAAGCAATTGGACCTATCGCTTTATGCCGATGCTCAATACCATCATAGCACACGAGGGTCTCAAAGCAATTATGCGCCAGCTACGCTTCCCCTAGGATCAGTATCGTGAATGATCGCGCTTACATTTTTTTGATTGAAGCCTTTGAATCCTTCTTGTCTCTGTAGATTTTCTAAATGGCTGCCAAAAGCCCCCTCTTTCATAAAACGGCTTGCCTGTTCTTGAGTTATGGAATTGTTTTTCAACAGTCTCTCAAGGCGTGTATGGCTGACTGGCCAAATCTCTGCTTTCGTAAAAGCCTGCTTGAGATAAGAAAAATTACTGAAAGGAGCCATCATCTGAACGCCTAAGCCTGCCAGGGCTTTCTCAAGGTCGTGAAAAGAAAACTGAGCTTCTAAGTGATGCATCCCCGCTGCAAGCAGAGACTCTCCATGCAAGCCACACCACAGGCCTATTGTTCCCAGCTGCGATCGTGGAGGCAATGTGTCGTGTGCAAAATCTACATTCACTTCATCTTCTGCTAAATCGACATCGATGAACAAGACAAAACGGGCTATCGTATGTTCCATCACCTGGGCTCCCCACCCTGCTTCTTTCCCTGCATAGAAGCGCTCACGACAGGCAAATCCCAAAATTTCAAAGAGTTGAATGATTTGCTTAAAATGACAGCGTGAACTTCGGAATGTATGATGATCATGATTTGCCCATCCCATCCCTACACGATCTTGCCTACTTTTTTGTATCTGTCCTGCATAATTTTTGGATTGCCAAAATGCTCTTTCCACATCGAGCACAATATGTGCTGCCATGCCTGTGCCGACACAGGCCGCCATCTCTTCTGCTATTACAATAGCTTGTCTGATATGAGCAATTTCTTCATCAAGAGTATCTGCATGCCGTGGTCTGAGCTGCCATTTCTCATAGAGGCGATATATTGTAGCCATCGTATCAGGAGAAGTTATGAGGGGCTCTCTACTTCTGCTACCACGCCTTTCTATGACCATCACCTCGACATCACCCTCGCGTGAGACAATAGAGCGTCTATAGCCAGAGAGCGGAGTGCCTTCGATAAGGCAGCAGAGACCATGCACCATCTGAAAATAGGCAATGCTATCTACCGAGACCGCCACCGCATACCCAGAGGTTCCTTGTGGCTTTATGACAATAGAGGGTAGTTGAGCTCCTGGATGATGAAAAAAATGATCTTCTACTGCAACAAATCCTGCGGCTTCTATTTTCTTTTTAAGCTCATCAGACGCTGCTATTTCGATATGATCGATCCAGTCAAACAGCCTTGTATTACACTGAGACGACAGCTTGTCTTGTAGTTTTCTTAGAAAGGAATTTCGAGAAAGTGCCTGTTGAATCACCTCTTGAAGAAGAAGTTCAGCTTGTGGCTCGCGCTGCCAGTGATACTCGTGAGACATAACCCCTGCCTTTTTAACAGAGACCTCTTTATATCGCAGCTGCTACACAAAATCAAGGGAAGACAGCAATTTGACTAGGCTGGCACTCTAAATGGCTATATGACTCTTTATTTTTGGCTAAGAAAATGTAGTCGACATCTTTAAGCGATGCAAGAAGATGAATTATCTCATGATCTGGATCAAGACCATAAACGGCTACTACAAGCTCGTGGTTCATTTTCCCAAGATGACGTATCGTTTTAATAAGTTGCGGACTTACTTCACTACATCTATCCAGTTGAAGGAGCGTATATACATGTCCTTGTAAAGCTTGATTCAATGCACATACCGTGTCATCAGAAAAAATTTTTACATCAGAGTGTTGATCGATACAGCGCCTTGCAACCTCAGGAAGCGTTACTGCAGCACACCCTACCTTTTCAACGGCCACATTGGCTGCCATATTCGCAAGTTGTACACACTGCGCCATCGGCAGCCCGTTTGCTACTGCGGTGACAAACATAGCAAGAACTGTATCCCCAGCTCCTGTTACATCGCGAACCTCTCTTACCTGCACAGGAAAGTCTTGCGATTTTTCATGAGGAAAATAGAGAGAAATACCAAACTCTGATCGTGTAATCATCAGCACATCAACTGAGACTTTTGTGAAGATTTCTTGTGCTATATCTTCAAGAGAGGCCTTGCTGCCAAGACGCGCTGCAGCAATCGCCTCCGACAAATTTGGCTTCAAAACCGTAGCTCCTGAATACTTCGAAAAATCGATTCCCTTAGGATCACAGATGACAGCAACATTCGCTTTTTTAGCTTCAGCAATAAGCGATCGTAAAATAGCATCTGTTAAAAAGCCTTTCGCATAATCTGAAATAGCAATGACATCGACATTTCGTACTAACTCTGGAATCATACCAAGAGCTTTTCTCTCTACGGCTTCTGAAATATGATTCGGCTGCTCATAATCAACACGCACCATCTGCTGACCGCCTGCTATCACACGCATCTTCAACGGTGTTACATAGGCAGGATCTTCCAATAATGCCTCTACAGAAATACCTAACTTCTGCATAGCATCTTTGAGCTTGTCACCCTGAACATCTCTCCCCACACATCCGAATGGCACTGCCTCCATTCCAAGACTGTGAATATTGATGACTACGTTGCCAGCACCTCCTGGTCTGTCATCTTCTCTCTCTACGAGTACTACTGGCACCGGTGCTTCGGGAGATATGCGTTTCGATGCACCGAAGGTATATCGATCCAATAAAAAATCGCCAGCTACTAAAATTCGCTTCTTGTGAAGACTACGGAAAAGATGCGCCAGCGCTACCATCGATTTCCCTCATTGAGATAGTTGAGAACATAATCAGCGACAGCTTCTTTCAGAGGAGTGGCTCGAGAAATACCACCAAGAAGCTCATGAGTTTTATCCATCTTTGCTTCTGTAAAACTTTGGTATTTTCCACGTAGATCTGCTGGCATATCAATATAACGGATATTTGGCTCCTTGCCCAACGCTGAAAAGAGCGCATGTGCGAGATCATTCCAAGAAGCTGCTTGTCCAGTACCAATATTATATATGCCGCCAGCTGAATTTTTTAAAAACTCAACAGTCATTCGTGCTACATCCTTTACATATACGAAATCTCTTTGCTGGCCACCATCTTTAAAAAGAGGTGTATCTGATTGGAATAGCTCAATATATCCCCGAGCCATAATATCGGCGCGCATTTTCACGATAGCAGAAGCCATACGCCCTTTATGATATTCATTTGGACCATATACATTGAAATACTTCAACCCTACTATTTGATTCAAGACGCCCTCTTGCTTGGCCCACAGATCGAAGAGCTGTTTTGAATAGCCATACATATTCAAAGGCTTGAGAACATCGATGCACTCATGGTCGTCAGAAAATCCGCAAGAGCCATCTCCATAAGTAGCAGCTGAGGATGCATAAATAAAGCGATGGTTATGATGCAACGCATATTCAGCTAACTTTTGCGTATAGCGATAGTTATTTTCGAGCAAGTAGTTGGCATCAAGCTCTAAGGTATTGGAGCAAGCTCCAAGATGAACGAAAGCTTCAATATCTGCTTCTCGTCCCTGTAGATAGGTAAAAAGATCCGCCTTATGGATGATGTCGACAAAGCGTTTGCCAACTAGATTTTTCCACTTTTCAGAAGATCCTAGATTGTCGACGACCAGGATATTAGTATACCCTTGGCCGTTGAGTTCTTTCACAACACAGGAACCGATAAACCCAGCTCCTCCCGTTACAACAATTAATTTGTCATTGTACAGTTTCACGCCTGTTGCCTATCGGTTCTCGCTATTTAGTTTAGAAACTACTCGCCTGCAGCAACTTCATGCTCAGGGGCTACCTTCACATGAATAGTACAGAGGATACCCTCTTTTAAGCGAAGAGAAATATCATATACGCCAGTTGCTTTGATAGGATGCTTCAATTGAACAAATCGCTTATCCAATTCAAGACCTGTCTGCAGTTTAATAGCATCAACGATGTCGAGAGTAGATACGCTTCCATACATGTGACCATCGTGATCGACCTTTACTTGGAAACCTACTGTTTCACCCTCTAGACGCTTCGCCATCTCTTCTGCTACTTGGCGATCTGCATCAGCAATTTTCTGTCTTTCATCCTGAAGTTTCTTCTGACGACGCAGAGAATCTTTAGTCGCAAAGAGAGCAACGCCTTGCGGGATGAGAAAATTAAATGCATAACCTCGTTTTGCAGCAACCACTTCACCTTTTCGGCCTAGGTTTTCTACATCTTCGAGTAATAGTAATCGTGTTTGCATGGTATACTTCGTCCTCCCTTAAACTTCAGCAACAAATGGAAGCAAAGCCATAAATCTGGCGCGCTTAATTGCTTGAGTAAGTCTTCGTTGAAAGTAAGCAGAAACCCCAGTTACGCGACGTGGAAGGATTTTGCCTCTCTCAGTGATAAACTTCGCTAATGTTTCGATATCTTTATAATCGACTTCTTTAAAATTGCCAGCTACAAATGGGCAACGTTTTTTCTTCTTGAACTTCGGATCAGATGGTTCTGAAGTAGGAGAAGATACTTTTTTTCTTGGATTGTTCATTCTTGGCATAGATCAAAAGCCTCTTATTGTTCTGGTAGTTGCTTAAACTTCACTTCATCCATAACCCGCGTTGCTCTCAATGTGCAAAAGCGGATCAGGTTCTCATTCAACCTGAGTTCCTGCCACATCTCTTTAATGGCAGAAGAGGGTGCGTCGAAATAGACTAAGTAGTAATGACCCTCTTTTTGAGAGCCAATTTCATAGGCTAATCTTCTTTTTCCTTGGTCGTGGATCTTCAGGATTTTTCCATCCCGCTTTGTGATCCCTTCTTTAATTTTATCGAAAGTCTTGGTACGTGCGTCCTCATTCAACAAAGCTGACACGATGTACATCCCTTCGTATAGACAATGTTTGTCTTCCTTCATCTATTTTCTCCTCAAAATCAACTGCTCTAAATATCTGACACCCTCTGCGATACACGCAGGCAGCGCCTGTACTTCTTCTTCTGTAAAACGGCCTAACACATGGTCGGCTAAATCATGAACCCCTCTGCCAATGCCAACTCGTAGCCTGGCATACTCTTGGGTACAAAGCGCAGCCTCTATGCTTTTTAGACCGTTGTGGCCTCCAGCGGAGCCTTGTGGACGATACCTCATCACACTAAAGGGCAGCGCTACATCATCGACCACTACAACAACCTGTTCTACAGCACGCTTAAAAAAGAGCAGAAATCGTGCTACCGATCTTCCCGACTCATTCATATAGGTCTCAGGAAGAAGCAGATCTACCTCTACTCCCTCTATCACCGCTACCGCGTGCTGCGCTTCAAACTTGGGAACTCGCTTAAAACTTGCTCCATGAGCTTTTGCGAGCCCTTGCACCACCATACACCCCATATTATGTCGAGTCATTTCATACTCTCGTCCTGGATTTCCAAGACCCACAATAAGCTGGCGTTGCGTGGTATTCATATTACTTCACAATCGACACAACCACATCTTGTGGCTTTACGAGTGTCACTACACCTTCTGGAAGCACGAGGTCTGCGACTCTCTTTGCTTGACGCAGATCTAAGTCTTTTACATCCACTTTCAGGCTGTGTGGAATACGATCTGGCAAGCAACGTACTGGAAGATGACGCATCACCTGACGTAGGTATCCACCACCTTTTACGCCGATACAGTCTACTGCACTCAAGCACTCGATTGGCACTTTTACCTCTACACGCGAATCTTGCTGTAATTCAATAAAGTCAATATGCAAAACTGCGTAGGTAGTCACGTGGTATTGTATATCTTTAATAAGAGCACGTACTGTCTTACCAGAAGCATCTTTTAATACACATACAGTAGTAGATAAAAATCCCTTTTCTGTCTTGCGTAAGAGCTCATCAATTGCCTCTTTTTTCAAAGACAATCCTTTACCTGGTTGCCCCTTTGAATAGATAATAGCAGGAATATATCCCGCACGACGCAGCTGTTTCGAATCACACTTCGATGTCTTGCTACGTTCAAAAATTTCAAGTTCTACTTGCATGAAGCCTCCTGTCACAGACACCACAAGTACCACACAACGCGTGCGTATACCGTCGATATGCCTAAATTATATTAAATTGCACGAAACTTCTTCACTCAGAAGCACCAAACAGTTTGGTGAGTGCCGCAGAAAAAGCGGATACAGTGGGAACAACGCAAATCTTTTTACATTGTTTGACTGCGTCTGTTGGAGTAATTGTATCACTCGTCAACAGAAGCTCAATCAAACTCTCTTCAATATGTGACAAAGCATCATCTGCAAAGAGACCATGCGTCACACACGCGAAGATATGATTTGCGCCCTTCTCACGGCATGCTTTCGCTGCTGACACCAGTGTTCCTGCTGTAGAACACACATCGTCAGCGAGAAGAACGTTTTTTCCTTTTACATCTCCTAAAAAAGTGAGATGATGTACTCGCTTGGCATCAAGTCTTTTCTTTTCAATACTAGCAAAACTTGTACCAAGCTCTTCAGCATATGAAGCCGCCAAACCTCGAGCTCCTTTATCAGGACCTACCACTATGAGTGGCAGCGCATCGAGCTTGCGCTTCTGTATTTCTTTTACAAACAGCTGTCGAGCCGTCACTTGCTCCACAGGAAACCTATAAAAAGCAGGGCTATGTTCGGAATGCGCATCCATGAAAATGAGCCGCGCCACCCCTGCTTCTTCTAAACATCTCGCAAACAAACGAGAAGCAACAGAGACTCCTACACTCTCTGCCTTACTTTGCCTTGTGTAGGCTAGGTAAGTACAAACGAGTATTACCTCAGATACTCCCAGTCGTTTGAGTGTGTCAACCAACAATAACGTCTCTATCAAATAGTCGTTTGGCGTTACGGGTTGAGATTGTACCACAATCACCCTTTTCGTCAAAATAGGATCTTTTACTTGAACTTCACATTCACCATCAGGAAAGTGCAGCACCTTTGAGTGAACAACCGGAAGATGCAATGATGCAGCAAGCTCAACGGCAAAAGAAACCATGTGTGGGACAGAGATAATGGTAGTGTGAGGATGAGATGTTTTTTGTTGGATGGTGAACTCAACCACTTTTTTGCAACTCCGTCACTTTTTAAAATGGGGTACAAAAAACGTTGGGGTGGAGGGATTCGAACCCCCGCATGGCGATACCAAAAACCGCTGCCTTACCGCTTGGCGACACCCCAGCTATTGTGCTCGTAAGACGTGATGTAGATTACTTCACACGCTCAATTTTCTGCAACACGAAAATCTACACTTGCCTCGATATTATGAAATATCAAGCCCAGAACGTATTTTCAAGCGTCTCATCTTCAACGCATTTTTCGGCTTGCGAATAAGCACTCTCTGAATATGAGATCGATTTGCAACCACATAATCCACACCAGAATAGAGAGCATAGAGAGCGGCTACCAAGAGCAAGGCGGTACTCAGCTGAAAGAGGGCTTGATCAGAAAGATGGCCTATCGAATGAGGAATCAACAACAATGTGATTGCAAATGCAGTAATTCCTTGAATCACCGCTTTGATTTTACCGCTTGGTCTTGCCGCAAGAGCAAACCCTCTCAAGGCACATATTGTCCTCAACGTACTCGTAATTGAATCCCGATAGAGGAACACAAAGACGACAAGCAAGGGAATATTGACAGGCGGCTGTGTAAAAGTAAGAAAAATTGATATTCGTGCAATGCTATCAGCCATCGGGTCTAAGATTTTGCCAAGATCAGTTACTTGATTATACTTTCTTGCCAGGTATCCATCAAAAGCATCTGACAGCTCGGAAATCCCCAACAGTAAAAGTAGCACATAGGGAAGTACAATAGAGCTGATTCCAAAATATTCATGCTCCAAATAGACCAATAAAAAAATTGGGCTAATGAAGATACGAATGAACGTCAGACAATTCGCAACTGTAAGAATCGTGGGCCCACTTATTGGATGATCCACTAACTTGTCGAGTCTTTCATCAATTTTTTCTTGTATTACTTCTCGCTGCGCCATGCTCTCCTCACGTCCCACGCATCTGTTCGTAGAGGGAATTGCAAAACTCACTTTGGAGGCCAAATTCGATGATTTTTTTGTCGGTTCAGTTTTTCGTAAATCGACATATCCTTTTGGCCATAGGCGATTTACGAAAAATCTGAATCCGACGAAAAAAGCGCGGATTTAGCCCCAAATGGAGTTTTACAATTCCCTCCGTATACTTGTACATACTCAAGACCAGACTGAGCCCAATTGAAATTACACTGCATACAATGAACTGCTAGCGCATCCCATTCTGATTTTTTGTTTTTCCATAATTCAAGGGCTCTTCCAAGCGCCCATTCTACACCACCGACATCAGGATAGTCAAAGCTAAAACCATTTTCCCCATCACATATCGTATCGAGTAGGCCACCTGTGCTTCTCACTATTGGGATTGCTCCATATCGCAATGCAATTAGTTGAACAAGGCCGCAAGGCTCAAACAAAGATGGCACAAAAACCATATCCGCTGCGGCATAGATCTTGTGAGCCATTCCCTCTTCAGTTTTTAAAACAATCCGTACATTATTTTCTTGACTGTACTTATCTCTCAATGATTCAAACTCTGATTGTACTGCTTTGTCATGACTTGTCCCCAATAAAATAAATTGATATCTCTCCTTTGCAGCACTCATTGCGTATTTGATAAGTTCAATACCTTTTTGCGGAACCAGGCGTGCAACAGAGACCACAAGCGGCCTTGTATCGTCTGCGCTCATATGCAGCATTTTTAGCAATGCCCGTTTATTTTTGTGCTTCTCAGGAAAATTTTGAATAGAAAATGGAAACAAAACATGCATGTCGGTCGCAGGATCCCAAAATTTCTCATCAATCCCATTTAATATGCCCGAAAATTTATTTTTACAGCGCTTCAGTATATCTTCAAGCCCTCTTCCACCCTGAGAAGTAAGGACCTCTTTTGCATAATTTGGAGACACTGTCGTTACATGATGCGCGGAAACAATCCCCCCCTTCAAAAGATTATACCCATTATTCAGCTGACATACTTGAGAAGACAAACGTACCTTGGCAAGGTTTTCAGCGGAGCACCAGCCCTGATACTCTAAATTATGGATCGTCAGCACAACTCGTGTGTGCTTAAAATATTCACGAAATTCTTCTTCATGAATGAGGCACGCGATAGGCGCCGTCTCCCAATCATGAACGTGGATCACATCCGGAACCATATGTGATGCCTTCAACCAGTCAAGAACAGCCCTTGAAAAATATAAAAACCGATCGACGTCATCTGCAGCGCCATAGATTTCACCCCGCTGAAAAAAACGATCGGGATGTGAACTACTCATAAGCGAAAGATGGAAATCACCATTATAATCAGCTCGTACTACGCTATTGTCATACCACCTGCCATCATAGTAGCTCTTAAATATTTTTTCGTTTGGCAAGAATCGAAGCTGCGATGCATCGAGACAATCATAACGTGGTACGCAAATATCGACTGTATGCCCCATCTTCACAAGCTCACGAGACAAGCCCATCATGACATCAGCTAAACCACCTATTTTTGCAATAGGAGCGATTTCGGAGGCTACTTGTAGAATATGCATGAGAGCTCCAGATAGATTTAGACCTCTTGCGCAATTAAGGTTCTGTCAATTTTCGGGTTCTTTTGAGCCGCTTTTCGATTCGAATTACAGGGATTATATCCGTTGATATTACCCCTGTAATTCGAATCGAAAAGCGGCCAAAATAATCCCAAAAAGCGACGAACCCTTAATTACGCAAGAGGTCTATTAGCCAAATTATCGGCATTGTACCTAGATAAACGCCATTTTTCAAGTGTTTTGAATTGCTGGCGCTTCCACTGCGTCTATGTTATAGCGTACATACTTTCGAAGACGCCAAATCGCTGTAAGGTTCAAAAGGAGCAAACAAGCCAAAACAAGCGACATCACAGTCGTCGCCTGTGTTAATTCTTGAAAGGTAAAAAACAAAAAAGCAAGAGCTCCAAAGCTGCAGTAAAAAAAACGCCCATATCGAGGGAAAAGGAAACAAGCAGTCTTCATTCCTGCACAAAAATAGGTAATAATGGTTGAATACCCGAGCAAAAATAAAAAGAAAGGCATAAAAATATGCATATAGGGGAAATATTGAGAAAGCGCTCTCTGCACATGATTTGCCGATCCTCCTCCCTCACACCACACCCCTGTTGTAAGCACAATAAGAACGCTCATTGTGCAAATAACAAAAATATCTAAAAACACCTCAAAAATCGTAAGAGACGCCTGCTTTGCTGGGTTTTTTTCCCTTGATTCACTATGAATAATCGAAGCATAACCCACTCCAATATCAGAGCTGTAGCAACTGCGTCGAATGCCCTGTGAAATCGTCGTCATGAGAGTGCTTCCTGCAAAGCCACCAATTGCTGCAGCTGGAGTAAACGCACAACGTACAATATCGAATAAGACACCAGGAAGCGCCGGTAAGTTCATTGCAAGAACATACAAGCCCATGCACAAGTACATAGCGATAAAAGCTGGGATAATAGCAGCACAAATAGTACCAACTCGATCTACACCACCAACTTCTGCTATCAGTACAAGCCCAACTAAGGCAATCGCTACCCACCACTTTGAAATTTCAAAATTCTCTGAAATACTTGCCACCACGACATTAAACTGCAGTATTTCAGCTCCATATAAACACATCAGTAAGCAAAAAACTTTGACAGCCCAAGAAGAAAATGCTCGTTCCAGATAATACATGGGACCGCCTGAGAATCCACCTTTACTATTCCCGCCTTCAGGGACACGAAACTGCATACCTAAACACACTTCAGCATATTTGACTAAAGAGCCAACAATAGCTGTTATCCATACCCAAAAAAGAGCGCCTGGGCCCCCTATTTCAACTGCCGTGATAATGGATACAATATTGCCGATTCCAACACTTGCGCCAATACAGGCGAAAGAAGCCTTGAGAGGATGGACACCTTGATCCATATCACAAGCACTGCGCTTGCGTCCTATAAATCCAAAAAATGTCTTCAGTATGACGGGGAACTTTCTCACTTGTATCAACTTTGAGTGGTACGAAAAATAGATCCCTATCGCGACGATAATCGGGAAACAGATATATCCCCACAAAATATCATCAAATCGATCTAAAAGCTGAAAAATAGTTGAAGTCATATGCATTCCGAAATAACAAATAAATATTTTATATTCAATTTTACTTAATGTCAAACAACGAACGGTTTTTTTCAAGAAAAGCGTTTTTCCAGTAGTAGCTATCTAAAAGCCCTTCCGTAGGCCTTCCCATGAGAGAGTAAGCAATATACAATGCTTCTACAGAGGCAAGTCCTCGACTAGGGATCTCACAATCTTCTTGCCTGCGAGGATAAGCAGTTTGGTATCCAGGAGGAAGACTTCTTCTCGGTAGAGAGCTCACATGTGGAATCAACATTTTCATTTTTTCTGCATATCGCCATGTTCCGTCAAGAAGAACCAACCCTGCTTTACTATCAACTAATGATAAAACAGGCCCCTCAAAATCGAGCAGACAGTAGTTATCTAGATCACCAAGCCCTGTTCGCACACATTGCGGATACAGAAAAAAACGACAGTCCGATCGTTTTTCGAGACCGACAAGAGAGCATTTTTTTAGATTTTCTCTTCGGTGTCGAACGATGATTGTCTCAGGATACGTTTCATACATAAGTCCCAATATGGTAGCAAGCTGAGAATTTACATTGCAAAAGAAACCGATAACTTTTTATACCAAGAGGTAGAGGGAATTGCAAAACTCGCTTTGTAGGCCAAATCCCATGATTTTTTTTGTCGGTTCAGTTTTTCGTAAATCGACATATCCTCGTGGCCATAGGCGATTTACGAAAAATCTGAATCCGACGAAAAAAGCAAAGGATTTGGCCTACAAACGCAAGTTTTGCAATTTCCTCGATAGATAAACAAACGATGAGGCCACGTATGATCAAAGCAACGCTCACCACCTGCGTGCTACTTTCCACTCTCTTTTCTTCACTTTCCGCAGATTCTCCGCCACAACCAACATCCGCAAAAGTAAGTACTCGCACTCTTGAATGGTTAGACAAATATGAGGTAGCCTCACAACAAGCAAAAGCTACCGGAAAACCACTTTTTATCTACTTTACAGGCTCTGACTGGTGCGGTTGGTGTAAAAAAATGGATAAAGAAATCCTCTCTACGGAGGAATTCATCCGTCTCGTGGGAGACACTTTCATCTTTGTAAAAATTGATTTTCCCATATATAGCTCCCTTGACAAAGCAATCGTTGCACAAAACGAAGAATTAAAAGAAAAATTCGAAGTCACGGCTTTCCCAACCATTATCATCACCTCATCTGAAGGCAAACAAATCGCCGTCTTGAATTACAAACCAGGTGGAGGGAAATCCTATGCAGAATACCTGCTCAAACTCCTCCAGAGACAGCAAGAGTTGAAAAATGGAATGAAATCACTGCCTGAAAAAAGTATTGCTGAGCTACAGGCTTTATACGAAAGAGCTACAGAGCTTGGGATGGATAGTGAGGGAGCTGAAATCGTACACGCTGCATTACAAAAAGAAGATTCCCCCTTCTTTCTCACAGAGCGATACAGACTTTTACTCAATGAAGGCCTTGCAAATAATCCAGAAGCTGAAAATATCAAGAAGAAGCTCCTTATAAAAGATCCAGAAAACAAAAGTGGCATACACTACAGTCTTGCTGTTATTGATTTTGAAGCGCGCGCTGAAAATTTACCCAATCAGCTCACAGCAGATCAAGCCGTACAACCTCTTCAGCAATATTTACGTAATTTTGGAGCCTATGATTCACAGAATAGGTGGAAAATTGAACTCACCATCTCACAAGTATTTCGCAGCAAAAATCAACACTCAGAAGCGCTTTCTTTTGCAAAAGAAGCACTCTGTCATGCACCTGAAGAGATGAAAAACAATGTTGCTCAAACGATAGTTGGATTAGAAGATACTATATCAGCCATTGGCAGTGCTGATAAATAATCGAAGATCTCGTTGGATATCTTCCAACGAGGCTTCTTGAACAGCATGCTTTGGCTTTACATTGAAATCTATATGTGAACAGCTAGAAGCTTGTAGACGAAAAGCTTCTCTGATCAACCGTTTTGCACGGTTTCTCTTTACAGAGGAGCCATATTTTTTTGTAACGGTAATACCCAACCTGGAGATTGGATTTTCAGTTTTCTTCCATTGGATGAGAAGATATTTCCCACAAAAGAGCAGCCCCTTTCTTTGAAGCTCAATAAACGATTCGCGCTTGCGAAGTCGCGCTCTTTTGGGAAATGAAAACATCAGCTTTGACTACACTGTCAAGCGCTTTCTACCACGACGGCGTCTGGCAGCAACAACCTTGCGGCCATTTCTTGTACTCATGCGCTGCATGAATCCGTGTGTTTTTTGTCTCTTTCTCTTACTTGGCTGATAGGTACGCTTCACTGTTACAGTCCTTTCTTCAAATGGTGCACACAATTTAATAGGAGTAGTATAGGCAAGCGGCTATTTTGCTACAACAGGATCGTTCACATATTCCGAAAATCACTCAATTTCTCGATACAATGAAAAGTTTTCGAAAGAAGTCTGTTGAATGAAATGATGGTGATTAGATAGACTACTTCCTATATTGTTATGCGAAACAGGTTTGTAAAATTATGAAAGTTCGAGCTTCTGTAAAAGCTGATTCCTCCAAAGGCGATAAAATCGTCCGACGTAAGGGCAGAATTTATGTATTAAACGAAAAAGATCCGACCAGAAAACAGCGCCAGAAAGGCCCGGGTCGTAAACGGTAAGTGAAGGAAATTGTGACATGGCTAAAACGTCAGTTGTAGAACGACAAAAAAAACGAGCAATATTAGTAAAGCGCAACTTTGAAAAAAGGCTCGCGCTCAAAAAAGCTTCCGTGAACATGAATCTTTCTGAAGAGGAAAGAGAAGATGCACGCATTACACTCAACAAAATGGGTCGTAATACATCAGCTGTGCGTCTGAGAAACCGCTGCCAGCTTACTGGTAGACCACGCGGTTATATCCGAAAGTTTCAAGTATCACGTCTTACATTTAGAGAATTTGCTCTTGCTGGCCTTATCCCAGGCATTACCAAAGCAAGCTGGTAAAAGCACTTTCTGACAAGTTCATTTCCCTTGCCACTGGCCTTATAGAGAAATCTGTAAGGCCTTTTTCGTAACTATTCAGGTCACCCGTTTTGCGCAGCAAGAGAGGCGACCTGAATAGTTACGAATGTTCTAGAAAACGACCCTCAATAACTTGGGCTATCAAAAGAGAAAAAAATATGAGAAAAATTCTTTGCATATTGCTACTAACTCTATCGTCTATATACGCAGAAAATGAACCAAATATATCCAATATAGAGAAATACACTGCTGTCATAGAAAAAGATCCTACAAGATCAGAATTTAAGACATTGCTTGCCTATCTAGAACGGGCAAACTGTCACATGGTACGAGGGAACCTCCTTGATGCAAAGGAAGACTTTGACCACATCTGTTTCACAATAATCCCTAAAGACAAGAACGTATATGAAGAAGTAAAGAAGATGCCTCAAGAGAGACTCTATCTCTTTTGCGACGCTCTACGAGGAAGAATACAAACATATCATAAGATTGATGCTCTCCATAAAAAATCTATTGAAGTCGAAACAAGGCTGCTGGTTGAAATCGATACAAGAATACCGAAGGTTGTAGAAGTTGGCGAAGATGAGTATATCATGCCAAATACACAGCTAGATGACAAAGAAATGGAAGAATTTACAGACAATCTAAAAAAACAGGGACTTATATCTAAATCTGCTGACGTTGAGAAATTACCGTCTGGCTATATCAAAGTAAAAACCCAACCGGCAAAACCAAGCTGCTGTACTTCTTGTAAAGATGGCAGAAAATGTAAAGACGAAAAAAAAAGTCTAAATTAATTCCAAAACACAAACATTCTAAAAAAGAATGTCGTAGTGTTTGTGATGCCGTAACAGATGCCGCCTTAGCAGCTGTAAGCGGAAATGCTGCTACTAGAGCCGCTTTTACATTGGGAATAAAAGCTGTTCAAAGAGGATGTCATAAATGCTGTAATGGCAAGGGATTTTACGAAAACTGCGTGCGCCCTATCAAGAACTATATCCAACAACCCCATGATCACATGTTCCCTGATGAAGATGACGATTATATAAATAACGATGGGCGCTACTCTTCCACTGAAAACTGGGCAGACCGATACAGAAGAGAACAAGAAAGATATTGGAATGATATATACAACGGAAGAAATAATCACAACAGCATATTTGGATATTAATCATGAAATTTAAAAAAGTAAACTATGTTCTGCTGGACTTTTGAAAAAATTGCCGCCAATTCTCCTTAATACCAAGAAGATATATGGCGATAACTTTGTCAAGGCTCGTGCCTTCGGCACTCGGATAATTGCAAACTATGTAGAGGCTGGAAGAAGAAATGTGTTGAAGAAAAACAAGTCACCGGCAAAATAGGCGAGTTTTTGAGAA
Source organism: uncultured bacterium (assembly GCA_964487845.1). Lineage (GTDB taxonomy): Bacteria > Chlamydiota > Chlamydiia > Chlamydiales > FEN-1388 > CAZASK01. The sequence goes on from CAZASK010000005.1 coordinate 57,210, forward strand.
CAAACCTACAGCGGTGACACGATGTGTGATATCAAACAGAGACAATTCTAAGCTAGATAAGGCTCGCAAAGCCGATGCAGTCTAATATGAATTTATTTTTTTGGAATGGTATAACGCTAAATCTTCTATCTTCTTCCACTCTATCATCCCCTCTTTCCAGACGAAATTTTGAGAGGTGATAGCACCAGATTGAAGAAGCTGCCTCAGCGCTTCTATTGAAACAGGCCCAAACTGCACATGAGCCTTGTCAAGGTAGTACCACAATTCATGACTTACATTCTCAGACGGCACACTCTCTTCTGGAGATTGATACGCCACGCAGCTTACTTGTGGTTCTCTTCTTACTTTTTGCACTCTACTATCAGATGCGGGGAAGAGAAACAGAGCAAGCACTCCTAAAGCGCCAAAAAGCATGCCTACACAAAACCAAACAGCTGGGTTTCTTCCACGCCTCATGGCAAAGTATGCAGATAGGCTTCCCATCATCAATGCAATAGCGATATATGTCAGTAGCTCCATAATATATTGTCTCGATCGTCCTGTTTACGGTAGAATGAAATACACACCTCGCATCGTAAGAAAAACAGATGCGTTGGGTACAGGATAGCAAAACGAGGAAGATATGGGCGAGAAAAAAACAGGAGCAGACATACTGCACATCGACACAAAAGAATTAGAACTACCAGACACCACTTTCGTAAGAGATGTTGATAATAAAGTATTTCACGGCATTATCGTACAGTGCTTATCAAAAATTGAAGGCATTGCACTTCTCGAGGGCAACTTGATTGACCATGTACTTGGACGCTCAGACGGAGTCAAGGGCCTCCATACAGAGCAAGATCCAAAACAGCATTCTCTCAAAGTAAAGATAGAGGTCAATATCGCCTACGGAGTATCAATTCCTGAAAAAGCAGAAGAAATCCAAACTGTAGTCGTACAAGAGTTAACCAAATATACAGGACTTCACGTCTCAGAAGTACATGTTGTTTTTAAAGGCCTTGTACCCACTGAGAGCGAAAAGCAGAAACCGAATATCACTCTTCTCCCCTCATCGCCAAAGGCTGCGCAACTTGGTGAAGAATATTCAGATATTTTTTAGTCTCTGAGCGTCCGCCTCAGTAATTCCAGGAACTTGCATCAGCTGCTGTATCGTAGCTGATGCTATCGCTTGAGGGCTGCCAAAATGTCTCAGCAGTCTCTTTTTTTTCACAGGCCCTATCCCTACAACCTCATCGAGAACACTCTTTCTTATATTTTTTTCTCTTCTTTTTCTGTGAAAGGAGATCACAAATCGATGCGCTTCATCTCGAATCTGTTGCACAAGATGCAAAATAGGCGAATGCACAGGCAGCCGAATCGGCTCTTTTTCGTCTTCTATGTACACCACCTCTTCAGTGATTCCTCTATCATGACGACCTTGATCTTTTGCTATGGCAATAACAGAACAAGAGACTATACCAAGCTCAGCTAAAGCAGCTTGTGCCACATGCAGATGTCCTTTCCCTCCATCGATCATAATAAGATCGGGAAAGCTTTCTGCTTTTCCTTGATCTCCAAATCGCCGCGTAAGCACTTCTCGCATCATTGCATAGTCATCAGCTTGTTCAACAGAGCGGATACGCCATTTGCGATACTCTTTTGGAGCTTTATACCCATCTTCAAAAACAGCCATCGCCGATACCTTTTCATCACCTGCCAAATGAGAGTTGTCGTAGCATTCAATTCGCTTTGGAAATGACTTCAAATGCAAAATTTCCTTCAGCTCACAGAGCAGTTGATCTTGCTTTTCTTTATAGATCATTTTTTCTGAAAGATGCGCCTTCGCATTTGCAAGGGCAAGGGCGGCCATCTCTGCTTTGACACCTCGATCTGCTGCCACAATCCTACCTGACCATTTTTTCTTTTCATGAAATACTTCTTGTACAAGAGTGGCAGACTGTAGCTCGAAAGTAAGCAGCAGCTCATCTGGCAGATCGTTATGTAAATATTGCTGCAGTAGATATGATTGCATCATTTCTTCATCGTCTTGCACGGCATTATCGACTGAAAAATGATGCGATCCGACAAGAGATGAATTTCTATAATAAAGAGTTGTAATGACGACATGACTGCCTGTGCGTAGAAGTGCAATAACATCAGTATCTATACGACTTATAAAAGCAACCTGCTGTCTTTCTGACAATTTTTTCAGCTGATCTATTTTTTTTACTATTACAGCCGCCTCTTCAAATTTGAGTGCATCACTAGCCTGGTGCATTTCTTTCTTTAAAGAAACGATCAGCTCTTTACTTCGTCCAGTGAGTAATGCTTGCGCATTGACCACAATTTCTTTATATTCTTTTTTCTCAATAAGCCCTACACATGGTCCAGGACATCGCTTCATTTGATAGAGAAGACACGGTTTGGTTCTTCTTATAAACTCCGCGTCAGAACATTGTCTGAGAGGAAATAATCTGCTGATCATATCAAATGCAGCTCTTGCTTGCTGACTGCTTGTATAGGGTCCATAATACATCCCATCTTTTGGAACACTTCCCTTATAGCGGACAAGTTGCATCGCAGGAAAATCATGCTTCGTTGTCAGTTTTATGCTCAGATAGCCCTTATCGTCTTTGAGCAGGATGTTGTAGCGCGGCTGATATTTCTTAATCAGTGTATTTTCTAATAACAGCGCCTCTTTTTCTGATTGCACGACGATGATATCGATGCTCTCTACTTTTTCAAGTAAATAAGGTAATTGCACTCTTGTATCATGGCCGCAATAGTATTGCTTGAGACGTGTTTTGAGGTTGTTTGCTTTTCCTACGTAGAGAACATCACCTGCTCTATCTTTCATGAGATAGACACCAGGCTCCGCTGGATAGCTAGAGAAGCTTTCAGCAATTGTTGGCATATACACCTGATACGTAAGATAAATCTACTTCTTATGGAGGATGTGAAGATTTTCTGGAAGCTCTTCTTGCAATGCAAGCTGTCCACAAGCTGCTGCTATATCATCGCCTTTTGTGTATCGACATGTATTGATAACGCCTGCATCATCGAGCACCTTTCGGAACTGACGAATTGCTTCAGCGTCTGGCCTTTGTAACTTGAGCCCTTTTACAGGATTGTAGGGAATCAAGTTCACGGTACACTGTCTATTTTTCAATAAAGCAGCCAGTTCTTCAGCGTCTTGTATACTATCGTTTATGCCATGCAAAAGGATATACTCGTAGGTAATATCTCTTTTCGTCATTTTGAAATAGTGGTCCATAGCTTGCATAATCTGATCAAGCTGATACTGTCTTGCATAAGGAATAATTTTCTGCCTGATTCGCTGATTTGGAGCATGCAAGGAAAGAACAAGATTCACTCTGAAGTCTTCTTGTGCAATGCGCAATATCCCTTCCACTACACCGACTGTCGAAACCGTAATACGCCTCTGAGAAATATGCATCATCTCGGGATCGATCAACATGCGAATCGACTTTGTAACGGCCTCATAATTGCGCAAAGGCTCTCCCATTCCCATGTACACAATATGCGATACACGCTCACCTTTTTTTGCAAGCCACTGATCTATCATGTATACTTGTGATACAATCTCATGGCATTCTAAATCGCGAAAAAGGCCCTTTTGACCTGAAGCACAAAAAGCACAGCGTGCGGGACAGCCCACCTGCGATGACACACATACCGTACGTCTCTCATCAGATAGAATAAGCACTGACTCCACAAGACGACCACAACTTAGCTTCCATAAAAACTTGAATGTCTCCTTATCGTCAGACTCTTGCACATGAACGAGTGTGATCTGCTGGATATCAAATGTATGAGCAAGTTTTTCACGCAAAGCTATACTCAGATTGGTCATTTCAGAAAAGGAAGATACTTTTTTCTGAAACAGCCACTCTAGCACCTGTTTTGCCTGAAAAGAACGAAGCCCCTCTTTCTGAGCCCATTCTTTAAATTCTAGAGATGTGAAATTGAGTAAAACTTGCTTCATAAGGCCTGCAATTTTACTCTAAATTCATATAACTCTCCACAAAAAACTTCCTTTATGATACGAATAAGTCAAAAAACGATTAGTTTTTTTTTGAAATCACAAAACACATGGAGGCGTGTATGAAACAACTTTTAGTCACCTTGGCACTAGGGGTTATGGTAATAAGCTGCAAATGCAATTCAAATAATGATGAGGCTCCTAAGAAAATGTCCAAAAATGAACAGCAATCAAACAATAACATGAACAAGCAAACTGCCAAGCAGTCACGCTCTTCAGATTATTAAAACTCGCTTTGATAGAGATCTGATACAGATCTCTATCTTCCTGAAAAAGCCCATTGAACACGACGCGCGAGCTTATGGATCATATGCCTCAGATAGCGTTGCTTAAAAAGCCAGCCGCATGCCCATATAAATCCATAATGCAACACAATTTCATAAAATGTTTCTTTAAAAACACGAACCAGATATTTGAGTGAAAAGGGTATAAGCACAGGATCTACATAGGCCCGTTGATCTCCTATCACCTTCAAGCTCCCCTCTTTCAAAAATCGAGCAAAAAAGTCGAAGCCGCCTCTTACATACAGATCTTTGTCAAAGAGCCCTATTTTTTTAAATACCTCTTTTTTTATCCAGCATGACTGCAAATTGGTAGGCTGCTTTCCTTGGCGTAGTTGCTCATGACTCAGCGGTCTAAAAAGAAAATGGGAATGATTCCATTCATCAAGGAAAAAGCTCGCTGTATACAAGAGATCTGGATAATGATGCTCTGCAATCTGCCACATCGCAGTAGAAATCGCCGTTGGGAATATATAGGCATCTCCTGGCCTCAATATATGGACATATTCTCCTTGAGCTACCCCCACACCTCGATTCATCATTTCAAATATCTTTGTAGTTGGTACCTGCTGAAGGCGAATACGAGGATCACGATAGGAATGTATAATTTCAATAGTCCTATCTGTGGAGTTGGCGTCAATAATGACGATCTCTATCTTGCAGTTGATTTGAGCCAATACACTCTCTAGAGTTGCGGCAATATATTGCGCAGCATTGTGCGTAGGAATGATGACAGACACTGTAAAGACGCTACATAAAGGAGGCTTACTAAAAAAGATATGCTCGTGTGATTCCATATTTGAGTGAAATGACTCCTCTTGCTAAACTCTACTACTTCCACAGGGAAGTAAGGGGTAGTTGCAATGTACACGTTTCAGGAAATAGTAGCCAAGCTCTCTCAATTTTGGCATGAACAAGGATGCGCTATCTTACAGCCACATGACGTGGAAAAAGGCGCTGCAACCTTCAACCCTCACACCTTCTTTCGCTGCCTAGGGCCAGAGCCTTATCATGCAGCATATATCGAACCCTGCCGAAGACCAAAAGATGGCCGCTATGCTCAAAATCCAAACCGAGTACAGCATTACTTCCAGTATCAAGTGATGCTCAAACCATCTCCTTATAACATACAAGATCTCTACTTACAATCTTTAGAAGCAATAGGCTTTGATTTAAGAAATCACGATATCCGCTTCGTACATGATGACTGGGAGCAACCTACCATCGGCGCATGGGGTCTTGGATGGGAAATATGGATCGATGGACAAGAGTGCAGTCAATTTACCTATTTCCAGGCAGTAGGAGGCAGCACCCTCAAGCCGATTACAGGCGAGATCACCTACGGACTTGAAAGACTGGCGATGTATCTACAAAATAAGAAGTCTATATTTGAGCTGCAGTGGAACGACACACTGACCTATGGAGACATCTACACACAAGATGAAAAAGAATGGAGCCGTTACAACTTTGAAGCAAGTGATGCGCCAGCATGGCTTTCCTTATTTAAACTCTATGAAAACGAGGCAAAAAGACTCGCTGTCTCTCAACTGCCGATCCCAGCACTTGATTTTGTCATGAAGGCGTCGCATGCATTTAACATGCTCGACGCAAGAGGGGCGATCTCGGTCACTGAACGAGCAAATTATATTGCGCAGGTTCGAGATATAGCCAAATTAGTTGCCGATAGTTATCTCATGTCGAGACACGCATTAGATTACCCGCTCCTGCATAAGCAGACAACGACTATCAGCGCCTATACTCCTGTTCCCGCAGCAGACACCGTGTATCAAAAACAGAACTCTCCACAAGATCTTCTTCTCGAAATCGGAGTTGAAGAACTGCCAGCTTCATTTGTCCCTATCGGACTAGACAATTTTGAGCGACTGATGAAAGAGCTCCTTGAAAAAGAAGGATTGGCATATGAATCAATCAAGCCCATGGGAACTCCAAGAAGACTCACACTTTTAGTCAAAGGTGTAAGTCCTGAAAAGAAAGCGAGTACGCAAGAAAAACGTGGACCATCTTTGCAAGCTGCCTTTGACGAATCAGGAAATGCCACAAAGGCACTTCATGGATATTGCAAACAACTCGGAATAGAGCCTCCTACAAAAGAGCAGCTGACTACGCAAGCAATCTCCCATATCCGTATAGAGGAAATAAAGGGAACGCCATACCTTGTATCGCACGTTCATTCAGAGAGCGAACTCACACAGACAATTTTAGAAAAAGCATTGCCAGCACTCATCTTACGAATCGATTTTCCCAAGAAGATGCGTTGGGCTGATCTCGACATCGGTTTTGCTCGCCCTATTCGATGGATCGCTTGCCTCTATGGAGAAGAGGTCATCAGCTTTGATGTAGGACCTATTCACTCTTCTCGATACAGCTTTGGCCATCGCCAACTTGCGCCTCATATGATTGAGCTTACGTATGCAAATCAGTATGAAGAACAGATGGCAAAGGCTCATGTCGTTGTATGCCCTCAAGAGCGTGTACAACTCATTCAAGCACACATTCGCGCAATTGAAGAAACTCATAATTGCATCGTTTCTTCTCAAGAAAAAATTATCCCACAAGTGGTACATCTTGTAGAAAAACCCTATCTTGCACTTACCGAATTTGATGAACACTATCTTCGAGCACCGCAAGAAGTCCTTGTCTCTGAGATGAGAGAGCATCAAAAATATTTTCCTGTCTTGGACAGAGACAAAAAACTCCGTAACCAGTTTGTCATCACTGCAAATGTACCTGCTACTGCTGCGATTGAGCAGGGAAATAGAAATGTCTTATCAGCAAGACTCTCTGATGGCGTATTTCTATACGAACAAGATTTAAAAACACCTCTTGATGGATTTGTAGAAAAACTCAAAGGCATCATCTTCCAGTCAGGCTTCGAGACAGGCCATGACACTCTCTATCATAAATCTCTTCGTATGCAAAAAGAAGCAGCAGTCGTGGCACCTTACGTGCCAGGAGCAGATGTAGCACTCACACAGCAAGCTGCGCTCTACGCAAAAGCAGACCTTGCTACAGAGGTAGTACAAGAGTTCCCTGAGCTACAAGGAGAGATGGGAAGGATCTATGCCCAGCACCAGAAGATGCCGCAAGCCGTCTGCCAAGCAATCGATGAACACTGGATGCCACGAGGCGAAAAAGCTCCTCTTCCAACCATTCCAGAGGGCATTGCTCTCGGCATTACAGAGAAAATAGACAACCTCATCTCATTTTTTGGCCTTGGATTAAAGCCAACATCATCGAGTGATCCATTTGCTTTAAGAAGGCAAGCACTCGGGCTTGTGAAAATAGTCATTAAACATAAGCTGACACTTCCTCTTCGAGCACCTCTCAAGCAATGTATTGCATTTTTCCCTCACGCGTTCAGTGCCAAGAGTGAAATCCTTGTACAAGAGATCATCTCGTTTATACAGGCGAGGATGCGTCCTATGCTGCAAGAAGAGGGGTTTTCGAAAAATGCAATTGAAGCATGCTTGTCTCCTCATGACGACGACATCTTCGATATTTTCTGCCGTATAGAAGCTGTGCATCGCTTCCAGAATGAAAATAAAGACTTTGAGAAGCTGATTGAAGTATATAAACGCTGCCGCGGCCAAATAGCTGATTTTCCTGACTGCCCAATCAATCACACTCTCTTTTCTACAGAGCAAGAAAAAGATTTGTACAGAGAGCTTGCAAGTAAAAAAACGCTCTTTATGCAAAAGCTATCCACTCGTCAGTATACTGAAGCTCTCTCACTGGTGGCTGAGCTACAGCCATTTTTAGCCGAGCTCTTTCTTCACGTAAAGATATTGGCTGATGATGCTGAAATCAAGAAAAACAGGATAGCTCTTCTTCAGCAGGTACTTCATCTTTTTGATGCGATAGCACAGTTTGGAAAGCTGTAGTCAATGCAGCTGTTTTTCTTTTTTTTAATGCTGTTGGTCATAGAAATGGCCGGTATCGCGAGTGCAGAGGAGCCCGCTTGTACGTTTTCTTTATCTACAGGAAAACGTACAGACAGCCTCTCATGGAGTGTCTCTGGTCGCCATGGAGTCCCTAATATCTTGGCAGAACTCGACTACAAACATCTTAAAACTCGCACCTACAACTTCGCCTGCAACATACGAAAAAATAATACCCTCTTTCACCTTTTCTGCAGCTATGGCGAACTGAGGCGCGGGACTATGCGTGACTCGGATTATATGGCAAATAATAGAAGACAAGAGGTATCACGCTCTCACGCCCAGGTAACTGGCAGCTATAGTGCCGATTTCATGGCTCTTCTTGGAAGGCAATTTTTTTCTGAAAATCCCCTCTCTTGTACTCCTCTTATCGGATATTCCTACTCTTGCATGCGCATACGGGCAGAGCATGCTGTACAAAGGCGTATTTTTGACTTTCTTCGATCAAGGCCTATGGTGGTAAAACAAAAAATTGCTCATTTAAATAGCACCTATAAGGCATGCTGGGATTCTCCTGTACTTGGAATTCGAATTGACTACTGCCACCCAGCCGCGTCCCAACTTCATCTCTACGGACAATATCTTTATTATGGCCACATGCGCTATCACGGTATTGGATTTTGGAATTTGAGACAAAACGAACTCAAAGGATCTTTTCATCATAGAGCCAAGCGCTCACATGGCCATGGTAAGCAATGGCAAGTGGGCATTGCCTATTCTTTTATCAATCAAATTACTCTTTCTCTCGATTACACGTGTGCCACGCTGACCACCAAAAAAGGGAAAGACACATCTCAGAGCCGTACAACTCACAAAAAATTAGAAATTCCTCTCAGAAAAGTCTCTGCACACTCTTCTGAAGTCAGACTAGCGCTGGGATATGCATTTTAACACGCCTCCTTACGGTAAAAAGCGCTCTCGATAGGCTTCTTTATTAGCCACATAGGGACAAAAATTGCGGCGCCGTTTTGCAATAAAGCGATAGATACAGTCATACGGATAGAGAAAAATAGAAGGCAAAGTGCCCAGCATTCCCAATATCTTCCAGCCTCCTCCTATTGCGAATAAACAGCGAAATATCGCACGACTCCAGTAAGAGCAATGACGCGTATCCCCCACTTTTTCCAAAAATACGATGCTGTCTATCGGTGGAATAGTTTTTCTCCATGCTGTGAGCTCAGCTTGCGCGGTAGCTCCAGAGAGAGGTGCAAAAAAAAGCCTACCTCTTGTATCGAGCTTGAGCAAAAGCTGAACTGCGAAATTACACAGCCCGCATACGTCATCATAAAACACAATGTACTGCTGCGTCATAATACTACCTTCGGCGGCGATTTTTTCAGTTCATCAAATCTTCTTACGAGAGCTAATACCTCGTCATCTCCTGCCATTCCAGAGTGAATTTTTACTTTGATGAGCTCTCTTTCTTGCATCCAGTTGCGTTCTTTTATCTTTTGAATAGTATTCACAAATAGATCTCGCGCTTTTTCACGATTTACTTTTTTATTCAAAATAAGAGAGAGGTAATCGGAAAATTCTTCCGCTTCAACTTGTGGAGCACACTCAACAAGGTCAAATGGTTTTCCCGCCTCTGCCTTCTGAAGTATCTCTTTATACACCATCTGTGATAGCGGTTCTTTAAAATCATCTATGCTCAAATTTTTTTGCACAACATGAAGCATCTCGGGCAACATATCACGGCAGACGATCAACCAGCGCAGTAGATCTGTCTCTAAAATCCTATTTGGGTCGATGCTTTTGAGCGGCGTAACTACAGCAGACTGTTTTGCAACAGCACCTCTTTGCGGCAAATCCAAGCCAACCAGATCTTCTGGCAGCCCCAAAATGCGCGCTGCTTTTTTCAAGCTTTCGTGTACCATCACAGAATTAGTCCACTCCGCTACCTTCGCCTTCACTTCATCGACTATCTTTTGTTTTTCTGCAGGCGACTGTGGATTATATTTTTGTGATAGCTCATGAATAAAAAAGGCTAGATATTCTTTACTTGCAAGAAGCTCACGTGTTACCGCGCAAGGCCCCTCTTTTGCTAGCAGTAGATCCGGGTCCATGTCCGAATCAACGACAGCTACCATCACCTCTATCCCTGCTTTTTGAAAATGGTGGCCCGTTTTTATGGCAGCCTCTCTCCCTGCTTTATCGCCATCAAATAAAAGATACACACGTGTTGCACCCAGACGCTGCAGCTCTCGCACATGATCCTCACCAAAAGCAGTCCCCAGTGACGCCACCGTATAGTCAAAGCCATGATAGATAAGCTGCAATGCGTCAAGCTGGCCTTCTACAATGATAGCATGCCCTTCTTTTGCAATCCGCTTTCTCGAGTGGTGGAGACCAAAGAGCACCTTTGACTTTTTAAACAGAGGAGTCTCTCTTGTGTTGATATATTTACCGCCAAAAACTTCATCACGAATTTTTCTTGCAGAAAAGCCTATGCAGCTTCCCGTTGCATCATGGATAGGGAAAGTAATACGCTCTTGAAAAAAATCGCGAACCTGACCTCCTCGCACTGCAAAAAGACCCGCCTCTATCATCTCCTCATCTGTAAAACGCTTGGATCGTAAAAATGACTGCAGCAACCCCTCTTGACGTGGTGCTAAGCCGATTTGGAAGGCTTGGATAAAGGGTAAATCAAGACCTCGCTTCATCAGATATCGAACAGCTACAACACCCTCTTCAGAGTAGAGAAGATAGTGTTGAAAAAAGCTAACTGCTGCATCGAGTGCTTCTTTCAGCCGCGATCGACTCACTCCCTTTTCTTCTTTGGCATCTTGCGCTTCTAAGACCACAGAAAAGCGATCTGCAAGATAAGCGACAGCATCAGAAAAGGTCATACGCAAATGCTGCATCAAAAATTGGATGGCATCGCCATGCGCCCCGCAGCCAAAGCAATGGTAGTGAGTATCCCCACTTTGAACAACAAAAGAAGGCGATTTTTCGTCATGGAAAGGGCAAAGAGCCTTGTAAGAGCCGCCGGCTTTCTTGAGCTGCAGATGAGATCGCAAAACATCGACTAAATCAACTTTTTGCCTGAGTATATCAAGACTTTCTTTTGTATAACGAGACATCTTACCACTTCATTTGTATATTCAGACGACAGTATATCGTATTTGAATATAAAGATAACTGGTGTTTATAATTTTTTGAGCTGCTACCATCTCTTCCTTATGGAAGAAATAACAGGCTCAGTCGAGCACCTCACCTACTGCGATGAAGAGAGCCACTTTACTGTGGCGCAACTCATCTCTTCTCAAAAAAAGCCGATCTCCATCGTCGGCGTGCTTCCCGCGATACAGATAGGAGAAATCATACGCTGCACTGGCGAGTGGAAGCGCCACCCCAAACATGGTCTGCAATTTGAAGTGTCGAGCTATGAGCTCGAACTACCAAAAGATGCCGCCTCCATTGAAAAATTTCTCGGATCTGGTGCCATTCGAGGTATCGGCCCCTCATTCGCAAACAAAATAGTGCAACTATTTGGCAACCACACACTCGATGTTATCGATAAATGGCCGGACAGATTAGACGAAGTAAAAGGTTTGGGGGAAAAGAGGAAAGAGGCACTCATTCAATCCTGGAAAGAGCATAAAACACTCCAAGAAGTGGTGATCTTTTTACAAGGGTATGGCATCAGCCGAGCTTACGCTCGGAAAATTCTACGCACCTACGGCAGTCATGCCCTTCAAAAAATACGAGAGAATCCTTATCAGCTTGCAAAAGATGTACATGGCATTGGCTTTCGCCTCGCAGACGAGATAGCAAAACACCTGGGATTTACCCATGACTTTCCTGAGAGGATTCAAGCTGGAATCGACTATTCTTTGTTTGAAATTTCTCAAGAAGGTCATGTCACCTTCCCTCTCGACCTCTTCATTGAGCGGACCAAAAATATTCTTGAAGTAGACGCCTCAGCAATCAAAACAGCACTTGGCCACATGCTTGATAAAGAGCTTGTGGAAATTCGAAAAAAACCATGCGGCACGCTCTATGTGTGGGCAAAGACACTCTTTGTCTGTGAACAGGGCATTGCAGTGGAAACAATGCGACTCAAAAAGCACCCATCTGGAGTGCGCGATGTCATCATAGACAAGGCAATTGCATGGGTCGAAGAAAAACTTCATATCCACTTTGCCCCAGAACAGCAAGCCGCTATCCAGCAAGTGCTGCAAGAGAAGGTCTCTATTATTACAGGCGGACCAGGTACTGGAAAAAGCACCATCACAAAAGCACTTGTCGGCATCTTCTCAAAGCTTACTTCAAAAATCATCCTTGCCGCCCCAACAGGACGTGCCGCAAAACGACTCACTGAAATTACAACGATGTATGCTTCTACTATTCATCGCATTTTAAAATATGACTTTCTCACCAATAATTTTAAATACAACAGAGACAACCCTATTGATGCAGATCTCATCATCATCGATGAATCAAGTATGATTGATACCTATTTAATGTATCAGCTTCTACGCGCGATCCACAACAAAACAAGAGTAGTAATCATTGGTGATAGTAATCAGCTCCCAAGCGTAGGCCCAGGAAACGTCTTAAAAGATCTCATCGCCTCAAAGCAAATTCCAGTCACACAACTTACGGCAATATTTCGTCAGGCAAAGGGCTCTAGCATCATCGTGAACGCCCATCGTATCAATGAAGGAAAGATGCCCTATACAAAGAACTTCGATCGCTCCGATTTCTTATTTGTCGAAGCCAAAGAGCCTGCTGTCGTCACCCAGACTATTCTTGAGCTCGCTACAAAAAAAATACCTGAGCGTTATGGCTTTGATCCAAAAAAAGATGTGCAAGTGCTTGCTCCAATGAGAAAAGGCATTTGCGGCATTGACGCCCTGAACCACGAACTCCAAAACATCCTCACACCCCCTACTGAGCATGCAAAACCATCCTTCACCCATTTCCGAATTGGAGACAAGGTGATGCAGCTCAAAAACAATTATCAAAAAGAGGTGTTTAATGGAGACATCGGCTTTGTAAAGTGGATCAACGAAGTAGAAAAAGAGCTTCTCGTCACGGTAGATGAAAGAGACGTCGTCTATACAATTGCCGAGTTAGATGACCTCGTCCTTGCCTATGCTGTCTCTATCCACAAATATCAAGGAAGTGAATGCCCTTGTATTGTGATGCCCGTCCACACCACACACTTCAAGATGCTCACAAAAAACCTTCTCTACACTGGGGTGACGAGAGGGAAAAAGCTCGTGATCGTGGTTGGCACAAAACAAGCTCTCGCTATTTCTGTACGCAACCAAGATGTAGAAGCTCGCTATACAGGCCTCACAGAGGCATTTATATAGTCGATTAAATTTTCGATGGCGCATTTTCACCGCGTCAAAGCTCTCGGGATTAAACGATCATAAATGGCTCCATATTTTAATATTGGGCCATTTATGATCGTTTAATCCCGAGGCTTTCACGCAGGTCAAAATGCTCCATCCAAAATTTAATCGACTATATAGAGCTCTCAAGAAGCTGTATCTCTTGGGCAACCTCTGCATCTTCGATTCTTCGAAACAAAACTTTTGGCTCTTGCAATACGCCCATCGGAAGCTGCAATCCTTTTTCGAACGTACACTCTTCGATAGATCCTGGCATTCCCAAAAAGCTCCAGATCAAATTCGCCGCCTGTGGAACCACACATGATGAACAAAGAGCAAGCCTTCGTATACACTCAAGACAGGCATAGAGTGTTGTCTCCATACTTTCTCTCGTTTCCTCACTCTTTGCTGCCTTCCATGGCTTTTTTAAATCAAAGTATCCATTTCCTAGTTGCGCAAGCTCCATAATCAGCTGACACGCACGGCGCACTCGAAAACTGGAAAAACTCGCCTTGATTTCTTCAAATTTTGAGTCAATATTTCGCAAAAATTCCTCATCTTCCAAAGAGAGAGTTCCTTGCTTTGGTAAAGATCCAGGCAGCTCTTTCCTCACAAATGTCAACACACGATGGACAAAGTTGCCAAATTTTCCTGCTAAGTCACTATTGACACGCATTTGAAAATCTTTCCAGGTAAACTCAGAATCTTGAGATTCTGGAGCATTTGAACAGATGGCGTAACGAATTTGATCAGCAGAATATCTTTCAAGTGCCTGCTTGAGGTCTATATACCATCCATCTGACTTACTAAATTGTCTGCCCTGCAAGTTATAAAACTCATTAGCGACCAATTCATCCACAAGTTTATACGGGGTGTTTTGCCCCATCGTCATTGCAGGAAAAATCACCGCATGAAATGGAATATTATCTTTTCCAACAAACTGAACAAGCTTCGTTTCTTGATCCAACCAATATTTTTCCCACGCTTTTTTGTCGCCATGAGCTATCGCCCACTCTTTTGTCGCCGAGATATACCCGATAGGCGCTTCAAACCACACATAGAGCACTTTTCCAGCCCCTCGCTCATGAGGAACGGGAATACCCCAATAGGTATCTCGTGTAATAGCCCTCGGTCTTACATCGTCGATATAACTTTTTACAAAGTTCACGACATTGGGCTTCCACTCCTTTGTACTCAGCCAGCTAGCCAGTTTTTCTTTCATCAGATCGAGCCTGAGATACCAATTTGTTGTCTTCTTTAGGATAAGCGGATTATTGGTTAGCTTTGATCTTGGCTGCAATAAATCTGTTGCTTCATAACTTGCTCCACACTTTGTGCATTCATCTCCTCGTGCTTGCTCAAAGCCACATTTCGGACAAGTTCCTACAACATAACGATCCGCTAGAAATTTCTCGTCTTGAGGAGAGTAGAGCTGCTCAGATTCTCTTTCTTCTACAAAACCATTTGCCAATAAGTCAAAAAAGTACTGCTGCGTTGTCTCTACATGGCCTGGCCATGTGGTTCTCGAGTAATGATCAAATGAGACTGCCATTTTTTGAAATAGCGCTTCATTTTCTTTGTGATATATGTCTACATGCTGCTGAGGCGATCGCTTTGCCACTTCAGCACTCATAGAAACTGCAATGCCATATTCATCAGATCCTGAAATGAAAAGCACATCGTGACCTGATAGGCGCATGAATCTTGCATAACAATCCGCAGGCAGATATGCCCCCGCCAAATGGCCAAAATGAATATTTCCGTTTGCGTAAGGGAGCGCTGCTGTAATAAGAATTTTTTGAGTCATAACACTTCTTCTATTGATTCAAAGTCTGGCTTTTTGACAACAAGGACCTCAAAATAGGTTCCTGGAGCCACAAGCCATCCCAAAAATGTTTTTGTTGTCATATCGACATATAAGGGACCTGGCTTCATTACTGCATAGTATTGCTCTGCATTTTGTGGAAATCGATTTCTCGACGAGTGCTCCATTTGATATGCAGGAATTTCACGATGATGTAATTTCACAATCCCCTTCTGTTCTTCTGTAAGACTCCCCCATGACACCCAGTTTCCCGGATATCGCTCATTGATATAACGAGGAGTGAGTCGCACGATTTCACCACGCATCACAGCGTTGGGGATAATACGTCCTGTTTCACGGCATACGGCAGCTTTCGACATCTCGAAAGGTGGATTTTCAGGCTGCGGTAAGCTTTTTACAAACTCCTCTATCTGCTTGGCTATAGAAAAGGGCATATCCACACCAAGCATCATTGGCTTTTTGCTAAAGGGACTTACCGTACCCCTTTTTTTTGCAACCCACCATCCAAAGAAAAGAACGCCTGCCATGAAGATCAATACAAAGAAAAAAGCGAGCAGCAATACCCAAACCGCGCTTTGGCCTAATTCTTCGATCGATCCATTCATTACCTACTCCTCATCTCTGTCATCTTCTCCAGGGACTTCCCTTCCTGCTGCAATATCTGTCAAAATATCAGATGCGAGGTTGTGAGAATGGAATTTTCCTGACTCACGACCTGATAGCGTAACGTCTGTTGCAATCCCTATAGCATAACGGACAAGATCAAACTGACTTTTAAACTTTTTAAGCAACGACTCATTTGTCAGCCGATCTGTAGGATTTTTCTTCATGCTTTCTCCTTTTGCACTCTGTGCGTTTCAGCAATATATATACTTCTTAAAATTTGGTATGCTCTCTCTAAATCGTCATTGACAATCACATAATCGTAACGAGAGGCTGTTGTTATCTCATCTTCTGCTCGATCGAGTCGGTATTGCATCGATTGCGCTGTTTCACTGCCACGCTTGATAAGTCTCTTTTTTAATTCTTGTAGAGAAGGCGGCATGATAAAAATATACACAGCTTCACATACTTTCATCAAAGTCTCGGCGCCTTGAGTGTCGATAATCAAAAAAATGTTTTTTCCTACATTTTTTACAGCCTCAATATACTCTTTATCAGTTCCATATCGATATCCAAAATTGGTAACATGCTCTAAAAAGTGCCCCTGCTGCAATTTCTCTTCGAACTGCTCTTCTGAGACAAAACAGTAGTGAATGCCTGCCACTTCGTTTACGCGCTGTGGACGCGTAGTCCACGATACATTTAATACCGCTGTCTCGAACTCTGCGACTAGCTTTTCTACAAGCGTTGTTTTACCAGCTCCTGCAGGCGCGCTTACAACGAAAGTAAGTCCTTTTTCTCTCGAGCTCAACAAACGATCACTATTCGACATTTTGCACTTGCTCTCTCATTTTCTCAATTTCTGCTTTGATCAATATAATATCTGTACTTATAAGCGACTCCTGCGCTTTGGACCCTATTGTATTAGCCTCTCGTAAAAGCTCTTGCAATACAAATTCAATCAGCTTTCCCGAGCTCTCTTTGCTTTTGAGAATTTGACCTATGTGCGCAAGATGATAGGTAAAACGACTTACTTCTTCTGCAATATCGACTTTATCCGCAAAATGGATCATCTGTTTGCTGATGGCATTTTCATCTAAAGCCCCTTCATGCATCTCTAAATTCGAGGAAAGCTCCTGCAGCCGTTTTTTATATGCAGCTATTACAGTAGGCATACGCTTTGCTATTGCCATTATCCGCTTTTTCATCTCAGAGAGGCGTCGCTCAAATTCCTTTTGGATATAGCCGCCTTCTTTTATTTTCATCGTGTGTAGTTGAGCAAGAGAGCGTTTTGCTACATCAAGAAGGGCTGTACGCAGTTTTTCATCCGCTTTTTTTAACTTTTGAATGGTGATTACCTGTTCTTTTTGCACGCTCGCTACCCATAGCTGCTCCGCAAGAGAAGAAGATAAGCCAAGTTCGCCTACTAACGTAGCCAGACTCATTTGTAATTTTTTAGCGAGGGGCATGGAAATCTGCACATCATAGGGCAGCTCCTCTTTGTAATGGATCGCACAATGAAGCGTTATCTGCCCGCGGCCGATACTCGTAGAAAGAAGAGATCGAAGATCTGACTCGAAAGCCAACGCTTCTTGCGGCAGCTGACACTGGATATCCAAATGCTTTCTGTTGACTGACTGCATCTCGACAGTGATATCAAATTTTTTAAACTGCTTTTCAAATCTACTGTAAGCAGTCATGCTTTTTAACATATCTATTCCTCTAATGGTGTGAGTATACATAAAAATCTTATTGATGTACACTTCGTAGCCATATGAATGGCATACATATATGCATGATGAGCGTATTGATCGCTTCTTCTTTTCCTGCAAACGAGCGAAGAGCTCTTTTAGACAGTCTTGACCCTTCCTCGATTGCTGAACATGCTGCATTCTATGACCTTTATAAAACAAGCCCGGAAGGCAGAGAAGCTCTCAACACTCTTTTTACATTGATGAACCTGGACCATACACAAGAATGCAAAAAAGAGCTCTTGTTTGCTTGCGACATCTCTTCTTTTCTCTTACTCGCACAGGGACACCACGTCGCACACAACTCTTTATCCGAAGAAGCAATCGCACTCATCGATCAGGCATCCCAAAAACTCGCTAACCGTGCTTTGCCTGGATTTACTATTACCTCTCGTGGCGAGCTTCTTGCACTTAAAAGCTCCGATATTGATATCACCGAAGCTCTCGGTCAACTCCTTCTTTCTGATCCACAGAAGCGCAGACAAATGCGTGCAATGGTTGATTTAATGGCTCTACAAATTGCATGTCGCCTGCCAAAAAATTCTACTGCACATCAAAAAATCGATGCTATTAATACCTTGCTGTTCATGGATATGGGCTTTCGCTTTCCACCTCAGTCTACATTTCAAGAAAATATCGATATTTTTTCATTGCTCCCATCAGTCGTCAATGAACGTCGTGGAGTATGCCTCGGCATCAGCATCCTCTATCTAGCCCTCGCACAGCGCCTTGACCTCCCTTTAGAAATCGTCACTCCCCCGGGACATATTTATTTGAGATATCAAAATCGCAATATCGAACCCACCATGCGAGGCGTTCATATTGCAGATAGCGACTACCTGGGCATCAACTGCCGCTTTCTCTATCTACGCCAACTGAAAGAAGTACTTGGCCTTTCCTTTATCAACCAAGCTTCGCTTTCACTCACAGCGCAAGACTATGAAAAAGCCTATATGCTCTACAAAGAAGCTGCTCTTTTTATTAAAGATGATGCCTTACTCTACGAGCTTACAGGCACTTCTTTATATATGATGGGCAAGCGAGAAGAGGCAAAACAGCATCTCAAGGCATCAAAAACAGCAAAAAGTGACAGCATTTGCCAAAATTCTCTCGTAGATGACATTTTGCAATACGAGATACCACAAGAGGCAATCAAGCCATTATTTTTGCTCACTACTGACAAAAGAAGCTCCATTCTTGCTAAAAAAGAAGCTTTAGAAAGCACTCTTGCAAAGCATCCTCAATTTCGTTCTGCCCTTTTCCATTTAGCCTTATGCTACCTCGAACTAGACCAACCTAAAGATGCTATCAAACAATTAGAAAAAAGAAGCGCACTTCTTCCTCGCGATACCACGGTAGAATATCTTCTTAGTTGCTTGTATCTTCAAAGAAACAATATCCCCGCAGCAAAGCAACATCTTGAAAACGCTCTCTCTACAATTCCTCTACGATCTATGAAAATTCCACAACCGATTGAAGAGCTACAATACACCCTCTATTATAACTCACCATATTTACAAAATAGTAGCAACTAGATATAAGAGGAAAACGAAAGTTAAAAAGGCTGTTATGCTCTATTTTTTCATTTTATTTTTCCTTACTTGCAGCCCCTCTTTTGCATATGCAGATGAGACACTGAAGCTCAATTCGGTGATGACGAGCGAAGATATGAAAAAAACAGGTGTAGCATCGCTCACACAAGCTCAAAAACAAGATCTTGCCGCGTGGATTACCCGCTGGACAAAGATGGTTTTAGATCAATCGAATTCCTATCATCCAGCAAAGACAGTTCCAGAGTGGGTAGCAGAGTGGCCATCATATGCAAAACCAGTCCCAGACCGGCAGGCATCTCAAACGCACGAACAAGAAGAGATGATGAAAGAAAAAAAGGCTGCCAATAAAATAATTGATAAAGTCAGAAATGATGGAGAAATTATAGAGCTGAAAGATGGCTCTATATGGATCATCTCTCCTTTTGATCGATATAAGACACGCCGCTGGCAAAGAAATGACCCTATTCAAATCGAAACAACAGAAAATGTATTTCGCCCCTATCGATTAAGAAACACAGCACGCCTACAGGTTGCAGATGCAGAATTGCAGACAGAGGCCTCTCATACTGGAGAAAAGCCCCCAGAAAATCCAGAATACTATTCCAATACAATTGGAGTGTCCTCTGTACGACAAAAAGGAGAATTTTTGGAGCTGCAGGACAACACATGCTGGAAGATTGCTCCGGCTGATCAAATTCGAGTGCGTAAATGGCAAAAAAATGATCGTGTGCGCGTAACACAAGGAGAAGACTACCTCTACCCTTACATACTCAATAATGTAGACAGCGGAGAGACGGTCCTTGCTAATAGTGCACCCTCATAGAGAAGAGATTTTATAACCAGTAAACTTAAAGGAGCACCCCAATGGGCAGATTATTTTCTTGGCAAGTGATCAGAAAAGGCATGTTGCTGACAGCGTGCGGTTTTGCGCTTTCGCTATCAGCCGGTGATAATGTACACGACTCTACTTCACAACAAAACAACGCAGAGCCTGTAAAAAAAACTGAATCGAAAGAATGCCCCACTTGCATGGCATGCCCTACCTGCACAGAAACTCTTACAGCTTGTGCAAAACCTGTCCCACCAGAATCAAATGTTTCTCCAAAGGAAAAGGCAGCAATTGCAACACTGGACACTGATGAAGATCCTCCAATACCTCCAGAAGCCACACCTCAAGAACCTGCAGCGCCACAAAAAATCGCTGCGACTGAACCCTCTACAAGCGCACAACCAACTCCAGCTGCTCCTCAAGCACAAACTGCAACGCCTATAGAACAAGAAGCCACCATCAGTGAAAATCGTGAAGGGGGTAAATTTTTAACCTTAGACAATGGACAAACATTTGAAGTGCCCACAGTATTAAAACGTAAGGCAGCTAACTGGCAACTTGGCGATAAGGTAGTCGTAGAAAAGGGCAGTGGAGAAAATTGGTACAAACTCTATAACGAAACAAGAAACGAGAAAATGAGAGCCAGAATAAAAACAACACCACCACAGTCTAAGTAACTCATCTTATTAGGGCATGGTCCGTTTGCGGACTGTGTCCTAATAGCAATAGCCAAAATATCTTTTCTCGGCTATAATGGCCGCACAGAACATCTGGAGGTAGTATGCAACCAAACTACACTGAAGCTGTCGCTCAAGCCATCCAAGTAGCACTGACATACACGCAGCAAAATTCTCATACTGAAATTACAGACATGCACTTGCTCTATGGCTTATTGCAAGATCAAGATGGCTATTTTTGCTCTATCCTCAATAGCCTACACCTTTCACGTGATCAGCTGCTTACGGAGACAAGCGCTCTCCTAAAGACATTGCCAACCTATTCAGGCGTAACGCAACAGCCGCAGCCAGCAAGATCTTTGCAAAATAGACTACAAGAGGCTCATGCTGTCATGACCGCGTGGAAAGACAGCTATATCAGCTCGGACCATCTTTTCATCGCCTATTGGAAGCATGCGCAAAAGCCCTTTTCTACATGGAAAGAAAAATCGTCTCTTACCCTTGCACAAGTAGAAGCACACATTCAAAAAATACGAGGTAGCACACATATGGACTCTCCTACCGCAGAATCATCAGTTCAAGCCTTAGAAAAATATTGCAGAAACATCACCACACTTGTAAGACAAGGCAAACTCGACCCTGTAATTGGGCGAGATGAAGAGATCCGAAGAACGATTCAAGTCTTGAGCCGTAGAACAAAAAACAACCCTATGCTTATTGGTGAACCAGGCGTAGGAAAGACTGCAATTGCAGAAGGGCTTGCTCACCGCATTGTACAAGGAGATGTCCCTGATTCATTAAAAAACAAAGAGCTCTTTACGCTAGATATGGGCAGCCTTGTCGCTGGCACAAAATTCCGCGGTGAATTCGAAGAAAGGTTAAAAGGCATTTTAAAAGAGGTAGAACAAAGTGATGGGAAGGTCATCCTTTTCATCGACGAGGTACATACTCTTGTTGGCGCTGGCTCTGCAGAAGGCTCAATGGATGCAGCCAACTTATTAAAGCCAGCCCTATCAAGAGGACAGCTGCATTGCATTGGAGCGACTACACTCAATGAATATCAAAAATATATCGAGAAAGATGCGGCCCTAGAGCGTAGATTTCAGACCGTTTTAATTGAAGAGCCGACGACTGAAGACTGTATTGCTATATTGCGCGGACTCAGGGAAAAATATGAAATTTTTCATGGAGTCCGTATTACAGAATCTGCTGTCCATGCAGCTGTCTTATTATCGAAGCGATATATCACGGATAGAAATCTTCCTGACAAGGCAATTGATTTAATTGATGAAGCAGCTAGCCTCATTCGCATGCAGCTCGGAAGCAGGCCTTTGCCTATAGATACGAAAGAGCGTGAACTTGCTTCATATACGATTGAATTAGAGGCATTAAAGAGAGAAGATAGCCCCACGAGCCGTGAAGAGACCAATAAAATCAAACAAAAAATTAGCAAGCTACAAGAAGAATTACGCGCTCTCAAAGCACACTGGGAACAAGAAAAGGGGCTGATTGACACGCTTAAAAAGAAAAAAAATGAAATAGAGCAACTCAAGTTTCAAGAAGAAGAAGCTGAGAGAAGAAGTGACTATCAAAAGGTAGCTGAGCTTCGCTATAGTAGAGGCCCCGCACTTCAAAAAGAGATTTCAGACCTTGAGAACACGTTGCGAGATACACCGAATCGCTTACTGCAAGAAGAAGTCGATGACCAGCTCATTGCCCATGTAGTCTCCAAGTGGACGGGAATTCCTGTTCAAAAGATGCTCTCACAAGAAGCTGAAAAGCTCCTTAAGCTCGAAGAGACTTTAAGTGGACGCGTCGTTGGCCAAGAGCTTGCAATCATCGCTGTCAGCGAGGCTATCAGAAGATCACGAGCCGGCCTATCCGATCCATCACGACCTGTCGGCGTATTCCTTTTCCTAGGGCCTACTGGGGTTGGAAAAACAGAACTTGCCAAGGCATTAGCTGAACAGCTGTTCAATCAGGAAGAAGCTATTATCCGTATTGACATGTCTGAATATATGGAAAAACACTCTGTATCCAAGCTTATAGGCTCGCCTCCAGGCTATGTAGGCTATGACGAAGGCGGTCAGCTCACAGAAGCTTTGCGGCATAAGCCTTATTCTATCGTTTTATTTGATGAAATTGAAAAAGCACATCATGACGTCTTCAATATTTTATTACAGATGTTTGATGAAGGAAGAATCACTGACAGCAAAGGACGCCTTGTCGATTGCAAAAACGCTTTGATTATCATGACTTCCAACTTAGGCTCCGATCTTCTTTTACAAAAGCAAGAATCAGAGAAAAAACTTCTTACAAAAGAGGCCATCTTATCGATTTTAGAGCCGGTGATACATGAACACTTCCGCCCAGAATTCTTGAATCGTCTTGACGATATTTTACCATTCTTACCTCTCAGAAAAGAGGATATGAAGCAAATAGCTCTTATACAATTACGTCGTCTGGCGATTCGATTGCTTGACCGTAAAATCACACTTTCTTGGGAAGAAAAAGTACTCAATATGTTGAGCACTGAAGGATATGACCCCCTCTTTGGAGCTCGCCCACTCAAGCGTCTTATCCAAGAAAAAATTGTAAATATGTTGTCCGATGCTATCTTGCGTGGCGAGCTTTCATCTGATCAGTCCATTCTCTTAACTGCGCAAGGCGATGAAATCGGCATGAAACATCTGACAAGTTCGTGATTGTATACCATTAGACCTCTTGCATAAGAGGTCTAATGCTTGCACACTAGTTTGCACGATGAAGATTTGCAAGGACTTTTACAGGGACTTGAATATCTTGTTCATATTCAAATCCTAGATCATACTCATCCCCACGAATTCCATTGATGGTTACTTCATTTTTAGGTAACGAATTTATAAAAATTTCAGCCATCTTTTTCAAAGGTCGTACTTTAAACGTTTGCACTTCAGGCCAATTTTTCTCAATAGCCATGCAGGTAAAACTATGAGCCATCATAGCCATTCCCGAATAACCTCCCTCAACAACCATCAAAGGATTCTTAAAGATCCCTCTATTTTCTACCAGATCATTAATAGTCACACCGACAGATATAATGATGTCACCATATTGCTCAGCATAACCTCTAAACCCAACCGACTTCGAAACAAAATCGATCCTTCCTAAAATTGGAGATTTAGATGCATAGACCATATGCGTCTGCCTATTCACATTTACACCACCTGAGGCGTAAGGGATGGTTGACAGCTCCTTTGCTTTAGTACTATGAACTGTAATATTACGCTCTCCTAACTTTTTGCAGAGCGTCTCGAATTTTTCTGAATCATTTGTCCAATACTCGGGATATGTCCGTGTTTTAAGAAATTCCTTCAGTCCACCCATATCATTCACACGTGACCCAAGCTCAACGAAGCTTCCTATAGACTCACCGCAAATCTCTCCATTTACTACCATTGCTACTTCACTCTTATATAATCCCCATTTTCCCTTATCACTATCATCTATAGTCTCGATACCAAAATAGATTTTTTCCCCACCTGGAGCTATTGCTTGGGCAGCAAAAACCCCGTCACAGACGCGCTCAACAGGCCCTATTTTCCCCAACCCAATAGTATTGTGATTTAAAATATTCATAAACTATCCTCATAATACAAAAACTGATTTAATACGAAAAAGTTATATCCAAACTGCGAATAATATAAAACAACAAATATAATACAACACTTACACTCACCATTGCATAAATATAGTAACAAATAATATAATATTGGAATGATAACGCGAAATATTAGATATGTTTCCATGTTATAAAATATTATTAATAAAAGGAATATTATGAATACTCTCACATGCACAAGCAATCATAAAAAACCACAGTGGCATAACAAAACACACATCTGTCTGGGCAAAAAAACAGGGCATGCACTAGCTCATATAACTTTCACAGATAAAAAGAAAAAGACAGCAACGGCAGAACTTGTAGACACTCTCGATAAGATCTTCAAGGAAAAAGGGGAAAAAAAACATGCGGCTGTCAACGAGCGTATAAACAAGAAAATCACCGTTAAACAGAAAAAGCAAAAGTCTAAGAAAAAGCCTAAAATGTGGGCTGTCAGGGTAGATGCTAAAAAAACCGCCCCTTCTACGCCAATCAAGAAAAAAGAAGACGGCGATCTTGCCATCAAGCGCGTAGTCCAGCAAGCTCCAGTCATTCAATTAATACCTCTTTCTGTACCGAAGCACAAGGTGGTTACTCCTATCGATATAAAAAATGAATTAAAAAAAACTATCGAAATCCCGAAGCAAATCATCCCTCTTCCATCGCCAAAGCAAAGAGTGTTTACTCGTATTGATGCAAAAAATGAATTAGAAAAAAACATTGAAATTTCCGAGGCAGCACGCAATGCTCTTCGGGAAATCGCAGCCTCGCATATAGCTACTAAAAAAAAACACCCAGACATCACTTGGTTTACAAGCAGTCATGATAATTACGTATTTACACACCAGAAATTTCCGAATTTAATTCTGAAATCAGCTAATAAGCTCTCTTCTTTACAATCACGCTTTGACAACATGGTACGAATAAAAGAAGCATGCCTAAACAACAACTTAGACAACCTCGTCGTGCCTGACGCTCAACTGTTTACCTTGGAAAGCAATGAAGGAACCTTTCCTTTTATAGCAGAAAAAAAGCTAGACATCGTCTCTACTCGCGACGACATCAATGAACAGGCATTGTATACACAGAGGAATCAACTAGACGATACTGTACATCAATTAGCCATTCTCATATTAAAAACAGGACTTTCTGACCTAGAACCACGTAATACACCTGCATTGAAAGACAACCCCAGACAACTAGGCCTCATTGATACAGAGTACTTAGATAATCGAAAAAACGGCTTTCTAGGGGCTGGAAATAGTCGCGGTCTGATAGGTTACGCCATGACGGAAAAGCAGATCGACGATGTACTTGACATGGGCAAAGAGTTTATTCAACATCCAAAGACTGTAAAAGAAAAACAGCTTATGCGAATTGAAAAACTCAACACTGTAGACAACTTTTATAAAAAAAATAATATCCGAGTAGGGGATAAAATAAACCCACTTGATACACATTTTGACACATCGGCCCTGAAATTACACGAGGAAACCGACCACAATGAAGGATTCGGAGAAATAACCAAACGATCCATGCAGCAAGTGCTTGATGCAATTATCGAGAGAATAAATAGAAAAATATCACAGTATAACAGGAGCTCTGACCCTACCGCACCTCGTAGATTTATTCTCCAATTAAATACCGATGAAAGACTCCCCCAGTCTGACAAGTTATGGGATCAGGACGAATCGGAGCAGGCTCTTGTATCATGGCCGCTATCCGATCAGCAATGGCCGACACAAATATTCAAAGCTCTCGTCAAAGACAATAAAATTGCCTACTTCGAGCGCGCTAGTAGAGACCAATATCAGATCACTTTGTAGAGACGATTTCTTACGCATTCTGCACTGCAGGATGCGTATGCCTTATTTCGCATGTTTGATTTTATTCAAGCCATTGAGCGCTGCCACTCGATACCCCTCGGCATAGGTAGGATAATTAAACACCTGGTCGATAAAAAAATCGATATGGGCATGAAAGTTCATCGCTACCTGGCCAATGTGGATCACTTCTGTTGCCCCTCTCCCTATGATGTGCACACCCAATAGCTCCAGCGTATCTGCATGGAAAATCAATTTCAAAAGCCCTACATTTGATCCATCGATATGACCCCTTGCGATCTCCCAATAGTAGGCTCTGCCTACTTCATAGCGAAAACCTAATTCTTTTAAGTCTTCTTCCGTATATCCACAGCACGAAATCTCAGGGATACTGTAGATACCCATTGGATATACATTCGGAAAATGATGTGTCTGCGCTCCAAGAGGATGGCGAGCCGCAAGACGTCCTTGCTCCATACTTGTGGAGGCAAGACATGGCCCTCCAATCACATCGCCCACCGCGTAGATATGGGTAAGCTTTGTCTGAAAAAGAGCATTTACAGGCAAATACCCTCTTGAGTCAACGCTCAGGCCAATATTTTGAAGATGAAGCCCTTCTACATTCGCAGCGCGTCCAAGAGCATATAAAATCACATCTCCTTCAATTTGCGTGCCATCCTTAAAGCGCACGACGCCCTTCGCTCCTTCACGCCAGATTTTTTCAGGCTCTTTATTCGCTAGCACCTTTAAGCCAATTTCAGTAAGTGCAGTCTGCAGATGCATTCCTATTTCACCATCAAGCAGCGGTAAAATATGATCTCTTTTATCAACAATTGTGACTTGTGATCCTAAGGCGGCAAAAAAGCTCGCATATTCAGATCCAATAATCCCACCACCGAGTACAATCATATTTTTAGGAACGCGATTCAGCGCAAGCAGCATTGTAGAGTCCACGACTACTTCTTTGTCAAAAGGGACATCGAGAGGAGCTCTTGGCTTTGACCCCGTCGCAATAACAATATACTCACCGGTAACCTGATATTTGATCCTCCACTCTTCATCCATTACAAGAAGCTGGTGCTGATTTTCAAAGCGAGCGGTTCCTTGCAAGAGGAGTATGTTGTTCTTTTTAAATTGGCGGAGCACCATGTTTTTTTCTTCTTCGATAACTTTATGAAGTCGAAAGTTTAAATCTCCAATAGTGACCTCTTTTACTGCATGATCCAGACCGTAGAAGCTGCGATTATTAAAATCTGTTAAGTTGACAATTGCCTCTCTGAGCGTCTTTGACGGGATGGTGCCAGAATACAAACAAGCCCCTCCGGGCACTGCATCTTTTTCAATAATGACCACTTTTTTCCCAAGTTTTGCGCCTTGGATGGCCGCCTTTTGACCCGCAGGACCCGATCCTATCACTACTAAATCTGCTTTCAGCTCTTCCATATTTCCCTCATAACAAGTACTTCCCCTCATATATCAAATTAAAAATTTGCTGTCATCGGTATACCAACTTATGTATATTAAAGATCTAGGGAAAGGAAAGAGCTAATGGCGAAAATCAACTATAATAAAGTCGAAAATGAAATCAATCAGGCACTTCGGGCCATGTATACAAAAAAACTGCTGAAGGGTGAATCAATTGTATCAAAACGCGCCGTCTCATTCTACAACATGGACACAGGGCCTCATCCCAAGCCACGAGATGCAGTTGTGGATGAATTGGAAGCGATCGAAAGAGAGGAGGCCGAGCAAGAAAGGCTAGAACAAGAACAAAAACGAGAAGCAGCGCTCAGAATACAGCAAGAAAGAGAAGCAGTCCTTGAAGGACTGCAAGCTCATGCCTCAGAAAATGAAGAAATCAAAAAAGAAACTATACAAGAAGAGACAAAAGAAGAAGCCCCCCCTCAAAAAGAGATCATTACTGCCCCACCTGTGATCAAAAAAAGAGAAAATGTGCCCACTCTCGAAGATTCACTCGTAGCCATACCCCCACTTTTGATCCTCAGAAGGCTCATTTTATGGATGAAAAAAAGACAAGTAGCCGATCTCTACAAACTCCTTGGCACCACTGAAGAAGAAATCAATGCTTTTAAAAGTAAGACTTCACTCACTCCACAAGAAGAGAAAAGAGTGGTTGATATTTTAGGAAAAGGCAAAGAAGTCAAGAAAAAGCTGCTCAAAAAATTAGGTCTGGACCAAGATCAAAGCATTGTTGATAAGGAATATAAAACACAAAAAGACAAGAAATTAAATATTCGAGATACATGGCTACCTTTATAAACAGCGAAAATCTCGAAAGCGGGCAATTTAGGTAAAGATTGACCCCCTAACAAGGAAACATAATTGTCCGGG